>NZ_JADYTJ010000149.1 GCF_021531075.1 Bacteroides caecigallinarum | reverse complement strand
AGCCATACTGAAAAAAGGAGGCCGTACATTCCGTCTTGTAAAGGATACGATAGCGGAAGAGGTGTATTCCTTCACCGATGAAGAAGAAATGGAATATTACCGTGCCAGATACGGAATGTGCATCCACCGGAATATACTGGATGCCTTCAGCAACCGCCGGGCAGGGAAAGAGGACATACTTTCCATGATGGCATCACGGATAAATGTGGCGACGACATCACATCTGCACGGTATCGGATATGATTCGCCTGCATACAGGTTTGTGCATGAGGCATACGACAGACTGGTAAACAACGGAAAGCTGAAGGAGAATGTCTGGAAAATCGGTTGCTGCAACATCATAATGGCCATTTCAAATACCAACGCAATATGAGACTGAATTACAATGACATGCTGCTTCTGGCAATATGGGAATACAACAGGAGACAGGACGAGGATCTGACCCTGGAACTGTTTCAGGAAACATTCGGACAGGTTCTCGGCGCACATTTCCATGACAAATGGGTGCATTATTACAACAAGAACCTGCTGATGATGGCCGCCTATTTCAGGGGTGAGGAAGAAAACGGCCAGAAATTCTGTGATATGATCACCCGACAGGTTGAA
>NZ_JADYTJ010000148.1 GCF_021531075.1 Bacteroides caecigallinarum | reverse complement strand
ACTTTCATTATCACGTACACACCCTGTTTTTAAACAGAGCGGATGATATATACTTTTAGCTCTTTTGGTTTTGACCAAATTTTTATTTTTCAGCTTGTTACATCATGTCAAAGATCTTTTTTATGTGGAGAATAACGGATTCGAACCGTTGACCCCCTGCGTGCAAAGCAGGTGCTCTAGCCAGCTGAGCTAATCCCCCGTGCTGTTCTTTTTTTCAAAGCGGGTGCAAAGGTAAGTGTTTTATTTTGAACTCGCAAATAAAAAAGCAACTTTTTTCTTATTATATTTTCAATCAGTTTTGATGCTTGAAAACATTGACTTTCTATCGATGTATTTTTCAGATAGATTTACTACCTGAAACATTGACTTTCTGTCTATGTAGTCCCAGGCAGATTTGAACTGCCGACCTCTACATTATCAGTGTAGCGCTCTAACCAACTGAGCTATAGGACTATATAATAAAAACAAACTTGCTGTAGTACAAGAAGGACAAACCTTCTATTTTAACGGTATCACTCCAGAAAGGAGGTGTTCCAGCCGCACCTTCCGGTACGGCTACCTTGTTACGACTTAGCCCCAATTACCAGTGTTACCCTAGGGCGCTCCTTGCGGTTACGCACTTCAGGTACTCCCGGCTTTCAT
>NZ_JADYTJ010000147.1 GCF_021531075.1 Bacteroides caecigallinarum | reverse complement strand
ACCGTATGGACAGCCGTACTTCAAAAGAACTGTATGTAATGTATAATGCAATAGTGCTCCGTATGGGGTTGAAGGTCTTTGAAACCGTACTTCCGGATCTTGAACGCTTCAACAAGGAAATGACACCCTCTTCCAGACAGCATTTCCGCTGCACCCTTCTTCCTCCTTCCGAATCACTACTGAAAGACAGCCGTCTTGAGGCTTTTGCCCAGGAGATGGAACGTATCATATTTCCGGGATAAGAACTATGGCAAAGAAAAGAGAGATATTCAAGGTGGATGAGGATGCCTTGAAGGACATGATGGCCAGTGAATCCATTTCCTGTGGTAAATCTGGAGCAGATGTCGGCGAGAATGTTCTTCCTGTCACAGAAAAGGAAAAAAATGTGCCGGAAGTAAAGACACAGGGACAGGAAAAGTCCCGCAAGACGATTCGCGCTGACCCCGGACTGGAAGAGAAGGTGGAAATGTATAAGGAACTGTTTCTGGACAGAAAGAAGTCCGTACACAGAAAGCAGACCTATATCAGCTATGACATGTATTGCAGGCTGGCTCGTATCCTTCCCCTTCTGAGTGATGACATGAGTGTGCCCGCTTTTTTGGATAATGTGCTGGCACACCATCTTGAGACTTACAGTGAAGAGCTTGGCGAGCTGTTTCGCCGAAAAACCCCAAAAACAT
>NZ_JADYTJ010000146.1 GCF_021531075.1 Bacteroides caecigallinarum | reverse complement strand
ATGACATTGTTTGGATTATATGTTATGGCTGAAATTTTGGATTGGTAACTTATTTATTAAATTTAAAGCCTTTTTATAATAATTACAGGAATAAAACTACCTTTGTAATACAATTAAGATTTAGCCCATACCTATGGTATCTAATATTTTTGGTTATATCAAAAAGTAGCAACATCATATTTGCATACATGAAAAATTTTATATTTTTGCGAAATGAAACAATAATGATTTGCTAATGAAATAAAAGTTTAACTAAGACATATTAGAAAAAAGAAGTGTTTGCTTCTTGCTTGATGTTATTCGGAAAATCGCCAATTAGAAGAATTTAACCTCAAAAGCAAGGGAGTGAATGTTCATACCATAAGGTGTGGGCTTTCCTTGTTGTAGGTTATAGGTGTTTGGCGATACCTCCGAATAGACAATGGGGATTGACTCACACCTTTTTTTATGGTATGGCTACAAATGATAATATGTTATGAGATATTTATTGTCGTTTTGTGGTTTAATGTTATTTCTACCATTAAATTCACATAGCCCAAAAGGTAGGTTATATGACCACTTTGACCTTGGATTACCAGATGGTAATGAAATAGTAATAGGATTTATAATTGCTTTTGTGGCTATTCCTATTGGGTATTTAATCTCACGTAACACTAAAGACGCTTCTTCTAAAGGATGCTTTGGAACATTATTGATAGGAGTAGGTATAATAGCTTTATTACC
>NZ_JADYTJ010000145.1 GCF_021531075.1 Bacteroides caecigallinarum | reverse complement strand
GATATAACCTACAAATCGGAACCGAAAACCAGTTTATGCTCGATTTTGGACTCTTCCCAAATCCTACAGACACTCTTACATTGATCCCGTTCGAAAATTCGTTTCATGAACGTTACAACCGTTTCCCATTAGAAGATGTTACCGATTCCGGTTATGGTTCGGAAGAGAACTATCGCTTTATGGACGAAAACGGAATAGAGGCATATGTCAAGTACAATTTCTTTCATAAGGAGCAGAGAGCAGACAAATATGTGACAAATCCTTTCAAACAGGAAAACCTGTATTATAACAAGGAGAAAGACTATTATGTTTGTCCCATGGGGCAACACATGGAGCGGACAGGTGTACGGCATTCTAGAACTGAAAGTGGATATGTTACAGAAAGTATCGCCTATAGTGTTGCAAGATGTGAGGGATGTCCTCTCAGATGTATGTGTTTCAGATCAAAATCACAAAGACGTACCATAGAAGTCAATCACAGGCTGAAAGAATATAAACAAAAAGCGCGTGAAAGACTTACCTCAGAGAAAGGCATAAAACATAGAAGGCAAAGATGCATAGAACCTGAAGCTGTCTTTGGACAAATAAAATACGACATGGGATACAAAAGGTTCAGGCATTTTGGAAAAGACAAGGTCACAATGGACTTTGCCTTCTTTGCCATTGCTTTTAATATAAAGAAAATGTGTGCTAAAATCAAAAATCAGAAGATGACAGACAAAA
>NZ_JADYTJ010000144.1 GCF_021531075.1 Bacteroides caecigallinarum | reverse complement strand
AAAAAATACCGGAGCGAAGCGAGGATGATTTTTTTCCAGACAACCAGCCCGGCAGGGCCGCCTTGCGGGAGTTGCGCGGCAAACAGCTATTTTTGCAGCAAGAAATGAGGATGCTGTCATCATGTCTCCGGCATAAAAAAAGGGAACCCCATATTGCATGAGGCTCCCCAATACAGACTGTCGCATATATGTCAGGTATGTATGCTCCATCCGTGGAAACGTTCCATGATGACGGCAAAGGATTCGTCCGGATTTCCATGATACAGCAGTCCTCCGACAATGCCTGTATTCCCGTCCGGATAACGTTCGCAGAATCCGAACGAATACGGCGCATGGTCGTAATAGAGTTCGATTTCGCATGGACGGTTCTCGTTTTTCTCCCATTGTTTGAGACGTTCAAGACAGTTTTCCAGTGTCTTGTCATTGATGGATTTTGCATACTGTACGACCTTGTCGTAATGCTCTTGTGAACAGCAGATTTTCATATCGTTTGAATTTATTTGTTGGTAAATGTTTTTTCAGTCAATCCAGAAAGTACCGCAATGAGGGCACCTGCATCCGGCAGGATATTCATTCGAATACCGCACGTCACGGTGGCGTTTGTAGTTCATGTCACCGAAGGTGCATTTCCCGTCTCGGAATGTCTGCTCATAAGCGGCTTCCTGTTTCTTGTATTCAGCCATCCGGCTTTTTCGGACAGATCCGGTAAAAGGTATCATGCCCG
>NZ_JADYTJ010000016.1 GCF_021531075.1 Bacteroides caecigallinarum | reverse complement strand
TAATTAAAATATACCAATAAAAAAAGTTCAGGTTGCTCCTACCGGGGCAACCTGAACTTTTTTTATTGGTATTCTACCTCTTTGGTATATCAACAGATGATTCTTTCTTACCTTTCAAGTGTTCCGAGAAATAATCTACCAATCTCCAATAGAAATATTCATTCATATCTCCAAATCCGTGGCGCTGGCCCGGGAGATAAAGCATATCGAAACGCTTGCCTGCCCTAATCAGTGCATTAACCACACGCGTGGTATTTGCCGGATGTACGTTATTGTCTATATCGCCATGTACCAGTAAAAGGTGACCTTTCAGCTGTTTCACTATTTCAGGATTTGTAGCTATCTTGTATACAAACGTAGTATCGCCTTTCTCTGAAATAGTTTCTTTCACTCCATGATGGGTTTCACTCCACCAGCGGTTATAAATACGGTTATCATGATTTCCAGCACAAGAAACGGCAGCCTTATAGAAATCAGGATACTGACATATGGCAGCTGTCGACATAAAACCTCCACCGGAATGTCCGTGGATACCAACCTTATTTATATCTATATATTTATGTCGCGCAGCAAGCTGTTCCACTGCAGCCTTATGATCGGCCAACGGATAGTCACGCATATTGCCGTAACCGTAATTATGATACCATTTTGAACGGCTTGGGTGTCCACCTCTCTGACCTACTGATATTACTATAAATCCGGCTTGTGCCAGACGGTCTGTACGGACACTCATACGGGTAAACGGATAATATACAGCCTCAACCTGTGGACCTGGATATACATAGTCTATAATAGGATAAACCTTTGTAGAGTCGAAATCATATGGCTTGTACATCACTCCGTAAAGATCGGTCACACCATCTGCAGCCTTAACCTTGAAAAGTTCCGGGAATTTATATCCAGCAGCCTTAAGATTTGAGAAATCACTTTCCTGAATTGTCATTACCTTATTTCCGTTTCTGTCAATCAAATCTGCACATGGCACTGTATTCACACGTGAGAAATTGTCGACAGCAAACTGCGCATCATCTGATAATGAAATCTGATGGAAATAATCCCCTTTCGTAAGTCTGGTCAATCCGCTACCATTTACGTTTACTTTATACAAATGTTCATAATAAGGGTTTTCATCTTTCTCCTTAGCATTTGCAAGGAAATATACCGTACGTGTAGCTTCGTCAATCTTCAATACCTGCTCTACGTGCCAAGGTCCTTCGGTTATTCTGTTTTTAAGATTTCCCTTATCATCGTAAAGATAAAGATGTGCCCAACCGTCACGTTCGCTCCACTGGATAAATTCCTTACCTCCATTTATGACGTGTATAGGACGAGTTTCCTGATATGTATTCATACGTTCCTTCACAATCGGAACAATGGAATCCTCGCCTACTGTATATGTACAAACGTCTATACGATGAAGGTCTCTGCTGTATCTGGTCACAAAGAAACGATTGTTGTCGCCCTGCCACACAGAAGGACGGAACTCCATATCTCTCTGTTTTTTCTCCATAGGCTTATGTTCCAACCCAAGCCACTGGTTCTTCCATGCCGACACTTTTATTTCCTTACGTGTGTTCGATGTCATATCGAAGATATAAAGATGTTCCTCTGGTGCTTCCATCTCTCCCGGCATCTGATACTTGTATGTTTCAAGTGTAGGACGTGGCTCTGCTATTGAGTTTATTACCCACAAAGGTTTTACAGCTCTGTCATCAGAAACAATTGTCACAAAATGCTTTGAGTCTGGCGACCAGCATCCCCATGCTTTGCGTCGCTTTCCATTACACAAAGTGTCAGTATTAAGCAAACTATATGGAATACCATAACCAAAATCCGGCATACCATCGGTGGTAAGCTGAATTTCCACTATTGTACTGTCCTTCTCATCCTTTTGTGCCTTACGATAATCGGCAATACTCATGCGATAGAGATTGCAGTCTTTGGCATATACCACAGACTGTCCATCAGGAGAAACAGATGCCCAGTCAAGTTTCTTTGGTTCTTTTTCCTTGTCTGCAAGATGCGTCAGTTTTTTTGAAGGAAAGTCATACGAGAAATAAAATACTTTCTTTTCTGCTTTCTTCTTTTTGTCCTTATCCTGTTTTTCGTCCTGTGACGATACAACTTCAAAAGTGAAAGTCTTTCCATCTGCATCAGCCTTCAGGTTCTTCACTGGCAATTGCCTTGCCTCGAACGGATCCTGTAGTATTTCCGTAAGCTGGGCAGCAAGTTTATCTCTGTCGAAAAGCTGTTCTTTCTTTTTCTGTGAAGGATTTACAACATACCAGAAAGTACCTTCAGACGTTTTATATTCATACCAAAACCCTTTTCCGTTCTGAAACCAGTGAGGGTCCACCATAGTGGAAAACAGCATATTCTTAAGCTTGCTTTCCGTAAACTTTTCTGCCTGCAAATACTCTGGCAATCTTTCCTGAGCCACAGACATAGTGGCAGAAAACATAATACCGCTCAATATTGCAGAAAATAAAACTCTCTTCATAAACAAGTATTTAATTATAACAGGAATCTAAGCACATCGTTGAAATTAGCCCATATGAGCAAAGCAAAAAGTAGGAACATACCCACCATTTGTGCATATTCAAGGAACTTATCACTTGGTTTGCGACGGGCTACAATCTCATAAATAAGGAAAAGAACATGTCCTCCGTCAAGAGCCGGTATTGGCAATATGTTCATAAATGCCAGAATGATTGACAAGAAAGCAGTCATAGACCAGAAACGCTGCCAGTCCCAAACCTTAGGGAAGATGCTTCCTATTGTTACGAACCCACCAACACTTTTAGCACCTTCTTTAGTAAATACATACTTAAGATCGTTTACATATCCTTTTAAAGTATTAACTCCCAATGTAATACCTGCAGGGAAAGATTCAAAAAATCCGAATGTACGTACCGTTGGAGTATAATTCAATACCCCACCTATGGCAGCTACCTTGAACTGCTCGTCTGTTGTCACACTAACAGTATCTCTGACTCCTGCACGCGAATATACCAAAGTAAACTCTGCTGTAGGCTTTTCAGCCACTTCAGCTCTCAGTTTCAAATCAGCCATTTGATTTTGGAAATCATTCCAGGAATTAATACTTTTACCATTGACAGATATAAGCGAATCGCCTTTCTGTATACCGGCATTTGCAAAACCTCCGCCAGCATACACAGAATCAACCACATTTGGATAGAAAACATCCACAAACATAGGGTCCTGCTGCGCTACATCCAAAAGACTCAATTCAGGCATTTTAATACTGACAGTTTCCCCATCACGCAGCACTTTTACTTCATTAGCCTCAACCATATCACGCATCATATCCACACCGAAACGGTCGAGTTCCTTTCCATCCGCACTTAAAAGTATATCACCATCGCGAAGACCTATTTCCTGGGCTGTTTCATTAAACTTCAGTCCATAGCTCATGTCCTTTAATGCGATATACTTGTCGCCCCATGTAAAAAGAATCATGGAATAAATGAACAGAGCAAGAATAAAGTTCATCAAGACACCGCCTATCATAACCAGAAGTCGTTGCCATGCCGGTTTGGAACGGAATTCCCAAGGCTGGGCAGGCTGTTTCATCTGTTCAGTATCCATTGATTCGTCAATCATACCAGATATCTTACAGTAACCTCCCAATGGCAACCATCCTACACCATATTCTGTATCGGAATTTTTAGGCTTAAACTTGAATAAAGAAAACCAAGGATCGAAAAATATATAAAACTTCTCTACCCTGATTTTGAATAAACGTGCAAAAAAGAAGTGTCCCCCTTCGTGTACTATAACCAAAATTGACAAACTCAGCACCAACTGAAGGGCACGGATTAAAAATGTCTCCATCTGTTTTTCTACTTTGTTTTTTTAGATTAATAATTTAAAAACCGGAATTAATCACCAGTTCTGCTGCAATACGACGCGCAATAGCATCTGTTTCTACATAGTCATTATATGTAGGATTACTGATAAACGTAACCTTGCTCATAGTTTTCTCGATTACATCACTCATTCCCAGGAAAGATATCTGATCTTTAAGGAAAGCAGCTACAACAACTTCATTAGCAGCATTCAATATGCAAGCCATATTACCACCACGGTTCATGGCATCGTAAGCAAATGTAAGGTTCCTGAAACGCTTGGTATCAGGTTTTTCGAATGTAAGAGTGCTGCATTTCATAAAATCCAGACGTTCGCCTGACAATGTTTCACGCTTTGGATACGAGAAAGCATACTGTATAGGCAAGCGCATATCCGGAACACCAAGCTGAGCTTTTACAGCACCATCTACATATTCCACCATAGAATGTATTACAGACTGTGGATGAACCACCACTTCAATCTGTTCCGGTTTAACTCCAAATAACCATTTTGCTTCTATAACCTCGAATCCCTTGTTCATCATAGAAGCAGAATCAATTGTAATTTTCGCACCCATACTCCAGTTAGGATGTTTCAAAGCCTGTTCCTTTGTTACAGTAGCCAACTGTTCCATACTGAATGTACGGAAAGGACCTCCAGAAGCCGTAAGAATTACTTTGCTTACCGGATTATTCATCTCCAGACACTGGAAAATAGCTGAATGTTCAGAATCAACCGGCAAAATAGGTGTTCTGTACTGTCTGGCCAAGTCAGTAATAAGTTCACCTGCTACTACCAGAGTTTCCTTATTTGCCAATGCAATTGTCTTTCCTGCCCTGATTGCGTTAATGGTTGGTTTCAACCCCGCATATCCCACCATTGCAGTCAAAACTATATTAACAGGACCCGACTCGACTATTTCACACAAAGCTTCCGAACCTGCATATACCTTTATAGGCAAGTCTGCAAGCGCATCTTTGAGTTGCTGATACTTGTCTTCATTGGCAATAACCACTGCCTCCGGTTGAAACTTTCTGGCCTGTTCTATAAGTTTATCCACTCTATTGTTTGCTGTAAGAGCATAAACTTCATATAAGTCAGGATGTTCCTCTATCACTTGTAAAGCCTGAGTTCCGATAGAACCCGTAGACCCTAAAATAGCTATCTGTTTCTTCATAACTTTAGAATACTACATAATTTCCAGGATTTATTGGTGTTCCCCTACGCCAAAGTTCAAAGTGCAAAAAAGGTCCTTTCTGAGTATCATTACCTTTTCCGGCTAGTGCTATCACGTCTCCACCTTTCACTTTGTCGCCCGGTCCTTTCATCAATGAACCACAGTTTTTATATATACTGATAAAATTTTGAGAATGCTGAACCTGTATCACGTAACCGTCATTCACAGTATATGTTGCCATTACAACAGTTCCATCCAATACAGACACTATGTTTTCGTTTTGTTTGGTAAGTATATCTATTCCATAGTGTTTTTTATCAGGATCAAAATTCACTTCCATAACTCCATTTACCGGCTTAAAGAATATCAGACCTGATACAGCATTTTTATTATCTATTTCACGAAGATTATATCTTTCTTTCTGCTCGTACTGCTGACGGAATTCTTCTTCCTCTTTAGTTCGCTCCATAAGTTGCTCTGCCCTTATATTTGTCAGAGAATCTATGGACTGAACCGTATCTACCTGAATCTTACCGCTGAAAATATCCTGAATATTCATTATGTATCTGTTCTGCCTTTCCAACGCCAGCCTTAATGAATCAGCACGGAGTGCATTCGAAACCACCATTTCGCGCACTTCCGAATTCATATATCCCGGCAAATAGTTACGTAATGGAGTAAAAGCAATAATAGATGCTGCAACAATGAATATTATGGTACAAGCAAACAAAAGGACTGAAAGACCATTCAGTTTGGATACATGTATCCCAACGACTTCTTCCAACGTGTTTTCGTTGATAATAGTAAGTTTATATTTAAACTTGATATTATGCCAAAATGCTTTACGTCCTTTCTTTCTCATACTCATCAGTCTTTATTCCAACAGTCCTTCAGGAATATTTACCTTGACACGTTTCTTTTTATGGTCTATATCAAGGATAAACTCTTCGTGTGCAGGAAGCAACACTTCATTTCCATCCTCTGCTTCTATAACAAACAGCACATTCATTGTAGTATCGTCAACGTCAGTGATTACCCCAAGTGTTCCATGATTTACATCATCTACAGTAAATCCCACAAAATAATTCCAAGACGTTACTTCATCCTGCTCTTCCACATATTTCACTGGGAAGAAAACCTCAACATTGGTAAACATTCTGGCCTTTTCGGCAGTGTCTATATCCTCAAATTTAACCAGTGCAGAATTATCAGAGCGGAAACGATACTCTTCAATAAAGAACGGAACAAGAATTCCATCCATGAGCAATATAAGATAATCACAATCCACACGGTCGAAAATATCATCTGTGAAAGTAAATGACACTTCTCCCTTCACACCGTGCGGCTTGTTTATTACTCCTATTTTATATACTTCCTCTTTCTTTATCATTTCTATTGTGAGTTTTTAAGTTTGTAAGTTTTTGAGTTTTTAAGTTGGCTGGTGCAAACGCTAACATACTTAAGAACTAAAAACAAAAAAACCAATTCTCAGATTCTGGTTATACGTGCTCCAAGTGCAGTCAGACGCTGTTCTATGTTCTGATACCCTCTGTCTATCTGTTCTATATTATGTATCCTGCTTGTTCCTTCGGCTCCCAACGCAGCTATAAGCAATGCAATACCGGCACGTATATCAGGCGATGTCATGTTTCCGCCTCTGAGACAGAAATTATGGTCATGACCTATTACTACAGCTCTATGAGGGTCGCATAATATAATCTGTGCACCCATATCTATCAGTTTGTCTACGAAGAATAGTCTGCTCTCAAACATTTTCTGGTGAATAAGCACACTACCCTTTGCCTGTGTAGCCACTACAAGGATTACACTGAGCAAGTCCGGCGTCAACCCCGGCCACGGAGCATCCGCTATCGTCATGATAGAACCATCAATAAACGATTCTATTTCATAATGTTCCTGCTGAGGTACATAGATATCATCACCTCTCTGTTCTATTTTTATTCCCAAACGACGGAAACTGTCGGGTATTATACCTAGATTTTCATAAGAGACATTCTTTATTGTAATCTCACTTCGTGTCATGGCTGCCATAGCTATGAAGCTGCCGACTTCAATCATGTCTGGCAATACTGTATGTGTACAGCCCTTCAATTCTTTCACTCCTTCAATAGTGAGAAGATTAGAAGCTATACCTGATATCTTGGCTCCCATCCTATTAAGCATCTTGCATAATTGCTGCAAGTAAGGTTCGCACGCTGCATTATATATAGTAGTAGTTCCTTCGGCCAGAACAGCAGCCATAACGATATTGGCAGTACCTGTTACCGAAGCCTCATCAAGCAACATATATGTACCTTTCAGCTTATCAGCAGACAAAGTATAAACACCACGTTCTGCATCGTAATCAAAAGATGCACCAAGTTTTTGTACACCTATAAAGTGGGTATCCAAACGTCTGCGTCCTATTTTGTCACCTCCTGGTTTTGAAATCATGGCCTTACCAAAGCGCGACAACAAAGGGCCGACCAGCATTACAGATCCACGCAGTTTGGAACATCTTAACAGAAATTCCTCACTTTCCAGATATGACAAGTTCACATTATCAGCCTTGAACGTATAAGTATCGGCATTAAGCTTAGACACCTTTACCCCCATATCGCTGATAAGCTGGATAAGATTGTTAACATCCAGTATGTTAGGTATATTATGAACTGTAACCTCTTCAGCTGTGAGCAACGTAGCACACAAAATCTGCAACACTTCATTTTTGGCTCCCTGTGGAGTTATTTCTCCATGAAGTTTATGTCCGCCTTCTATTACAAATGAACTCATACTTTGTCTGTAAGTTTGTGAGTTTGTAAGTTTGTAAGTTTGTTATCATCAGCAAACTTAAGAACTAAAAAACTCAAGAACTAAAAAACTATTGTTTACGCTTCTGCTGATTATTATTGTTGTTAGTCTGACGGCGACGCTGGGTAAACACCTTATGGTCTACCATTTTCACATCGTCTACAGTTATTTTAATCCTACCGTCGGACAACTCGCATAAATCATCAATTATTCTCTGATTGTCAACTCCATCCTTATTCCAATTCTGATAATCCTTTTTCATCTGATTGGCAATAAGATTTATAAGTTGTCTTTTTTCCTCGCCTTCTTCATATCCTGCAGCAACATTTATCAGATCCTGCACAAAACGTCCATAATGTCTGTATTTAAGTTTAGATTGCGGATAAGGAATCCTTTCAGGTTTTACATTAAGGCTTTCTTTCTTCACAATCTCAACCGGATAGTCTATATCCAGCTTAAAATCAGACATTATAGCCAAATGGTCCCATAGTCTTTGATTTAATTCAGCATTATCCTTTAGCTGAGGGAACATTCCTTTCATTATCTTGATTATAGTGTTTGCACAGATTTGTCTTTCCTCCCTATCCTCTATTGTTAGAGCATGGTCTACCATATTCTGTACACTTCTTCCATATTCCGGTAGAGGAAGACGTCTTTGCTGGGTATTATATTCCATATATTCCTGTTTTTGTTTATCAAAGTAGTTTTTTAGGAGTAGAAGCTACAAACTCCTTCAGATAGAACGGCTCGAAATAAGCCACATCCTTATAGTCTTCTTTTGCCACAGCCTTTTCAGCCAATGGGAACATCCATTTTGCCAACGGATGAATATCCTCTATAAAATGAGCGTTGGGATGCGTAATCTTTTCACGACATTTTGCGGCTCCATTGCCAAAGAAATACACAGGATGTTCATCAAGGAATTCCTTATAAGAGTTTTCATCTATTATGTCAGCACCAATCTCACGGCACACCTTCAGAGAACGGTCGTAAATAGCAGCATAAACTTCCATACGGCGTGCGTCTATCATCGGACACAACAAAGCATCGTCAGGCAAATCATGATTGAGTAACACAGGAACACACATAACCTCTGGTGTAGGAATTCCTATCAGAGGAATATTCCTGCCATAGCATATTCCTTTTGCCATAGAAACACCTATACGCAAACCGGTGTACGAACCTGGTCCACAACTGACAGCTACCGCATCAAGCGGAATAGCATGATTATCGACAAACGACAAAGCCTCGTCAACATACACGCCAAGCACTGTTGCATGCGACGGTCCGTTAAAATCCTCTTTAGTAAAAATAGAAGCTCCGTCCTGACTTACTGATACGGAACAAACTTCTGTAGACGTTTCAATATGTAAAATGCACGACATAGTTTACTTTTAATACATTATTGTCTGCAAATATACACTTTTTATCCCACTCCTTTTCTATAATTTCCTCACTTTTCCTTACTTTTGCAAAAAAATAGAATTTGTTATGATACAATCAATGACCGGTTACGGAAAATCAACCGTTACTTACAACGATAAGAAAATTGTCGTAGAAATAAAATCACTCAACAGCAAGGCTCTCGACGTCTCAGCCAGAATAGCCCCTCTGTACAGAGAAAAAGAAATGGAAATCCGAAATATGATTTCAAAAAGTCTTGAACGCGGTAAAGTTGATTTCAGCCTGTGGATTGAAAAAGAAGCATCAGATGCAGCCACACCTATCAATGCCGCACTCCTCCAAAACTATTACACTCAAATCAAGAATATTTCCGAAACCTGCAATATTCCATTACCTTCCGACTGGTTTGCCACCCTACTCCGTATGCCCGATGTACTGACAAAAGTTGATATGCAGACATTGGAAGACGAAGAATGGGAAGTAGCAAAAGGAGCTGTGGAAGAAGCCATAAATGCACTGGTAAACTTCCGCAAACAGGAAGGTGCAGCTCTGGAAAAGAAGTTCAACGAAAAGATAGACAATATTGAACGCCTGCTTGCATCCATCGAACCATTCGAAAAAGAAAGAGTGGCACGCATCAAAGAAAGAATCACCGATGCACTGGAAAAGACAATAAGTGTGGACTACGACAAGAACCGTCTGGAACAGGAACTGATATATTACATCGAAAAACTTGACATAAATGAAGAAAAGCAACGCCTTACCAACCATCTGAAATATTTCCGTGAAACTATGGCAGGCGGACACGGTCAAGGTAAAAAGCTTGGTTTCATTGCACAGGAGATGGGTCGCGAGATAAACACCACAGGAAGCAAATCGAACCATGCAGAAATGCAAAACATAGTAGTGCAGATGAAAGACGAGCTGGAACAAATCAAGGAACAGGTATTAAACGTAATGTAACTATGGGAAAACTTATCATATTTTCTGCACCTTCGGGTTCAGGCAAATCAACCATCATAAACTATCTTCTAAAGCAGAATCTTAATCTTGCATTCTCAATATCTGCGACAAGCCGTCCTCCACGAGGAACAGAGCAGAACGGTGTGGAGTATTTTTTCCTCACTCCAGAAGAGTTCAGACAGAAAATAGCAAATGGAGAATTTCTGGAATACGAAGAAGTATATACAGACCGTTTCTATGGAACATTGAAATCGCAAGTGGAAAAACAGCTATCGGAAGGTCAGAATGTGATATTCGACGTAGACGTAGTGGGCGGATGCAATATAAAGAAATTCTATGGCGAACGTGCACTATCAGTATTTATCCAGCCTCCTTCTGTGGAAGAGCTTCGCAAACGTCTTAACGGACGCGGCACAGACACTCCTGAAGTGATAGAAAACCGTATAGCCAAAGCTGAGTTTGAATTAAGCTATGCCGATAAATTTGACGTAGTGATAGTAAACGACCAACTTGAAAAAGCGCAAGCCGAAGCACTTGAAACCATCAGTAATTTCCTGAAAAAGTAAAATGGCAAGAAATCCGAAAAAAATAATGAAACTGATGATGATTCTTACCATCATCATCGGTTTTGCCGCTTTGGCAGTAGGCATTGTGGCAGTAGCTAAAGAAGAATACATCATAGCCACAGCAATGATACTGGTTGCTGCATGGCAAGTGGTAAACTATAAATTATGGAAGAAAAAAAGCTAAGGACAGGTATTTTCGGTGGCTCGTTCAACCCTATCCATATAGGACATCTGGCATTGGCTAATTATCTGTGCGAGAACGGATACATTGACGAAGTGTGGTTTCTTATATCGCCTCAGAATCCTTTCAAGCAAAACCAGACATTGCTTGACGACAGTATGCGCTTGAAGCTGGTAAAAGCAGCCATTGAAGGATATCCGCACTTCCATGCTTCCGACTTTGAGTTCAATCTTCCAAAACCATCGTATACAGTAACCACACTCAACAAACTGTCCGAAACATTTTCTGACAGGAATTTCTATCTTATTATAGGAGCAGACAACTGGGCCGCTTTCGACCGTTGGAAATCACCGGAAGAAATAATATCACGCCATCACATCCTAATATATCCGCGTTTAGGTTATGAAATAAACACTGAATCTCTACCTCATAACGTACAGGCTGTTGATACCCCTTTAATAGAAGTAAGCTCCACCTTTATCCGCGAAAGTATTGCTCAAGGAAAAGATGTACGTTATTTCTTGCATCCTTCGGTATATGAGGTAATAAATAGTGAGGGATTATATAAATAAATATAAACCAGTCAACTTGGTCAGGAATTAAAACACAAACTGACAACTAAATTCAGTACACTTTAACCGCTAAGCAAAGCATAAAAAAACGCGGGCAAATTTAAAGTAAAACGCGGGCAAATTTAAAGTAAAACGCGGGCAAATTTTACCTTAAATTTGCCCGCGTTTTTTTTAGTTGTTTCAAACCTTATTCTGACACTGTTTCGTTTTCGCTCTTGACCAACTGTAGGACTTCAGTATTGCCGGCATCCATAAGCGACAATGTTCCGTCCTCGTTCAAAACGAATGAAACAACTTTATTCATTGCAGCAAGAACCTTGCGTTCTGTCTCCATTCCAGGACCTGCCATCATAGTAGAAATCATCTGACCGAACTTCAAAGATGAAGCATTGCCATCCTCCTGAGAGAATGAACCGTTGATAATATTGCATCCTCCATTGCCATGTACTGCATTTTCGGCAACATTAAATGAAAGGAACGGAACCTTGTCGGCTACTTCGACATCCCAACCTTCCACTCTGGTTATATTCCATTTGCCATTAATGTCATTCACCGACACAGCTGGTGCTTCTCTCTTCTCGAGCGACATAACTACATTACCGTCTTTGTCTGTCAGTTCAACCCCAGTAGCCGAAGCCTTATATCCTGCCACTTCGTGCAAAGCCTCAAGAACTTTCTGTTCGGTTTCCATGTCAGGACACATCATACGTGTAGATGCTACTCCAGTGAAACCTATCTTACCCGGATTGATAGAGTCCAACTCTACACCACCCATAATACGGTTGCATCCGGCATTGCCGTACAAACGTCCTTCTTCCATATCAAAGCCTATATAAGGATTGCCTTTTACTTCCTGGCCTTCAACTGATACAACATTCCATTCGCCTGCTATATCTACAGATTTGCCTGTTGTTCCACATGATGATAATACAACTGCCACGAAAGCGGCAGCACTGATTAATGTTTTCTTCATACTGTTTCCCTTTTTTTGTTTTTTCTTACTTACAATAACAAAAGCAATAGTCCATTGTTCACGCAAAAGTAACAAACAATAGTATCCATTATTCTGTTCTAATATAAAAAATGTGATATTTAAGCAATACTGCATGCAGTTTTGAAAAAAGTCTTATCTTTGCATATTGAACGGTAACGTTTACCGGGAATTAAAATTTCACATTAATAAGTTAAATGAGTAAAGTATTGATTATCGGTGCAGGCGGTGTAGGAACCGTTGTTGCACACAAGGTGGCTCAGCATCCTGAAGTATTTACAGAAGTAATGATTGCTAGCCGCACCCAGTCAAAATGTGACGCGATTGTAAAAGCAATCGGTAACCCAAACATCAAAACCGCTAAGGTAGATGCAGACAATGTGGCCGAACTGGTGGCTTTATTCAACAGTTTTAAACCCGAAATCGTTATTAACGTAGCTCTTCCTTATCAGGATCTTACCATCATGGAAGCTTGCTTGCAGGCTGGTGTGAACTATCTTGATACAGCCAACTATGAGCCTAAAGACGAAGCTCATTTCGAATATAGCTGGCAGTGGGCTTACAAGAAACGTTTCGAAGATGCAGGTCTGACTGCCATCCTCGGATGTGGATTCGACCCGGGAGTGAGCGGTGTGTATACTGCATATGCAGCAAAACATCATTTCGACGAAATGCACTATCTTGATATAGTGGACTGCAACGCAGGAAACCACCACAAGGCTTTTGCAACAAACTTCAACCCTGAAATAAATATCCGCGAAATCACTCAGAACGGACGTTACTGGGAAGACGGTAAATGGGTAACTACAAAACCTCTGGAATTCCACAAGGATTTGACTTATCCAAACATCGGTCCGCGCGATTCATACCTGCTTTATCACGAAGAGCTTGAATCATTGGTAAAGAACTTCCCTACCATCAAACGTGCACGTTTCTGGATGACATTCGGTCAGGAATACCTGACTCACTTGAGAGTGATACAGAACATAGGTATGGCAAGCATCGAGCCTATCAACTACAACGGAATGGAAATCGTGCCTCTGCAATTCCTGAAAGCTGTATTGCCTAATCCACAGGATCTAGGCGAAAACTACGAGGGTGAAACATCTATCGGTTGCCGCATACGTGGTGTGAAAGACGGAAAAGAACGTACATACTACGTTTACAACAACTGCTCTCATCAGGAAGCCTATAAGGAAACAGGTATGCAGGGAGTAAGCTACACTACAGGTGTTCCGGCAATGATTGGAGCTATGATGTTCCTGAAAGGATTGTGGAAACGTCCGGGAGTTTGGAACGTGGAAGAATTTGATCCGGATCCATTTATGGAAGCATTGAACATGTACGGATTGCCTTGGCATGAAGTGTTCGACGGAGATTTGGAACTTTAATAAAAACATAAGTTTCGCAAGTGCAAATCTTGTGATATAAAAGTAATAAAGAAGGTATCATTCCACCTAAAGGTGGTCTTCAGTATGTAAAGTTCAATAGTTAGTAAATAAATTGTATAATACTGTTTGACATTTTACCTTTACCTTCTAAGTCAACTTGTTGACTGATATTACTTTATTACATTAGAAATTTAAGTAATAACAAGGTTACAGTTACGAGTTGACAAGGTTTCCATCAGCGTGGACAGCCTTGTCAACTTGTCATCTTGTAAACTTGGTAACTAATAAAAGACTTAATATTATGAATGTAGGAGACAAAGCACCCGATTTTTTGGGACTGAACGAAAAAGGCGAAGAAATACGCCTGAGTAATTATAAAGGAAAGAAAGTAGTACTTTACTTCTATCCTAAAGACATGACTAGCGGATGTACCGCACAGGCATGCAATTTGCGCGACAACTACGAAACTCTGCAAAATGCAGGATACGAAATAATAGGTGCAAGCATACAGGATGCAAAATCGCACCAGAAATTCATTGATAAGAACAGTCTGCCTTTCACCATCATTGCCGATACAGAACATAAACTGGTTCAGGAATTCGGTGTTTGGGGAGAAAAGAGCATGTGTGGAAAGAAGTATATGGGTACGTTCCGTACTACTTTCATTATCAACGAGGAAGGTGTGATTGAAAGAATCATTTCTCCTAAAGAAGTGAAGACAAAAGACCACGCTGCACAGATTTTGAAATAATAAAATAAATAAGAAATATGGCAAAAAAAGACGAACTGGAATTTGAAGGTGGTATTGACAGTCCTTCAAAACCTAACAACTCGGAAAAACTGAAGGCACTGCAGGCTGCTATGGACAAGATAGAAAAGAACTTCGGAAAAGGATCAATCATGAAAATGGGTGATGACCATGTGGAAGAAGTTGAAGTTATACCAAGCGGTTCGATAGGACTTAACGCTGCACTTGGCGTGGGAGGTTATCCTAAAGGACGTATCATAGAAATCTATGGTCCTGAATCATCCGGTAAGACTACTCTGGCAATACATGCCATAGCTGAAGCTCAAAAAGCTGGCGGTATAGCTGCTTTCATCGATGCAGAACACGCTTTCGACCGTTTCTACGCTGCCAAACTTGGTGTAGATATCGACAATCTGCTTATCTCACAGCCAGACAACGGCGAGCAGGCTCTTGAAATAGCCGACCAGCTGATTCGTTCGTCGGCTATCGACATCATTGTCATCGACTCAGTTGCAGCTCTTACTCCTAAAGCTGAAATAGAAGGCGATATGGGCGACAACCGTGTTGGTCTGCAGGCAAGACTTATGTCGCAAGCACTGAGAAAACTTACATCTACCATCAACAAAACAAACACTACATGTATCTTTATCAACCAGTTGCGCGAAAAGATAGGTGTAATGTTCGGTAACCCTGAAACTACAACAGGTGGTAATGCTCTTAAGTTCTATGCTTCCGTAAGACTTGATATCCGCCGTGCAACACAGCTCAAGGATGGTGAAGAAATAATTGGTAACCAGGTAAGAGTAAAGGTAGTAAAGAACAAGGTTGCTCCTCCTTTCCGTAAAGCTGAGTTCGACATTATGTTTGGCGAAGGTATATCAAAGAGTGGCGAAATAATAGACCTTGGCGCCGAACTTGGAATTATCAAGAAAAGCGGTTCATGGTACAGCTACAACGACACAAAACTAGGCCAGGGACGTGATGCAGCCAAAGTATGCATACAGGATAATCCTGAACTGGCAGAAGAACTGGAAGCGCAGATTTTTGCAGCACTGAAAGATAAAGAATAAGACGATTTTCATACAGAAGGCCATCCATGATACGGATTTCTTTTACGTATCTGTACAAAAAAAACGTAAAAGATTTACCCGAATAATCATGGATGGCTTTTTTTGTTTAAATTTACAGTGAAATTATAAACAAAAACACAATAACCATCAAAACACCAAAGTTATGAGAATATCGCACTGGCTTTTATCCGTAATATTATGTTGTCTTTCAATAAATGTATTTGCGCAGAAAAAAATTCCATTCCGATTTGCAACAAGAGCAGAAGCACAAATGCTTATTACTGACATTGACAACTTTACAAACAAACTGAACAGTTTTGACATAAACCTCAGACTTGGCAAAGAAGACGGTAGAAAATCAGAATTGCTAAGACTGGCTATGAACGAAACCCTGAACTGGAGCGAGGAGGAGAAAAAGAAAATTACAGCTACATTCAAGTCATTACAATCGAAAATAGACAAGCAGAAACTGAAAATAAAATATCCTCAGGAGGTTATATTGGTAAAAACATCAATGAAAGAGGAAATGAATGTTGCTGCGTACACAAGAAAGAACTGGATTGCACTGGGAGAAAAATACATAAATGAAGCTACAAATGAAGAATTGGAATATATTTTGGCTCATGAAATATTTCATCTTTTAACAAGAAGCAATAAGGAATTCAAAAAATCTGTTTACTCTGTAATAGGCTTCAATGTCACTGAAAGAGAACTGTTCTTCCCTATTGATATCATAGAAAAAAGAATATCAAATCCGGATATTGAACTTTACGACAGCTATGCCGAATTTACAATAAACGGCAATAAGCAGAAATGTTCGATGATTATATATTCCAAGATACCTTTTTCGCCTGAAAAAAGCTTATCCGACTATTTGAGTGTGGGACTTATACCACTGAATGACAATCTTATACCTGTTCAAAACGATGGAAAAACCGTGATTTACGATATAGAGCAGGCTGAAGATTTCTACGAAAAAATAGGAAAAAACACTCAATATATAATCAATCCTGAAGAAATACTGGCAGACAACTTTGCTTATCTACTTATTCAGAAAAAAGATCTCCCTAATCCGGAAATACTGACAAAAATAGCAGAACTACTGAAGTAATATCCACAAGGATGAAAAGAATAGGACTATTGTCGGACACACATGGGTATTGGGACGACAGGTATCTGAAATATTTCGAAGAATGCGACGAAATATGGCATGCAGGCGACATAGGTTCGATGGATGTCTTGGACAGACTTATGAAGTTCAGGACATTCAGAGGAGTGTATGGAAACATTGACGGACAAGATATACGCAAGATTTTGCCGGAAATAAACAGATTCGAACTTGAGGGAGCTGATGTAATGATAAAACATATAGGAGGATACCCCGGAAAGTACGATATGCAGGTAAAAAAGATAATAAGTTCTGCCACACCCGATTTGCTGATATGCGGACATTCGCACATACTGAAAGTGAAGTACGACAAAGATTATGAACTGCTACATATAAATCCGGGAGCAGCGGGGAAATACGGATTTCACACAGTAAGAACTTTAGTGAGATTCAATATTGACTGTGGTAAATTTTCTGACCTGGAGGTTATAGAACTGCAAGATTAATCCCTAAAATATTTGTCTGTTAAAGAAATCTTTCCCAAATTTGCACTCGAATTATAAACACTTTTTATGAAAACGTATTTAGTCACAGGAGCAGCAGGATTCATTGGTTCTAATTACATAAAATACATCTTGAAAAAACATGATGATATTAAGGTAGTAATACTAGATGCCTTGACATATGCAGGAAACCTTGCAACAATAGCCAACGACATAGACAATGAACGTTGCTTCTTCGTAAGAGGTAATATTTGCGACAGTGAATTGATAGAACGTCTGTTTGCTGATTATAAATTTGACTGTATAGTAAATTTTGCAGCAGAAAGCCACGTAGACCGTAGTATAGAAAATCCTCAACTGTTCTTGCAAACAAACATATTGGGTACACAAAACCTTATGGATGCAGCCAAAAGTGCATGGGTTACAGGAAAAGACGAAACAGGATATCCTACATGGAGAAAAGACGTAAGATTCCATCAGGTGTCTACAGACGAGGTTTACGGTTCATTGGGAGAAGACGGTTATTTCACCGAAACTACTCCACTATGCCCGCATAGCCCATATAGCGCATCGAAAGCCAGTGCTGACATGATTGTTATGGCATATCACGATACGTACAAAATGCCTGTTACAATAACAAGATGCTCTAACAACTACGGACCATATCATTTCCCTGAAAAACTTATACCACTTATCATCAAAAACATTCTTGAGGGAAAAAGACTTCCTGTATATGGCGACGGCTCGAACGTAAGAGACTGGCTGTATGTGGAAGACCACTGCAAAGCTATTGACCTGGTGGTTAATAAAGGAAGATGCGGCGAAGTATACAACGTAGGTGGTCATAACGAAAAGAAAAATATAGATATAGTAAAACTGACTATCAGCACCATTCACCAGATGATGGAGGAAAAACCGGAGTTAAGAAAAATACTGAAGAAAAAGGAACTTGACGAAAACGGTGAAATATCTATAGACTGGATTAACGAATCGCTAATTTCGTATGTAAAAGACAGATTGGGACATGACCAGCGATATGCCATTGACCCAACAAAGATTTCGGAAGAACTGGGATGGACACCTGAAACCAAGTTTGAAGATGGCATTGTGAAAACCATAGAATGGTATCTGAACAATCAGGATTGGGTGAAAAACGTAACAAGCGGTGACTACCAGAATTATTACGAAAACATGTATAAAAACAGATAACGAAACATTATAGACAGACAAGCGGAGCAATTTCCATAACAGGATTTTGCTCCGCTTGTCTGTTTGTCAGAACTGGAAATATATAAATGGCTGAATATCGCTGCTCTTTACCTGAATGACAATAAATATCAATGCTATAACCAATATGGCCTGTACAGGCAACGGCATTCTTACTACCATATCGGAGCATGAATTCTGCCATCTGTCCGGACACCAGTGAAGCAGGAATCCTACTACCATTAGCAGGAATACTTTCCAATAGCCACTAACAAGCTGTCCGAATAGTTCAGGATGGAAAGAAGTGAATATCTGGTTTATCATTGACATGGAGCCCTCGAAAGTGGTATTGCGGAAAAATATCCAGCAGAAACATACAAAATGGAAGGTTATGATTACGGCAAAGAACTTACGTATGCCCGTACTTCTATAGCTCTTATCTCTCTTCAGCAGACTACGGAAAAATTTATGAACTGCAAGAGCAGCACCTTGTAATCCGCCCCAGACTATGAAGTTCCATGACGCACCATGCCATAGGCCTCCAAGCAGCATGGTAAGGATTAGATTGATGTAAGTGCGCAACTTACCTTTACGGTTTCCTCCCAACGATATGTACAAATAGTCTCTAAGCCACGTAGACAATGATATATGCCACCTGTGCCAGAAATCGGTCACACTGTCCGCCTTATAAGGAGAATTGAAGTTTATAGGAAATCTAAAGCCCAAAAGCAACGCAAGGCCTATGGCCATATCACTATAGCCTGAAAAATCGCAATAAATCTGAAGAGCGTAACCGTACACTCCAAACAGGTTCTCAATGCCGGAATATAGTGACGGATTTTCAAAGATACGTTCTACGAAATTTACACTTATATAGTCCGATATCACTGCTTTCTTGAAAAGACCGCTAAGGATGAAAAATACTCCCTGGCCGAACATTTCATTGCTGACAAACAATGGCTGGCGTATTTGGGGTATGAAATCGCGTGCACGAACGATAGGTCCAGCTACGAGTTGCGGGAAAAAAGATACATAGAACACATAATCGAGAAGATTGTGCAACGGCTTTAAATCGCCACGATATACGTCTATTGTGTAACTGAGAGACTGGAATGTGAAGAAGGATATTCCAACAGGAAGGAATATATCCAAAGGGCTGAAATCGCCTCCCCATAGGGGTGAAAGCATTTCATAAAAGAAATTGGTGTATTTGAAATAGCACAAAAGCCCTAAATTTACAAAGAGACTTAGCAAGACCAGCATTTTTCTCTTGACATTACCCTTAGTATGTTCCATTATTCTGGCTATACAGAAATCGGTAACAGTTACAATTCCAAGCAGAAAAAAGTAAAATCCGCTACTTTTATAGTAAAAATAATAAGAAAATACAGATACGAACAACAGCCGGGCTGTTGTCTGTTTTCGTAAGGCCACGTATACAAGACTGAAAGCCAGAAAAAGAAAAACAAACAGACCACTGCTGAATATCAGCGGCTGACTGGAGTCGTACGATAATACATCCAATATTTTATTATAATCAAGTCCTATGCTTCCGAGTAAATCAATAAATTTTTGTTGCAACATAATCATTGTAGGCTTTAATAAATGCTTCGTGTAACAATAACCCCTGAAGTGTATAACCTTCGCGGGTAAAATGTATCTTATCTCTTTGATACATGCCGGCCGATGTCCAGTTTTTACATGCGAATTTCCCCCCCCCTACCACGTCGTATAGATCCCAAACTGCCAATTTATTGTCGGCGGCAAAATTCTTTTCAGTTTCTACAACTTTGGGAGTACGTACATTTATTATTCTATTCCTTCTGCCAGACCTGACGTATGCTCCGGGAGGTGTAGTTATGAGAAACTCTGAATTAATACATCCTTTTTTCAATTCCTTGATAAGGTTCATCATCTGTATTCGATGTTCGGCCGATCTGTAATTTCTGCCATGAGCTTCGTTTGTTCCAAAAGACATAATTACCAGATCCGGGTTAAGGGATGTTATCTCTGTTATTCTTTCCGGGTTATTGAAAGACTCACATGTGGCACCGTTTACTCCCAGTATATGATAAACCACTCCGGCTTTTCCGGTTTCCTGTGCCAATCCTGTGGTATTATAATTAACGCTGTAATCTATTACGGCTTCATGACCAAAATCTTCTTCCAGCAGTTTACGCATTACATATGGAAAAACATGTCCACGCACATGAGAGTCACCAATATGAACTATCCTTACCGGACTTTCCATATTGGAAAGTTTCTCCCAAAAGCTATCAAGACTACCTGTGGGGTCGATTATAACATTCTCTGTAGTATCCTTGAAGTAAGATGGCATGGAACTTGAAACAGAAATGAATTTCATAAGTTTCTCCATTGCCGCACTTGAATATACGGGACCAGAGTTATGATCCCGTCTGGCTTTAACGGGAAGTACGTCTTGTGCAGACAGTACAGTATATCCCTGCAAAATGGTAATGCAAAGAATAATGATATACTTTAACCGAAGGCTGTTATTCTGCCTCGTATGCTTTTCTTTTCTCATATTGCTCCTTTCCATACATTATTGCTTCAAAAAGCAAAGCGGCTATATGTTTTCCTCCACGGAAGTTTATGTGTGTATAATCATAATTGGCCATTGACGGTTTGGTATTCACTAATTTGGACATACTTCCTTCTCCTCCCATAGCATTATAAAGGTTCCAGAATGCCACTCCGGTTTCGGCAGCAAGCATCTGCTGACTTGTTATAAGACTTTTTACACCAGGCATTGTTCTCAGATTTCCGTTTTCATCCTTGGTTTCCCTATCTCCAATGCTCACAATCAATATGGACGTTTCGGGAAAAGCTTTCTTAAGGTGAGAGATGACAGACTTCATTCCGTCTTTGTAATAGGTATAATCCAAACCTCCCTCGAAGGCTACATTCAATCCGTATTGAACGACCAACAAATCGTATTTGCGGAGTTCATTGTATTTCCTCAATACGGAATATGGAATGCCCAACAGTTGTTGGCCACTACTGCCACGTGTACTGAAATTATCGAGTATCACTCCTGTGTCAGAATCCATAGTTACGGCATAGAACAGTGCATCGGAAGAAGCATCCTTTATGCTCCATTTCACCGATTTTATGTCACCTTTTACTGTTATCGATTGCAGAGAACTATCTCCTTTTACACTAAACTCTTGTTCCGCACCAGAATTTATACTGGCAGAGAGACGTAAAGAATCGGCTGTAAGATAGAATATTGACGACGATGTACATGATTCCAGATTAGATGCATATTTACCGGTAGCTTCAAGACTGGTAAAGGCTCCGGCCGATGCATAAGAATATGTATTCGAAATATCCTGTTTGCTGCGTATAAAACCTATTGTGTCTGTTACATAATGCGATTTCCAACCGGAGAAACTATGCTTTACCGTAGGTCTGAAACCGGGGAACTTTGAGGTTACACTAACATAACCTACGCCTTTTCCTCCAAATTCTTTCTGTAACATATTACGTAAATCGGCAGTGAGTATATCGCCTTCGATAAAAGAATCGCCCAAATATGCTATTCTGACAGGACGATTCATTTTTCCTGTCATTGATAATGCCTGATAGAAATGCGACATTCCATGAGATGTTGAATCTGAATAATCTTCAATACATTCCATCCCACTTTTACATGAATCTATAAAAGCCGGTTTTATGACAGGCAACACAGGTAAAGTGTCGGCTAGTGTTGTATCTGCCTGAAATACGTCGCCACGCACATCAGACAACAAATCGACCTTCCTTAATGTTCTCTCGCCTATCTTTATATCGGGCAGGTAGCGGAGAAGTATAAGTCCTAATGTCACCAAAAACACCAAAAAGAATGTATAATGCAACTTGTTCCTCATGAATAATACTACGAATAAAAAACGTTGCAAATATACATCTTTATATCCATATAAAAAAAATGCCGGTACCCTCATTACAGGGAGTACCGGCTGTATTTTTTCAATTAATGAATAATACCAAGTTTCGATGAAACGACAAAATCTATTATCATATCAATCTGTTCGCTTCCTGGAACTTGTTCCTTTATTCTTAGCAATGCGTCATGTTGTGATGTATTTGCCTTATAAAGTATTCTATAAGCTTGAGCTATATGCTTGATCAATGTATCAGAAAAACCTTCATGCTCCAATACATGAGTGTTTATACTGTAGAATGATATAGGCTCGTGTGCCGCTACTATAAAAGGAGGTATATCCTTCGTGAAACGGCAGCCTCCCTGCACAATGGAATAGCTTCCCAAGCGGGTATTGCCCTGCATCAATACATTTGATGTGAGGATGGCACGATCGAAAATCTTACAATTGCCTGAAACTTGAGAACCATTGCCGATTATACATTCATTTCCTATCTCCACATCATGCGAGATACGAACTCCCTGCATAATGAAGTTACCATTGCCAATTATAGTGTCATGCCCCTGATGTGTTCCACGGGTGATAACTGCATTTTCACGTATGACATTGTTATCACCTATCCTGGCGATTGTATCTTCGCCTGTATAACAGAAATCCTGTGGTACAGCTGCTACCACAGCACCCTGATATACAGTATTGCCATTGCCCATACGTGTACCGCTCATAAGGCTGGCATATGGCATTATTACATTGTTATCGCCTATCTCGACATTCTTATCGATATAGGCAAATGGATGTACCGTAACATTGTTGCCCAACTTTGCAGAAGGATCAACATAAGCTAAAGGACTAATCATGTGTCTATCTGTTTTAAGGTTAATTATTCACGTCCACCACCAAGCGCACTATACAGATTGATTACTGCCTGTATACGCTGGAAATTATCTGATACCTCACTCAACTCTGCACTCAGCAGATTCTGCTGCGCTGTAAGAATCTCAAGATATGTAGCCTCAGCACTCTGGAACAAGGCTTTGGTGTATGTAACAGCCTTTTGCAACTGCTCTACCCTACCTTTGTCTTCTAAAAGCTTTTTATCAGCAGTTTCATACAGACACAATGCATTGCTCACTTCCTGACCAGCTTCAAGAATAGTCTGCTGGTAGTTCATACGGGCAATTTCTTCTTCTGCCTTTGAAACCTTCAGATTTGCAACCAACTTTCCGTTATTGAAAATAGGCTGGGTTAAAGAGGCTAAAGCCTGGAACATAAACTGCGCAGGGTTTATCTGCAGTTCATCGAAAGTCCATCCTGTAGTACCTCCGATTTTAATACTTGGATAGA
The DNA here is from genome assembly GCF_021531075.1 of Bacteroides caecigallinarum. Lineage (GTDB taxonomy): Bacteria > Bacteroidota > Bacteroidia > Bacteroidales > Bacteroidaceae > Phocaeicola > Phocaeicola caecigallinarum_B. Next base: position 32,245 of record NZ_JADYTJ010000016.1, on the reverse strand, counting down.
AAGCTGAACGAGCCTGGTTTGTAGTATAATATGCACTGGCCAATGTCATTTCGGCAATCTTAACATCCGGACGATTCTCCAACAGTTGCAATGGAACCCCTGCCGTAAGTTCGTCGGGCATAACCTGATCGACCAATCTTCCACGTTCAATAGTTTGAGGAGCCTTTGCAAGAAGTACAGCCAATGAGTTCTCTGTCTCACGAACCTGACGTTTCAAATCGAGTAAAGAAGCTTCAACCTGATGACTGGCAGCACGCATCTGTGTAACAGCTGCTTCATTAACGTATCCTGCCAATTTCATAGCTTCCATAGCACGGACATTCTCTTTATAAATAGCGGCTGTTTCTGTTGTTATTTCTACCTGACGGTCAAGCATCAGCAATGTATAGTATACATTAGCTATACCGCATATAATCTGTGAACGTACGGCCTGCTGTGCATACTGACTCTGTAGATACATGGCCTGCTGTCCTCTCTTGGCATTGAGAATTTTTCCGAAAAGGTCGATTTCCCAACTTGCAGCCAAAGGCAACTGGTAGGCTTTAGACATATCACTACCTCCCATAGTAGTCATCGTTCCCTGAGGAGCAAGATTGATTGACGGCAGATAAGACAAACGGGCAGATGTAAGCATAACCTTAGCTTCCTTAACACGCAAAACGGCTGCCTGCATGTCAACATTATTTGCAAGGCCTTCTTCTATAAGAGCCTGAAGTTTTACGTCCTTAAAAACTTCCTTCCAAGGAAGATTTCCCATATTGGCCGTATCTGCAGCCAATGTATCAGTAGCCGATACAGGATCTCTATATATACCGGAAGCGTCTATTGACTCTGGACGATCGTAAGCTTTATAAATGTGGCAACTGCTCAAAGCAGCAGCTGCACACATTGTCAATATGATTTGTTTCTTCATTATAATCTTAATTATTTAGTATGAGAATATTGTTCGATTTCAGCCTCAACCTCACTTTCATCCAGGCTATCCCACTCGATAGGCTTGAATTTTTCCTGAAGCCACTGGAAAACAACAAACAATACAGGAACTATGAATATCTGGAATATCATACCTATCAACATACCACCAATGGCAGAAGCACCAAGAGTACGGTTACCATGAGCTCCTACACCCATTGCAAGCATAAGCGGAATAAGTCCGACAATCATGGCAAGTGATGTCATAAGGATAGGACGCAAACGGGCAGATGCACCAAGAACGGCCGCCCAAGCGATACTCATGCCCTGCTTACGACGGTCGAGTGCAAACTCAACGATAAGGATGGCATTCTTGGCAAGCAATCCCATAAGCATGATAAGCGCAATCTGCATATATATGTCGTTTGACATAGAACCTATTATCATCTTCAATGCAGGTATACTTCCGAGAGCACTGAAACCATTTACGAAGAGGAAGCTACCAAGCAATCCGAACGGTACAGAAAGCAATACGGCAAGTGGCAATATGTAACTTTCATACTGTGCACTAAGCAACAAATAAACGAATACGAAACATAGAATAAATATCAATCCTGTGGTACTACCACTTGTTTCGGCTTCCTCGCGTGCCATACCTCCAAGTTCGTAACCAAATCCTGTAGGAAGATTTTCCTTGGCCACTTCAGCTATGGCCTGAAGAGCCTGACCTGATGTATAACCTGAAGCCGGTGCAACCATCACCTTCATTGATGTATAAAGGTTGAAACGGCTGATGATGTCAGGACCGTATATCTTCTTAAGGGTAACAAACTGTGTAATAGGAGCCATAGTGTTACCGTTGCGTATCTTAATGCTGTTCAATGATTCAAGATTCTTCGTAGCATCCGGTTCTGCCTGAATCATTACACGGTACATCTTACCGAAACGGTTGAAGTTTGACGCATAAAGACCTCCGAAATATCCCTGCATAGTAGTAAGGATATCACTCGGGCTAATACCGGCTTTCTTACATGCTGCAGCATCAATATCCATCATATACTGAGGGAAGTTAGGATTAAATGTGGTCTGGGCACGTGCTATTTCAGGACGGCTCTCCAATTTTGCCAGATAATCCTTAACGACATCAAAGAAATGGTTCAGGTCACCACCAGTCTTATCCTGCATGTTAAGCTCGATATCACTAGACATAGAATAACCAGGAATCATAGGAGGAGCAAAGAACAATACCTGAGCATCCTTGATGACTTTCTGCGCTCTCATAAACAGAGTACCGACGATAATATCAGAGTTCTGCATCATTGAACGTTCTTCCCAGTTCTTCAGCTTAACGATAACGGAACCGTAAGAAGGTCCCTGACCACCGATAAATCCGAAACCGGAAATAATAGTACGTGAAGCAACTGCAGGATCGGCAGCAACAAGGCTGTCCACCTTATTCAATACCTCGATAGCTCTTTCCTGAGATGTGCCAGGAGGAAGAGTAACGGCACCCATGATAGTACCTGTATCTTCGTTAGGCACCATACCTGTAGGAGTAATCTTCATGAAGAATACCAAAAGTACGATTGAAGCGGCAACTAGTCCGAAAGACAACCATTTCTTGTTTATGAAGAATACAACACGTTTTTTATAACTCTTGAGCAAAGTATCGTATGCAGTATTGAACGAAACAAAGAAACGGTCAACCAAAGAAAGTTTCTTTCCTTCATGGCCTTCTGCAGTGTGAGGTTTCAGGAACAAGGCACAAAGTGCAGGTGACAGAGTCAATGCGTTAAGCGCTGAGAAACCGATAGAAATTGCCATTGTGATACCGAACTGACGATAGAATGTACCGGCTGTACCACCCATGAAACTTACAGGAATAAACACTGACATCATCACAAGGGTAATTGAAACAATAGCACCTCCCAATTCACTCATGGCATCGATTGACGCTTCTTTGGCAGATTTATATCCCTGATCCAATTTAGCGTGTACACCTTCTACCACCACTATGGCATCGTCCACCACTATGGCTATGGCAAGCACCATTGCCGAGAGAGTAAGCAAGTTGACACTGAAACCAATGAGTTTCAATACGAAGAAAGTAGCAATCAATGCCACCGGAATGGCAATTGCAGGGATAAGTGTAGATCGCATATCCTGCAGGAAGACATAAACCACGATAAACACAAGAATAAATGCCTCAATCAAAGTCTTTATAACTTCGTGTATAGAAGCATAAAGGAAGTCGTTGGCATTCTGTGCAATATTAATCTTCAACCCGGTAGGAAGAGTTTCTTCAAACTCAGAAAGAACACTTACCAGGTCATCGATAGTAGCTGTGGCGTTGGTACCCGCCATCTGATATACGATACAAGTTACCGCCTTATGTCCGTTTACCTTATTGTTGAATGAATAAGAGAGACGACCGAGTTCGATATTTGCCACATCACCCAATCTGAGAATTCGTCCGTCCGGCAAAGCCTTTACAACAATATTCTCGAACTCCTCAATCTGTTGCAAACGTCCTTTATATCTGATAGTATACTGGAATGACTGATTACCTCTTTCGCCGAACTGTCCCGGAGCAGCCTCGATATTCTGTTCTGCCAAAACACCTGCCACGTCAGTAGGAATCATATTGTACTGTGCCATGACATCAGGTTTCAACCAAATACGCATTGAGTAGTCCACACCCATCACATTGGCATCACCTACTCCATTTACACGCTTAATTTCAGGAATAAGGTTAATCTGTGCATAGTTTTCAATAAACTCTGTAGTATATTCATCAGACTCATCATATATAGAAAAGATAAGCAACATAGAAGTCTGTCTTTTCTGTGTAGTCACACCCACCTTTGTTACTTCGGCCGGCAGCAAACCTTGAGCCATTGACACACGGTTCTGCACATTTACGGCAGCCATGTCCGGATCTGTACCCTGTTTGAAATAGACATTAATATCTCCAGAACCGTTATTCGAAGCAGTTGAAGTGATATACATCATGTTTTCCACACCATTAATCTGGTCTTCCAGAGGTGCAATAACAGAGTTCAACACTGTAGTAGCGTTGGCCCCCTGATATGAAGCCCTTACCGATACGGTAGGAGGCGCAATGTCCGGATACTGTGTAACAGGCAGTGTAGCCAAACCTATCACACCCAAGATAACCATCAAAATAGAGATAACAGTTGACAGTACCGGACGGGTAATAAATTTATCTAGTTTCATTGTTTAAATTATCAAAATTGATTATCAAAAAAGAATTCCCGTTTCATCTAATCAGAAAGCAGATGCAATATTACCTTCTCTTTGGTCTTTTAGATGCATCTGATATTTAGCTTCCCTCTGCTGTTGTGTTATAGGAACAATTTTTTGTCCTTCCTTCAGATTCTGAACACCTTCTATCACAATCTGTTGACCGGCCTTCAAACCACCTAGAACAATGTAGTTCTTACCATCATTCAGATTCGATATAGTTATCTCAGTATGTTTCAATGTGCTGTCAGGTTGAAGTACATAAACGAACTTCTTATCCTGAATTTCCTGTGTTGCATTCTGAGGTATAATAATTACATCATTCATCACATACGGGAAAATGATGTTAGCCATTCCACCGCTTCGCAAAATATTCTTTTCATTTGGGAATATAGCTCGCATACTTACAGAACCTGTTGTTTGATCAATAACTCCACTTACAGCGTCAATCTTACCTAAAGATTCATATATCGAACCATCTGCCAACTGAAGTTTCACTTCCGGCATTTCAGACAGTTGTTCCTTAAGCGAAAGTTCAGATCTTGTCATTTCCAACAATTGTTTTTCAGTCATAGAAAAATACACATACATATCACCTATCTGTGATACAGTAGTCAAAGGTTCTACCACTGAAGGACTAACCAAGCTACCAATACGATAAGGGAAAGTTCCTATAACACCATCCGACGGACTGGTTACAGTACAAAATTCGAGATTCTGTTTTGCAGAAGTAAGCATGGCTTCGGCTTGTGCAAGCGAAGCTTTGGCTGAAAGAAGGTTGTTTACAGCTGTCTGATACTCAAAATCACTTACGATTTTCTGTTCATAAAGCATTCTTTTGTTTGCCTCTGTTGATTTTACAGTTTCAAGGTTAGCTTTAGCAGCCTCAACTGAAGCCTCTGCCTGATTGTAAGCTGCTTTATACTGGGTAGGGTCAATTTGGAACAAAGCCTGTCCACGTTTAACAGTTGCACCTTCATCCACACAAAGTTTCACAATGAAACCTGAAACTTGCGGACGTATTTCAATATCCTGAAGTCCCTTAATTGTTGCAGGATAAGTTTTTGTCTGATGACTTTCGCCAGCAACTGTAGTCATAACAGTAAACTCATTGTCACCCATTTTCATACCACTCTGACCACCGCCACAAGCAGTAAGAAACGAAACACCCAACATAGTTATGGCAACTCGTCCACAACTAAGATTTAATTTACTTTTCACGCTCATTTTCATATAAAATTATAAGATATATTATTCTAAAATCCTTATAACATGAACTGTTATCAATAAAAATTCACGTGCAAAGATATAAAATTCAAGTCATCTAAAATTAACAATTAACTAAGAATAACCAATAAAAACAACGATATTAAAATTGTACTAGTGAATATGATTATTAGACAAAAAATCCGGATATTTTCATTAAAGCATTTCAGAAAAAGAAGAAACAATTTAGAGATTTTAATGACAAATAAAATCAATATTAGATTTTTATTCATACATTTGTGCATCATAACAAACAAATAACAACAAAATGTAATAACTTATGGTAAAGATAACAAAAGAAGCCGCCCTGCTTTATCACTCACAGGGCAAACCGGGGAAAATAGAGGTTATCCCCACCAAACCATACCAGACACAACGCGATTTGTCATTGGCTTATTCACCTGGAGTAGCAGAGCCATGTTTGGAAATCCAAAAGAATCAAGAAACAGCATACGACTATACAGCAAAGGGTAACCTCGTTGCGGTTATATCAAACGGAACAGCAGTTTTGGGATTAGGAGATATAGGTGCCATGAGTGGCAAACCAGTAATGGAAGGTAAAGGTCTTCTTTTCAAAATATATGCAGGTATTGACGTATTCGATATAGAAGTAAACGAAAAAGATCCAGAGAAATTCATTGAAGCAGTAAAAGCAATTGCTCCTACATTTGGAGGTATAAACCTGGAAGACATCAAAGCTCCTGAATGCTTCGAAATAGAAAACAGACTTAAAGCTGAACTTGACATTCCTGTAATGCATGACGACCAGCATGGTACAGCCATTATATCAAGTGCGGGACTTCTAAATGCACTTGAAGTTGCAGGCAAGAAAATTGAAGATGTAAAAATCGTCGTTAACGGTGCCGGTGCATCTGCTACATCATGTACAAAACTTTATATCGCACTTGGCGCTCGTAAAGAAAACATTTTAATGCTGGACAGCAAAGGAGTTATCACAAGCGACCGTCCAAACCTGACAGAAAGCAAAAAATTCTTTGCTACAGACCGTCGTGACGTTCACACACTGGAAGAAGCAATAAAGGGCGCAGATGTATTCCTAGGTCTTTCAAAAGGAAACGTACTTTCTCAGGACATGGTACGCAGCATGGCTCCAAATCCTATAGTATTTGCACTTGCCAACCCTACTCCTGAAATTTCTTACGAAGACGCCATGAGCGCACGTCCTGACGTATTGATGTCAACAGGACGTTCAGACTATCCAAACCAGATAAATAACGTAATAGGTTTCCCATATATTTTCCGTGGAGCACTTGATACACGTGCAAAAGCCATCAATGAAGAAATGAAACTGGCTGCTGTGCGTGCTATAGCAGATCTTGCCAAGAAACCTGTTCCGGACGTAGTAAACGAAGCATATCACGTCAACAACCTTTCTTTCGGTCCTGAATACTTCATCCCGAAACCAGTCGATCCACGTCTCATCACAGAGGTTTCAATGGCAGTTGCCAAGGCTGCGATAGAATCAGGAGTGGCCCGTAAGGAAATCACCGACTGGAATGAATACAAGAATCATCTTCTAGAGCTGATGGGACAAGAAAACAAACTTACCCGTAAGCTTTATGAAACAGCCCGCAGTTGCCCTCAGAGAGTAGTTTTCGCAGAAGGCATCCACCCGAATATGCTAAGAGCTGCAGTCGAAGCAAAAGCAGAAGGTATTTGTAATCCTATACTTTTAGGAAATACAGAAAGAATCCAGAAATTGGCAAAAGAACTTGATCTCAGCCTTGAAGGTATAGAAATAATTAACCTTCGCCATGACGATGAAGCTGAACGCAGAGAAAGATATGCCCGGATACTCTGCGAAAAGCGCGCACGCGAAGGAGCCAATTTCGCTGAAGCTAACGACAAAATGTTCGAACGCAACTATTTCGGTATGATGATGGTCGAGACAGGAGAAGCTGATGCATTTATCACAGGTCTATACACCAAATACAGCAATACAATAAAAGTAGCCAAAGAGGTTATAGGTATTCAGGATGGTTACAATCATTTCGGAACAATGCATATACTTAACTCAAAGAAAGGTACATATTTCATTGCCGACACTCTAATAAACCGTCATCCTGACACAGACACATTGATAGATATAGCACGTCTTTCTGCAAAATCAGTACGTTTCTTCAATCAAGAACCGGTCATGGCTATGCTTTCATATTCCAACTTTGGTTCCGACCAGGAAGGAAGTCCTGCAAAAGTACACGATGCTGTAACATATATGCACCAGAATTACCCGGATTTGGCTATCGACGGTGAAATGCAAGTCAAATTTGCACTTAATGATAAATTACGCGATGAGAAATATCCATTTACAAAACTGCTTGGCAAGCAGGTAAATACTTTAGTATTCCCTAACCTGAGTTCGGCAAACTCTACATATCAGCTCATACAGAACATGAGTGAAACAGAAGTGATAGGTCCTATACAAATGGGATTGAACAAACCAATCCACTTTACCGACATCGAAAGTTCTGTGCGCGACATCGTCAACATCACAGCAATTGCATGTATCGATGCCATAGTAGAAAAAAAGAAAAAAGGATGTTGATCACCAAATAAGAAAATTTTAGTTAACGAGTTGACAAGGTATTCTTTTCTATAATATACACCTTGTCAACTCGTTTTTTTATCAAAAAATCACCAACACACCATGCGCAAACCACTAACCAATACCCAGTGCATTCTGCTCACCATGTTTTGGGCAGCCCTTTGCTTTATAGTTATCACATCTTCTCCTAAAATAGATGGCCCTCTTATAGTTACCATAATAATATCAGGAGCATTGGTTTTCATACCAATAGGTAAATCAATCAGCAAGAGAAAGAAATAAACATTTCAACACTTTTTACGCGATAAAAGCATAAAAAAGATATTTTTCTTATTTTTTTTAATCAAAATGTTGCATAAACAAAATCTTTAATATATTTTTGCGTCACTGATAATAGAGATAAAAAACAACAAATAGTAACAACCAATTAAATTTAAGGTAAAGATTATGAATGCAGCAAAAGTATTGGAAGATCTCAAAAGAAGATTTCCTAACGAACCTGAGTATCATCAGGCAGTAGAAGAAGTTTTAGGAACAATCGAAGAAGAATACAACAAACATCCAGAGTTTGACAAAGTAAACCTAATCGAACGTCTATGTATTCCAGATAGAGTATATCAGTTCCGTGTAACATGGATGGACGATAAAGGTAATATCCAGACAAACATGGGTTACCGCGTACAACATAATAATGTTATCGGTCCTTACAAAGGCGGTATCCGTTTCCACTCTTCTGTAAACCTGTCAATTCTTAAGTTCCTTGCTTTTGAACAGACATTCAAAAACTCACTCACTACACTTCCTATGGGTGGTGGTAAAGGTGGTTCAGACTTCTCTCCACGCGGTAAGTCAAATGCAGAAGTTATGCGTTTCTGTCAGGCATTCATGCTTGAATTGTGGCGTCATATCGGCCCTGAAACAGACGTACCTGCAGGTGATATAGGTGTTGGTGGCCGTGAAGTAGGCTACATGTTCGGTATGTACAAGAAATTGGCTCACGAATTTACAGGAGTATTAACAGGTAAAGGTCGCGAGTTCGGTGGATCACTTATCCGTCCTGAAGCAACAGGTTACGGAAACATCTATTTCCTTCTTGAAATGCTTAAGACACGTAACATTGACATTGCAGGCAAGACTTGTCTTGTATCTGGTTCAGGAAACGTAGCTCAGTATACTGTAGAAAAACTTATCCAGTTGGGTGCAAAAGTAGTTACAATGTCCGACTCTGACGGTTACATCTACGATCCAGACGGTATCGACCGCGAAAAACTTGATTACATCATGGAATTGAAGAACCTATATCGTGGTCGTATTCGCGAATACGCAGAGAAATACGGATGTAAATACGTTGCAGGTGCACGTCCTTGGAATGAAAAAGCAGATATTGCTCTTCCATCAGCAACTCAGAACGAAATCAATGGTGACGATGCTAAGGCACTTATCGCAAATGGTGTATTCGCAGTATCAGAAGGTGCGAACATGCCATCTACTCCTGAAGCAATTCGCGTATTCCAGGATGCTAAAATCCTTTACGCTCCTGGTAAGGCAGCAAACGCCGGTGGTGTATCAGTTTCAGGTCTTGAAATGACTCAGAACTCTATTAAACTAAGCTGGAGCGAAGAAGAAGTTGACGAAAAGCTTAAGAGCATCATGAAGAATATCCACGAAGCTTGTGTACAGTACGGTACAGAACCTGACGGATATATCAACTACGTTAAGGGTGCAAACGTTGCCGGATTTATGAAGGTAGCAAAAGCAATGATGGCTCAAGGTATCGTTTGATAAACAGTCATAACTAGTAAATAAATCTAAGGCAGGAATTGAAACAAATGTTTTAATTCCTGCCTCTTCTTTTTGATTACAAATAAAATAATTTTTACTGTTTCATTAATACCGGCGAAGGTGTACGTGGAAATTCCGGTATACCATAAGTATTGTCCACAGTTCTTGATTTATCATCACGCAACTCATCATAATCCACATCCTTGCTACAGAAATCATCAAAGCTAAAAGATTCGTTAGCCTTTTCCTTTATTCTCTCCACTATAATCTGACGAGAAATAGCATTAAAATACTTTCTGTTATCATCCATAGCACTTATCACCTCAGATCTCCATATGCCTTTTTCAAAAGTATTTGCACCTTCATAAAATCCAACTTTTGAAAAACGTTCATCTCCTATCATCCTTTCCCAATGCACCTTGTCATTTACTCCTGTAGTATCTGCTGTAATATTCAGCCCCAACGGAACTGTCCAAGAATGACTTTCTATAGAAGTTTGCTCAAACTTACTACCACTCCCCTTCTCATAATATTCATCCAAAAGTCTTCCAAACGAATGCCCGCCGTATTCATGAAGGAATGTATTTCTCCAGTCACAAACACTTATTCCCAATTCCTCATTATTTGATAATTTCCAGGTTCCTTCAGTTGTAGGGACAATTGCAAAAGACTTACCGGAACTCCATGAATAGCATATGCCTCCGTATCTGGAATCATTTACCAAGAGGCACACAGGGACATCATCCAATGTAAGCCTACCTTCAACAATGTCCGGACAGAAAGTCTGTACGAAATTCGTTACAACAACATCATTCGCCCACATCACACTACAGTCATCATTCCACCCTGAATTAAAATAAGTATCACTTTCCGATCCTGTAGTATAATTATCAGCCCCTCTTTCCTTCGACAAAGCAGGTATAATGTAAACATTAAAATAATCCCTATATGTTTTATAAGGCTCAACGTCAAAAAGAAAATCCAAAGCCGCCCGAGCCTGTTTCTCGAACTCTCCTCCATGAAGCAAATCCTCTTTCGTATACCCGTCTCCTGTAACGACCATTGTAACCGGATTTTCTATACGTTTTTTCTGGTAAACTATCACATCTCCAGTATCATACACCTCAGCAGTTCCGGTTCCATTTTCATCACTCCCAACAGGCATCCCCCAAGGAATTGTTTCTATGTCTACCACTTCAAATAATCCACCCTCTTCACATAATACATTTATTATATGATTATTTTCAAATTCCATATTCAGATCCACCTGAAGCGTTTTCTCAGTACCATCATTCATCGAAAGAACTATCTGACCTTCCGATATTTTTTGTGCAGGAAGAATAACGGAAAAAATACTATCCCCACTGGAATAGGCATTTATAACCTTTTCTTCATTTCTGCTGCAGTACACCTCGTCAAGGAGAAAATGCATCCAGAAATCAGGATAAGCAGTCACACTTATACCTTCTACACCTGTATCCAAACTATCTGAAGCCTCTATTTTCACAGTAAGCATAGACAGTTTATGTTCCATAGGAATAGACAGATAGCTACTTGTTCTTTGGGTTACAACTTTCCCAAACAAGAAATCACTGTTATAAAAATTCTTCTCAATATTCTGTTCCAAAGAGACACTGCCTTGATAAACAGGCCATTCCAAAACCTGTTTCACATCCGGTGTATACGCATAAATTTCGAAATTATCCCCTAAAGCCTTCCATTTCAATTCGTTTATTTCTTTCCATTCAACAGATTCCGGTTGAAAATCAGAAGCCAATTCCGCCCTCCACACACTTCCATCGAAAGAAGCGGTCTGAATATAACCTTCCTCATAGCGATTAGGACTATACCCTTCCGTAAAGACAACCAATGCAAGCGAATCCCCCTCGCTGAAATAATAATTCCCCTCTTCCTCCACTATTCTACTAGCAGAAGAATTATTCATAATATAAGGGTCTATCTTCATCGTTGGGTAGCCTTTCAGTGCGTTGTATATTTCTTCGGGAGTACAACCAATCAATGCAAAAACAAAGACAAGTACACTAAAACAAACAAATTTCAGTTTCATTCTGTCATTCATATTAATAATCAGGATAAGCCGTTAACTTCCATCTGCAAAGATAGTTTAAATATTTCATACAATAGCACAACAAAAACAAAGTATATTTCGCAATTTGTATGAAATCCGTTCGGCTGTTAACAACACACCTGAAGATTATACCTTTTCAGAGCAGATTACAGTCCTAAAAGTTTATCAGTCCAATCCGCCAGAAAAAGTGGAATATTAATTATTGCGCCATCTCTCTTGAGATTATTCATGGAAAAGCGCAATGCCAAGTTCGAATTAAACCTGTCAATATAAATGCCCAAACTTTTACCTCCAATACGAGTCCCCGATTTCACTTCAACAGGTATTATGGAAGCATCTTTCTGTAACAGGAAATCCACTTCCGCTGTTGCATCAGAAGTCCAATATCTTGGCTGTACGTCAAATTGGTTCACTAAAGCCTGTAGTACCATATTTTCTGCCAAAGCTCCTTTAAATTCCTTGTACAACACATTCTCACTCCAAAACACTTCTATTGGAAGATGCGACATGGCACGAAGTAAACCACTGTCGCACATATATATCTTAAATGCAGACAAATCGTCATAAGCGCACAGAGGTAAACCAGGCTTAGAGGAACAAAATACACGGTAAATCATCCCGGCATGTTCCAACCACAGCAAGGCATCCTCATATTCCCTGGCACGAGCACCAGGTTTAACCAATTTATAGACAAATTTCCTGTTTTCTTTCGATAATTGTGAAGGAATAGAGTTCCATACTGCCGCTATACGCGGAATATCCTTACCCGGTGCATGTTTCGAGAAATCAAGAGCGTACGCGGTCAATATATATTTCTGAATATTCTCAATTTCCTGAACACTATTTTTTTCAAGCATTGCCTTTGCAGCCGCAGGCATTCCCCCACATACCATATAACGGCGATATGCCTCACCCACACGCCCCATAACTATTTCAGGCAATGGAGCAATCTCACTCATATTTTCTATATACTCATACATTTGAGGCGCATCCGACTGCAAAAATTCCCTGAAAGAAACTGGAAACATCCTAAGGAATTCAACCTTTCCTACAGGAAAAGAATCGCCTTGCGAAAGTGATACTCCTAAAAGAGACCCTGCGGCAATAATATGATATTCAGGTGCCTTTTCACAGAAATATTTCAGGCTGTTTAGAGCCCTGTTACTCTGTTGTATCTCATCAAAAATTATTAAAGTCCTGCCGGGTTCTATAGGATATTGTGTATAAAGACGAAGAATGTCTATAAGTCTCTCAGGATTCTTTGTATTCTCAAATTCCCTGCACAGTTCATCGGAAGCATCAAAGTTGAAATATGCCACATACTCAAAATGCTCCTCACCGAATTTTTGCATAATCCACGTCTTGCCTATCTGACGCGCTCCCTGAATGATCAAAGGTTTTCGTTCCGGACGTTGCTTCCATTCCAGCAAAGCATCCATCACCTCTCTCTTAATTTCCATATTCTGATTAACTTTATTGTCCAAATATCACATTTTTCCAACGTGTTTTGTGCAAAAATACACATTTCTATAAGTTAATCCAAATATTTCCTTTTTATTATATTACTTGAGTTTCGAAAAGGCTGACTTGAATAATTACATATATGGATTTATCTTCTCTGTCAGGACTTTCTCTTCAAGTAATGTGCCATCTACTGTTATTCCTAGTGTAACAGTCTCATTAGAACCTTCATTCTCAACTTTAACAGAAAGTTTATAGTTTTTGGCTGATGTTAAAGCTAAAGTTCCAGTGTATGGTGCTTTTAATGTAGGTAATGTGATAGTATACGACAATTCACGTCCCGATTCACCGACATTGAAATAAGCTGTTTTTGAGCTATAATTACTTTCATCAAATGTTAAACTACGCTCCAAATCATCAGTTGCATGGAACTCTATGGAATAAGTTGAATTCGTATCTATCACAAAATCACTCAATTCAACATTCACGGATGAACTCATCAAACCACAGTTCACTGTTACAGTCGTTGACTGATTAGCAACTACAGCAAAAGCCTGTTTTCCAGCCACACGAAACTGTCCCCAGCCATCATTTGCGCTTTCCGCCTCTTCTTCTGAACAACTTTCGGCTATCAATGAATAATCCGGTCGAGCTGCACATAAAAATGAAGTTCCTACAATATCCCCATATCTCTTATTGGAAAAAACAGAGTAATTTCCTCTTGTAAGGCTTACTTTGAATTCATTTACATCTACATCAAGAGATGCCCTTGTTGAATTGCTTACTTCTGTAGTGTCTACTACAGAGAAACTAATCTCTCCGGTTTCGTTAGAAAGTGTTGGATTATCACTGTCAGAACAAGCTGAAAACAATAATAATCCGACCAAAGATATAATATATAAGATCTGTTTACCCATAATCTATTATTAATTATATAATATATGTAAAGTATGAACTTTTGACCAAGGATCTGCAGCCTCGTATGAACTGTTTAACTTCACCTCATATGCTCCCGGAGAAAATGTTCCAACTCCAGATAACGAATAATTTTTTTCCGTTTTATTACTTCCTTGTGATATTATTTCAGTCCCATTAACTCGAACAGTGAATGTTGTATTTTGCCACCATATTATTTGTGTTGCCTTTATGGTGACATTAGTATTTAATTTCACACTTACATTGTCTGGAACATAAAATACGATTTTAGATGTCGCAGTACATTCTCCGGATCCTCTAACACCTCCTAATTGTATTGTACCATTATCAAATTTACAATTCCAACTTGCAAATTCCCAGTCTGCTTCAATCATAGCTGAAGGAACATATGGCAATCCCGTAACATGACATGCTAACTGCGATGATTCTTTTTTTACACCATCAAAAGAAACAATAGCAGACAAATTATGCTGTTGCCAAGCTAAAGAATTAAACTGCGCAACTTCTCCATACGGCAATACACCTGAATTCTTACCACTATCAGTCTTATACTCAACATTTAAAATATTAGAATAATTAGGATTATTCAAAATTTTTGAATCTATACTTGGCTCTGCATTGATATCAAAAATACTTGAACCATCCTTTGTATTAGCGGTTTCAGCTCCTGAATTTTTATAAACAGAATAACTTGTATTTCCAAATACTGTTGTAGTAAATTCAGGTAGAGGTATTTCATTTAAAATAGATGATGAAAGATCAAATGTTTCCCCTGTCTGCAAATGAATAGATGCCGAAAACGTACTTCCCTGCGGAACATACGGCCATCCATCTGTAACAGTCATTAAAATTCCATTTTCTGGTTTTGCAGTATATGTTCTTATAGGAGTACCATTATATGATAGTTTGATATCCCAACTGTCAATCAGTTCCAGGGGAGCTCCATTTGAGTTGATATTCAAAACCACATCTGTACCAGTCAATATTTCTTCCGTATAAGTATGTGTAGCAGTAGCAGTCAATTGTATATTAGAAAATACCGACAAGTCCGGATCACATTGAATAACATATTTAGTACGAGCTTCGGCCGATGAAATAACAGTCCACTCATGCGATGTTTGTTTATCCAACAGGTTAGTGCCTTCAAACAAAGCATTAACCGATTGCCCTGCTTGTACGAATAAATACCCATCAATATTATCATTATCAGCCAATGTCATGCTAGTTTCTCCTACTTTAGTTTTCAATGTCCATGCATTGTAATGCTTTTGCAGACTTTCACTTACAGCAGGCACTAACATAGCATTTGCCAATGCCACTTGTAAATCCAAAGTTGTAGGTTTACCTGGTAAGATTTGCACAGTGGAAGTTCCTGAGAAATATGGTGATTCCTGTATCAGGTTATTCTCTCCAAATTCAGCTTTAACTGTATACGAACCAACTGCCAGCTCCATTTCTCCTGTTATATCACTATATTTTTTAGGGAATCCTTCAATAGAGTTCCCATCCTTTTGAATATCTACCATGAAATCAGCTGTAGCCGGAATCAGTTCATCCGGAAGGGAAACAGTTTCAGCTCTTGTAGAAGATGAAAATTCCACATCTACCTTTCCTAATGTCAGACACAAATACCCAGTTCCTTCTCCACTTTCATAATTAAAAGTTTCATCAGAACAGCTTGGCATCATCCAACAAAGAGTGAGCAACACTATTACTTGTTGTACTATCCTTCTCATGTGTATAATTGTTTTTTCTTTATTCATAACTTAATTCAAATTCATCAACCCACAATGTACTACCTTCACCTACCTGTCCAACTACTTTAACACCTTCAAACTCTCCTCCATAATGACTTGATGTAGCTACTATTGTTATTTTGGCAGGTTTCGTCACGTTATCATTGTATTCCAAATTAAACTCAAAAGGAGTGTATTCTGTTACTGTTTCTGTTCCAACAAACTCACCATATGCAATCTCCTTACCGCTCGCATCCCATAATCTCATATATATGTGGCACTCATCATTTTGCAGGTTTCCGGGTTTGGTGCCGGCTGTAATTGGCATTGACTTATATTTATAAAAACCTTTCAGTTTTGTAGGTCTTGCTCCATCATATTCTCTTCCAAAAGTAACACTGGCAGAAGGATTACTCATATTAGTTTTATAACTTCCAATAAACAAGTTACCTGAAGCAGTTCCAACCAACGTTATACCTGTTATTGTATGCATCTCAGCTGCATATCCATTTACAGCATCAGAAGAACGTGTCGTTATCGGATCTTTTCCACCAGCTAATGTTGATGTCACTCCGGTATTACCTGTAGCCCAATAACTGTCAGCATTATCACCATTAGCAAACCAGTTCTTTCCACTCTGACTCCAAGTATCGAAATTCAAATTTGGTATTTCTATAATCTTCTCAGTTGTAAAAGCTACCGTCTCGCTATATTCGCCGTCAACAAGTATTCGCCACTGATATTCTGTACCATTCTCAAGCCCTTCCAGTTCAGCAGTAAAAGAAGTTTGGGCTACTTCTATATTTTCTGCAGGCAAAACGCTCCATTCAGAATCAGTAGTTTTCTTATACTCCACCGAAGGAGTTGCACCACTTTTCATTTCCCCATAAAGAGAAACTTTAGTAGCCCACGCATTAGCACTTACTGGAGTTGAAAGAACCACAGAAGGTTGTACGTCTACAATCCATGTTGAAACCAATACGTCATTCCTATAAAACTCAAACGTACGTGGACGCGTAAAATCAGTTACTGTAGTCGGATCTGGTCTAGCTTCAGCACTCTCTCCCTCAAGTTGCAATTTATTGATATGAATATCATCTAGAGAAGTTTCCTTTTCCACATAAATTATTGCAATCTTACTTTGTGGATCTATCAATGCACTTCCAACCTGTTTTTCCACTTCAACTACCCTGTCAATTTCCTGCGTTACCTTTATATTCCACACATGCTCCTGATAGGTTTTCAATACAAATCTCACAGTCTTAGTGAAATCAACTACAGTATTTGCATTTGCAGGCAACTCATCAAGCGAAGCAAAACTTTTATTTGGAAATTGTTCGAAACTGGCACATGCATCCTTATCTGGTATAATTTCAGCATCTTCAGACACCTTCAACTTTGTTATCTGGAGTTTCGAAACATCTGCCAGTTCTCCTACAGTAATACTAACCGTATTGGAAGCCGCATCTATCACCGGCTCACCTTTCATATCATAAACGCCTATTTCCTCTATGACGCTTTCTATATATGGATATGGCAGGTCATTCTTTACACAAGAACAAGCTGCTATTGCTATAAAACCGAATATTGCAAATTTTAAAATTCTATGAACCATATACATATATATTTAGAAATAAGTACACAAGCCTATATTGACAGAAAATATATTAATTTTAAAATTGGCGGAACTTTTCCTGAAAGAACCCTTTTCCACCTGGTTTGTAACCTGTTCTACCCATTGAAAGTCCAATCCAAGTACATCTATTGAAACCTCAACAGCCAAATTGTTAGTAACAAATGCTGTCAAACCTGGAGTTGCACTAATCTGGAATTTATTTACTTTCTGGTATGTACCAGTCAAATCATTTCCTGTTCCTGAATAGTTCTTCCCTTGACTATATCCATATGTGAGACCTAATTCATTGAAAAAACCAAAAACTTTACTATTACCAAGTCCCATGTATGTCCTAATGAAACCTGAGGTTGAGATTCCATGTTCCAGATATCCATAGTCCTTTATACCAAAACTCAAATCATCTCCCAAATTCAAATCAATATTACCTATATAAGCAAAAGTTCTATTGTATTGTACCCTTAAACCTGCACTTATATTGTCTGTAAAAAAATAAGAAGCATGTGGGCTGATTTTAAATGTATAGGCCTCTCCTCCTGCCTTATCCAATATAAGGAACTTATAGTTATCGCTTTCCAACTCCATATATGAAAAAGACAATCCGCTAGACCATGTTCCTTTCGGTACAAAAAGAGAGCCTTGAATATTTCTATCAAAACCTCCACGTGCATGGCTATAAGCCACGCACATGAAGGTCAACAAAATCAATATTATTTTTCGCATAAATTATTCGTATGACAAACTAAATTCATCTACAAAAAGTTGACTTCCAGCACCTACCTGACCCACAACTTTTGATCCATTAAATACACCACCATAATGACTTGAAGTAGCTACTATTGCAATCTTTGCTGGAACTTTATCTGTTTTTGAGTATGTAATTTTAAATTCAAAAGGAGTATAAATATCAACTTGTTCCTTTCCAACGAACTCACCAAAACCAATTTCATTACCATCCGAATCCCACAATTTCAAATAAATATTACATTCATCAGTTGTTAAATCACCAGGAACTGTTCCACCATTTGAAATTTGTTTAGGATAATATTTATAATATCCCTTTAAAGATGTTGGTCTTGCCCCTGAATATGGACGTCCAAATGAAACACTTGCTGAAGGGTTCATCATATTCGTTTTGTAACTTCCTATAAATAAATTACCAGAAGCAGCACCTACTAGAGTTATTCCTGTTATAGTATGCATTTCTGCGGCATAACCTGAAACAGATTCATCAGAACGAGTTGTTATAGGATCATTACTACCTGCCAAGAAAGAAGTTACACCAGTATTTCCAGTAGCCCAATAGCTATCAGCTGCATCAGCATTGGCAAACCAATTTTTACCATTTTGACTCCATGTATCGAAATTCAAATTAGGTATTTCTATATATTTTTCTGTAGTGAATGTTAAAACTTCTCCTTCTTTATCTCCGCATACCATCTTATATTCATATTCTGTACCGAAATCAAGAGATGTAAGTTTTGCAGTATATTCATAGTCTGTTCCCTCCACTTTTTGTGCAGGTATAGACAGCCAATCAGCATCATTAGTTTTCTTATATTTAAATTCTATAGGATCTGACGGATCAACCAGTGTACACAATCCTGACACTGATGCAAATTTACCCCAAACTTTGGTTGCATCTCCTGCAACTGCAACAGTAGAAACACCATCCGGTTTGAGTGGAACACCCAGTGTCACTTCGTATTCATTACGGTTAACATCAACTGACACAGTAATATTGCCATTACCGTCTGTATTGACATCAAAATTAACATTATACCTGTAAGCAGCCAAAGCATTCTCTGTTATCTGTTTATTGAGTTCTGTCGGCTGACCACCATTTGGAGTCAAAGTCAAATTGACATTCAATGGTTGTCCCGGTTTTACATAAGCCTCACGAGTTTCATCTCCGGCAAAAACAATGTTTGTTCCTTCACTTCCTGTTACCGTAGCGGAATAATCCGAGAAATGTGACTTAAAATTATCCGAATATGAAACTTTAACCAAACTTTGTGCCAACTTACATTCCACTTCTACTGTATATGAAGTATTTGCTTTTACAGTAAGTTTCTCACTTCCGCTATAATATGGCTGGGCATCAAAACCTTCAGCAAGTGTTTTATTAGCAGAATATGCCTCTACAGTATATTCTCCACCTGCAGGAACTAGAAATGATTCGCCTTGCAACTCTGTCCAATCATCAGCCTCTTTAAAGACTATGCCATCAACACTTGTTATTTTAACAGACATAACTTCATTTCCGGAACGGGATGTAATGGACTTATTAATACCTACAGAAGATAACTGAATATACCCTTCACCTTGATTCATATTCATATCTTCAAATTGACATGAAATCATACAAAACATCATGCCAATACTTATATATAAATATTTTTTTGCAATCATAGTCATAGTCTGTTTAATCAATCAGTAATTATAATTTTTAGATCTCCACCCTTGTTATTTCCCTTGGTATCAACAACTTCGATAGAAAAAACATTATTACTTGCGCCATATAGCGGTAGTAATTCCATGAATTCTGTAACATCAAAAACAAATTGAGTTTCACCCTTTACACTTTGACCTGGTTTCAACAACCCTATACCTGTTTGGTCTTCCAACGAACCAGTAAGAACAGGTTCTAGTTCTCCAGGATTTGCTATATCAAATTTTTGTCCAAGTCCAAAGCCTGTCAACGTACTCATAAATCCTTGATTATCACTACTTATAGTAACATAAAGGTTTTCAATTGAGTTTGTGGCTTTTATAGTTACAACAACAGGAGTCGCACTTTGAGCAGGATTTGTATATTCAGCCGGTAATCCCTCAAAAGTAATAGCAGCTTCAGGATCTGTCGGTTCTTCGGGATCTGTAGGCTCTCCTGGATTAAAAGTAATTTCTTCTACAGGAATAGTTATCACCTCGTCATGTTCGGTAAATGTGAAATCCACAGTCATAGTAAAATCTATATAAGACGAAGAAGAACCGTCCTCTGTAATATTAATCAGGAATGCATCTCCAGCAGCCAATGTAGTTCCACCTTCAGCATCTGCTGGTTTTGTTATCTTATAGTTTCTCTGTATAGGTTGTTCCTCCGCCAAATCTGTTGCTATAGTCGTTGCTTTCACCGATACATTAAGTGCAGACTTGTCCTGAGGAACTTTAAGATAATATTTCTTGTCTACATTATCCTTATTTATAATCACAGAAACGCCATCACCATTGTCAACAGTAAATGTATAATCATCCTTAAATTTATCTTTAAAAGACTGGCCCAACGAGAATGCCACTTCAATATTTTGCAACTTACACTGAACAGCAACCTCTGTTGTAGTAGCAGCCTTTATACTCATCGTACTACTACCCATAAAGAAAGGTTTTTCGGACACATTTACATTGCTTCCATCATAATTATATGCCTTGACCGTATATTCACCTTCACTAAGTGTAAGAGATACGACTCCGTTCTTTCCTAGTTCAGAAATCAAACCACTTTTCTGTTCCACACCGTCTTTATCAAGCACAAAAAGTGTATAATTATTGATATCAGTTTCTTCGGCAGGGAAAACACCCGGTCTGTTTCCGTTATATTCAGATTCAGTCCTTGTATCGACATCTGTTTTAGCATTATTGGAAACATTAAGAATCAAATCCCCGTATGAATAATGCTCACTTTTTCCTGTCAGTTCATCTTTCATTGCACACGAAGTAACAATTACACCGGATGCAAATATGTATGCTAATGTATATAAAAACTTATTCATATTCCTTATATTAATTATTTAATAAATCGCTTGGTATTTCAATATTTACATCTTCATCCACAACATCGGTATTAACTGTGATGTTAATGCCAAATTCACCGCCTTCTACCTCTGTCACATTCGGACTAATGCTGATTTTCAACAGAGTTTGTGAAGAAACTGTCACCTGTTTTGTATTAGTAAACCCTTCAGGAGAAACAGATTCGCCATTCTTATCTTTTATATCAAATGCCAGCTCTACTGTCTCCTGAGCATCGGACTGTAAATACAAGTCTTTACCAACTTCTGCAACACTCATTGTAGTAGCTGTTTCCATATGTTTTGTCTTGATGCTTACTATACAGTCAGAAAAATATTCCGAAAAATCATCAGAATATACTACGTTAACCTTTATAGCCTGCGGCTTGCACTGAAATCCTACTTTTTTTATAGAACCAGCCTGAACACTGAAAGTTTCACTTCCATAAACATAAAGGTTGTCATAACTTGCCGGAGAAGCTTCACCATAATAAGCCTCCAGTTTATATTGCTGACCCGGAATAACCTCGTATGCCAACGCCCAATCTCTATATACAGCCGAATAAACCTCCTCACCCGTATCAGCCTTTGTAAGTTTGACTGTATAATTTGTTATATCTGAATAAACAGACTCATCAATAGCACGGGAAACAGCCGAAGCGCCACCTCCACCAGAGGACTTAAACGACATATCAGACTTCAAATCTACAACAATCTGCGTTTTGTCCGATGTTGTATTATCAGACTTAGAACATGATGCTACAAAGCATAATGCGCAAACAAGTAAAATTGTACTAAATAACTTCTTCATTTCAGTTTAATATTATATTCCAATTACGTTTCACATTAATATGCCAATTACATATTTTCACGTTGCAAATTAACTGCTTTTTAACATATCTCACAAGGTCAATTCTTGTTATTTTTGGCCTATTCTTAAAATCTTGCTTTTCCCACATATTCATAATAATGTCTATTTTTAATATTTTATGGACTTTTATTAATATAAGCATTGGTCTATACTTCAAATTTATTATCTTTGTATAGTATCATAAAAAGAATACAAAGATGGACAAGGCATTACCAAAATTCGACCTACCTGAGGACTGGCTGGCAGGAACAGACATAAGTAAGGAACTTCTGGGATTATACAAAAATTATCCGGTCAGACTGAAATGCGAAATTATCGCATTATGCATGGGAGGTGAAATAGAGGCATCGGTAAACCTGAATAATATTACTGTAAGGGAAAAGGATATAATAACGCTTATGCCTGGAAGTATTTTTCAGATTAAGGACCTGAAAGGAGAACTGAAAATATTCTTTATCGGATTTTCATCGAAATACGTAGAACGTGAAGACAAGGCAAAAACATTGCTCGACACGATATACTCCACTATGCGAAAACCTAAAATGACTTTGAGTGAAACCGGAGCGAGAATGGCAGAGAAATACTACAACCTTATGATTGAAATGTACGAATATTTCGATGAAAAGATTAAGTCGGAAATAGCACACAACATATTTACTGACACACACAAGGGTATTTCATTATTATATAAGAAGAAATCGGCCAACGAAACTGTTTCCACTTCAAAAAGCGAACAGCTGTGCAAGGCTTTCACACAAATGGTTATGCAGCATTATAACGACAACAGAAATGTGGCGTGGTATGCAGAAAAACTTGGAATAACACATGCACATTTATGTTCGATAGTGAAACAGTCAACAGGAAAAACATGTGCCGACATAATATCATCAATGGTTATAATGGATGCCAAATCTCAACTAAAATCCACACAACTAAGTATACAGACAATATCCGATTCTCTTAATTTTGCCAATATGTCATTCTTCGGAAAGTATTTTAAACGACACGTTGGAATGAGCCCGTTGGAGTACAGAAATAAAGGATAAAAAAATGATTTAAAAACATGGGCAAATTTCACTTAAAATGCGGCCGCGTTTTAAGTGAAATTTGCCCATGTTTTTTTCTTAATATAACAAGCTTTGACTATGCCTAAATTTACTTTACACTTTTATTGGTTTATTACTAAAAAAGTTCACTACACTTCTTCAACTTTCCTGATAAACTTTACATGAAGAATTTCTGTTCCTGAAAAACTTCATACCTGTTGTTTAGGTTGCAGGAACCTCCTTTCTCACCTTGTGTATCTATCATATCGCGCATCCATTTACGGAAAAACGAAGCTGTATTTGCAAAAAACGTTCCGGTTTCTGCAAATACTTGTGTATCTGCTGTCCATCCAAGTCTCTCGTTGCGTTGAGGGCAATCTGTAGGTACAGAAAGATAATTTGAACGCATACCCCAAACGGTATTCGAAAATAGCTGCATGAGTAACCGGACCTGCTATTCCGGCTTTCCAGTTCTCTGTACCAGTACCGACATATGTTTTAGTTCCATCAGTGTAAGTAAGTTCCAAAACAGCACGAAAAGCACATTTCTTACCAACCATTCCATCATTGCCATAAGGTGTGATTATCTTGTCTGCCCACCATCCCGGAGTTACCTGGGCAGAAAGCACATTTTCTTCACCTTTACCTATATTATAAATATTGGTAACATCATAAGTAAAGGACAATTTAGTTTTTTTCATAATGTGTAAAACCTGGTTTTAGAATTTCATCTCCTATCAGCTTACCATTAATATATAAATCATATATGCCGAGACCTGTAGTCATCCACCGGGCATGCTTTATATCCTTATTGTTCTTGATTACCGCAACAAACCAGCTGGCACCATCAGCAGAACGAGTACCGTCGACTACCTTTTCAGTTACCACATCAGCATCGGCCACCGAAATCCAAGAAGAATAATTCCAAAGAGAATCACTTAAAGCATCAATACGGCTGACAGACATATCCTGCTTTACCGAACAACATACAGAGAAGCCTATCAATCCTGCAAACATTAATAATGATAAAATACTTTTCAATAGTTTTGTTTTCATAAATGATAATATATAGATCTTTCCAGTTATAAAGCAAAAATAACCAAAATCCGTATAACTGCAATCTCTTTCCATAAACTTCTCATAAATATCCCAATTTGAGCGGAACTTTGAAATATTTTGTTTACCTTTGGACTTCGGTATTAAAAAATAAACATAAAACTGCTAATATGGAAAATAGAAGTTTAGTTACTATTGCCGAACACTCCAAAGAGAAAATACTATATCTGCTGGAGATGGCAAGAGAATTTGAGAAGAAGCCGAACCGTAGCCTTCTGGCAGGAAGAATTGTGGCAACACTATTCTTTGAGCCATCAACTCGTACACGCCTTAGTTTTGAAACTGCCGCCAACCGTCTTGGTGCAAAAGTTATAGGTTTTACAGACCCAAAAGTAACAAGCTCTTCGAAAGGCGAAACGCTGAAGGACACTATTATGATGGTGAGCAATTATGCCGACATCATCGTAATGCGACACTATCTGGAAGGGGCTGCAAGATATGCGAGTGAGGTAACAAAAGTGCCTATCGTAAATGCAGGCGACGGTGCTAACCAGCATCCTTCGCAAACTATGCTGGACTTATATTCCATATACAAAACTCAGGGAACTCTGGAAAACCTGAACATCTATATGGTGGGCGACTTGAAATACGGACGTACCGTACACTCGCTGCTGATGGCTATGCGCCACTTCAACCCAACATTCCATTTCATTGCACCGGACGAACTGAAAATGCCGGAAGAATATAAAATCTACTGTAAGGAACATAATATTAAATATGTAGAGCACACTGAATTCAACGAGGATATAATAGCTGATGCAGATATTCTATACATGACACGTGTGCAAAGAGAACGCTTCACCGACCTGATGGAGTATGAGAGAGTAAAAGATGTATATATTCTGAACAACAAGATGCTGGACAAGACACGCCCAAACCTGCGTATCCTGCATCCACTGCCAAGAGTAAACGAAATAGCTTACGATGTGGACGACAATCCAAAGGCTTACTATTTCCAGCAGGCTCAAAACGGTCTGTATGCCCGCCAGGCTATTCTTTGCGACGTATTGGGAATTACACTTAACGAAGTAAAAGCCGATACAGAAAAATAATAACAGAATATAAACATTGACATGAATATGAACGAAAAAAAAGAACTGCAGGTGGCCGCTCTTGAAAACGGCACTGTAATAGACCATATACCGTCAGACAAACTATTTACTGTAGTTTCACTGCTGAACCTAAAGGACATGGATAGCAACATAACTATAGGATATAACCTTGAAAGCAAGAAACTTGGCAAAAAGGGTATCATAAAGATAGCCGACAAGTTTTTCACTGACGAAGAAATAAACCGCATATCAGTAGTTGCTTCGAATATAAAACTGAATGTTATCAGAAACTATGCTGTAGTGGAAAAGAAAGAAGCAATCATGCCGGACGAACTGAAAGGTATAGTAAAATGCAACAATCCGAAGTGTATCACAAACAATGAGCCTATGCAGACATGGTTTCATGTGACTGACAAGGAGAAAGGTCTGCTGAAATGCCACTACTGCGAAAAAGAACAGCAGAAGGATAATATAAAACTTATCTGATAATGAAGCAGGACTGGAAACCGGGTACAATGGTTTATCCGCTGCCAGCCGTTATGGTGAGTTGCGGAAGTTGTGAAGAAGAATATAATATTATAACTGTAGCGTGGGTGGGTACTATATGTACCAACCCACCTATGTGTTACATATCGGTAAGGCCGGAACGGCACTCCTATCCTATTCTGAAAAAGAATATGGAGTTTGTGATAAACCTTACTACAAAAGACATGGCTTATGCAACGGACTGGTGCGGAGTGAGATCCGGAAAGAACTACAACAAGTTCAGCGAGATGAAACTTACTCCCGGAAAAGCCTCGATAGTGAATGCTCCTATCATAGAAGAATCACCCTTGTGCATAGAATGCAGAGTGAAAGAAGTTATATCGCTTGGCTCACATGACATGTTCATTGCCGAGGTAGTAAACGTAAAGGCCGACGAAAAATACCTTGATTCTGAAACAGGGAAATTTGAGTTGGCAAAATCAAACCTTCTGGTATATACACATGGAGGATATTATGAAACAGGAAAGAAAATAGGTAAATTCGGATGGTCAGTTGAGAAAAAGAAATAATCCGTAAATGAAAAAAATATGCTTGACAATACTTGCAGTGTTATTGCTTGCGTGCAGTGCTAATCTGTATGCACAGGATATTATGCTGTATGACAGCAAGCAGGAAAAACAAAAAATAAGCATCGGTATTAAAGCAGGATTTAACTCTACCATGATGTTTACTGACGAGCTTTACTATGGGGAACAGGAAATAACTGATATTCAAAACAACTACAAAGTAGGATACATTTCTACACTCTTTGTAAGAATTCCAGTGAAAAACAAACATTTTCTACAGCCGGAAGTTTCGTATGCCATTTCACAAGGCAGTATAAGCATGAGCAATCTAAGAGAGAATGCAACCATACTGGAAGACAATGCACTTATCAAAGCCAAAATATCGTCATTGGAGATTCCTTTGCTATATGGTTATAAATTCATAGACTCTTATCCATACGGGATGTCCTTTTTTCTAGGTCCTAAAGTAGCATGGACCATTAAGAAACAATCTTCGAGCGAATACTCAGGATTCTATCAAAAAGGAATAAAAGAATATATCAGACCTCTTAATTACAGTGCCATTATCGGATTGGGAGTAAATATCTCGAATATTTTTTTCGATTTCAGATATGAAATAGGATGCAACAACATAACTAAATCCGTAACCTACGACAAGGAACTGACAATAGAGCCTTACAATGAAAAGGAACTGATTCTAAAAAGAAGAAAAAACATTCTCAGTTTTTCGGTAGGTGCAATTTTCTGATTGAAACTCAATTATTAACATATATAATATTATTACAACTATGAAAAGAGATGATTTGATTTTCGGAATTATAGAAAAAGAACATCAGCGTCAGCTTAAAGGTATTGAACTGATTGCTTCTGAAAACTTTGTAAGCGATCAGGTTATGGAAGCTATGGGTTCATGCCTCACAAACAAGTATGCCGAAGGATATCCTGGCAAAAGATATTACGGAGGATGCGAAGTTGTTGACCAGAGCGAACAGATAGCAATAGACAGACTGAAACAGATTTTCGGAGCCGAATGGGCAAACGTACAGCCACACTCTGGAGCACAGGCCAATGCTGCTGTATTCTTGGCAGTATTAAATCCTGGCGACAAATTCATGGGGCTTAACCTTGCTCACGGAGGACATCTGTCACACGGCTCGGCTGTAAACACATCCGGTATCCTATACACTCCTTGCGAATATAACCTGAACAAGGAAACCGGTAGAGTGGATTACGACCAAATGGAAGAAATAGCTCTTAGAGAAAGACCAAAACTCATAGTTGGTGGTGGCTCGGCTTATTCAAGAGAATGGGACTACAAGAGAATGAGAGATATTGCCGACAAGGTTGGTGCTTTATTGATGATTGATATGGCTCACCCTGCAGGACTTATTGCTGCCGGATTGCTGGACAATCCTGTTAAGTATGCTCACATCGTTACATCGACTACTCACAAGACCTTGCGCGGTCCTCGCGGTGGCGTTATCATGATGGGCAAAGACTTCCCAAACCCTTGGGGAAAAACTACTCCAAAGGGCGAAATCAAGATGATGTCCCAGTTATTGGATTCAGCTGTATTCCCAGGTATTCAAGGTGGTCCGCTTGAACATGTCATAGCAGCTAAAGCTGTTGCATTTGGCGAATGTCTGCAACCTGAATATAAGGAATATCAGATGCAGGTTAAGAAGAATGCGGCAGCATTGGCACAGGCTCTTATGGACAGAGGATTTACTATCGTTTCAGGAGGTACAGACAACCATTCAATGCTGGTAGACCTTAGAACTAAATATCCTGATTTGACTGGTAAAGTTGCTGAAAAGGCATTAGTATCGGCAGACATTACCGTAAACAAGAATATGGTTCCATTTGACACTCGCTCTGCATTCCAGACTTCAGGTATACGTCTGGGTACTCCTGCAATCACTACACGCGGTGCAAAAGAGGATTTGATGTACGAAATAGCAGAAATGATTGAAACTGTTCTTTCTAACGTAGACAATGAAGAAGTTATTGCTTCTGTAAGAGCAAGAGTAAACGACAAGATGAAGGATTATCCTATCTTCGCTTATTGATAAAACTATAAGTCCGGTGTAAGTAAATTGCACCGGACTTTCAATAATAACATAAATATAACTAAACACTTAATTAAAAGATGAAAACTTACAAACATGTTGCATTAATCCTATGTGCCGGAATGATGATGGGCAGCTGTGGGATGACAAACACAGCTAAAGGTGGTATGATAGGTGGCGGTAGCGGAGCTGCACTTGGAGCTCTTATAGGAGGACTAGCAGGAAAAGGCAAAGGAGCAGCCATAGGTGCTGCTGTAGGAGCAGCTGTAGGAACAGGTGCCGGTGTGCTGATTGGAAAGAAAATGGACAAAGCTGCTGCCGAAGCTGCCAAGATTGAAAACGCACAGGTAGAACAGGTGACAGACAACAATGGACTGCAAGCCGTAAAGGTGACATTTGCATCGGGAATATTGTTCAGCACCAGCAGTTCAACACTTAGTACATCTGCAAAAAACTCATTGACAGAATTTGCAAACAACGTACTCAAACAGAATCCTAACATGGATGTATCAATATATGGATACACAGACAATACAGGATGGAAGAATTCTACTGCTGCAGAAAGTGTTCAGAAAAACATAGAACTTTCCAAACAGCGTGCTGCAAGTGTTTCCGGTTATCTCATGGCTTGTGGGGTATCCGGAAACCAGATAAAGACTGTTGAAGGCCTGGGAGAAGAGAATCCGGTAGCCAGCAATAGTACAGAAGCAGGACGCCAGGAAAACAGACGTGTGGAAATATACATGTACGCCAGTGCGGAAATGATAAAGCAAGCAGAAAACGGAACACTGCAATAATACACATAAAAAAGAGTTGCACAGGCATGATAATCTCCCTGTACAACTCTTCTTTATTTTACGCGGATAACTCTTACACCTGTATGTTTTTTCTTATTCTTAAGATAATCATACAATGGCGAAGGATCTAAAAGAACTCTTCCATGAGTGGAAGAAGCATGTAAAAGATGCAAACGTCCGTCAACCCAAACAGCAAATCCCAGATGAACGACATCCAGTCCTGATATACTTGTAGTCAGTGCAAGAATATCCCCTTCCCTAATTATAATATCCGTATCCTGTAAATTCAAGAGCCTTTTAGGGATATATGGCATTTTATAGTTTTTCCATTTTTTCTCATTACACCGCATTTCACTTACCAGCGAGTCGTTATCTTTCAATTTTCTATACAAATCGGAATGTTCAGTCATGTAATTCAGCGATAAACATCTCTGTTCATGTTCATTGTTTTCCGTAACCTCACATACTATTCCTTTTTGAACATTGTCGGACACCCAATCCGAAAAATAATGCAAACGGGAAGAATATCCGGATATAATACCATTTCTATATCTTATATTTGTCAATGCATCCGAAAAATCTTTATATTCAGGAGTTACTTTTTCTGACGATACATACAAAGCCAATACTGTTTCCACGAAAGTAGTACAATCCAATGAATCTGTTCTCACAATAAGAGTTTCATCCGCTGCTACGTCTAAAGTTCCTCCTTTATAAGGAGTTCCAATCAGACTTTTGGCAAAAAACATAAGACGTTCAGTGCCGTTTTGGAAATGCATTTGAACAGATTTCTGCAACAAACTATCTATAAACGAAGAATCCGATTGACTGGAAAAACAAAAAGGGGTACTTATCAATACCCCCAATAATATAGACAAAACTCTATTTAACATCTTCCGGTTCACCTTTCAGTATTGGTAATGTTACTTTATATTTCACTGCAATAATACGTACTATAAAGACAGAGGCACCGCATGCTATCTGGGACAAATAGTTTTCCATTCCCACATAATCGCACAGCCAATAGACCATTACTCCTACTACACAAGCCATAGCATATATCTCTTTTCTGAATATAAGAGGAATTTCGTTTATAAATACATCCCTTATTACTCCTCCTGCTGCACCTGTGATACTTCCCATGATAATAGCAACCCAAAAAGAATATCCCAAATCAAGACTTTTAGTGGCACCAACCACCGTAAACAAAGCCAATCCTATACTGTCGAATATAAAGAATGTGTTATTTAAATGTATAAGATACTGACGAAACAATATCACAAAAACCATTGCCATTGCTGTACAGACGAGATATATAGGGTCGGTCATCCATGCTGGTGTTACATCTAGAAGCAAATCACGCAATGTTCCACCACCGATAGCTGTGGCCAGCCCTACAACATACGCACCAAACCAATCGAACCTTTTAGCTGAAGCTAGACGAATACCACTTATAGCAAAGGCAAATGTTCCAACAAAATCAAGTATTTCTACAAAAGACGGTATTTCAAACATATATATTATAATAAAAAATTACCATGTATAATTCAAGCCAAAACTAAATAATTCCTGAAACTGGAAATAGCTGTCATCCGGTTCTTTGGATACACCATCATCAAACCTTCCATGCATAAAAAGTTTTGTTGACAGATATTTATTAACCACAAAAGTGAACGTATTTTCCCATTCGCTCAATACCTTCTCATAGTTTGTGGTGTATGAGAATTTAGATTCCCACAACAATGTCGGTATTATTTTCCATGTAAGTGTTGCGTTAATACGAGAACCAAGCACATTCTCCTTTTTGTGTCCTTCCTTTATATTAAACTTGGTCGGGTCTACCTCGTCACTTCTAACACTATAAAGAGTATAGTTTAAAGGATTCAGAAGAACAGAAAGATTGACTTTTCCGTCTTTGGTATATTTATAGTCCATACCGACACCGACGTTCAATGTAGCAGGAGAGAATAAAGTTGAAACCAAATCATCAGAATTAGTTGCGTAGTTCGAGAAGAACTGTGTTTGAAATTCCGCAGAAAGCGTATAATACCAGTTCTGTATAGCTTTATAACCAAGCTTGGACGTTAAACGCAACAAATCATTGTTAGCCTTGTATGTATGGACAGTATCCGAAGGTGCTGTTATAAAGCCTAGTTTCCACTCCAACTTGGTTTCAAATTGTGTTTTCTGTTTATCATCATACATTACTTGCCAAGTAAAACCTGACAACAACGATTTTGTACTTTCACCTCCCTTATACCAGTTTTCTGATATATAATTTTGAGAGAACTGCAGATATCCGCTACCACCATAAGTCCAAAAATTAGGTTTTAAAACCAATAATTCCGAATCGGACATTTGTCCAAAGCCGGCATTATTTTGAACAAATTCAATTATATTGTCTTTTTTATGAGCAGATGTCATGTCTTCTAAAGAAAGAAACTCAAGACTGTCAAGCTTTGTTTCATTCTGTAATACCAATTCCGGATAATTAACATAAAAATCCAATAATTGTCGGTTTATCTTTTTATCCAGTTCCGAAGATATATACATATGTGGAATACCTTTTTCAAGCATATTTGCTTTACGTACAGAATCCTCCACCAATATATCTTTTGGATACCATTCATTCACACTCGAAGCCTCAACAAAAGGTTTTGAATAATATGTTAATGGTACAACAAATTTATAATAGTCCGGACTCATCTTTATTTCTGATAAAGACAAATAAATATCATCCCATCTTTCCTGTGCCCATTCTGAATATTTTCTGTAATCAGAATAAATTTTCCTTAGGTCTAAAACAGAC
>NZ_JADYTJ010000142.1 GCF_021531075.1 Bacteroides caecigallinarum | reverse complement strand
GGAGGTTCTGCCACAGACTTACCGTTAAACAGCGCAAGGCCGTTCTCTGGATACTGTTTGTCCCGTTTACCGCCGCATGTGTCTATACGGCATGCAGACCGTTTATAGGCAGTAAGAACCGGGAGTCCGGAATGGAATTTATGGAAAAGGATTCACTCCGTATGGAGTTCATTCAATCTATTGTAAGAAATGGAGAAAGAAAAAGTCAAGAAAGTAATGGAACGGCTGATGAAACCGTTCAGGCTCCGGTCTTCAAAGGACAGGAAGCCGCTGAGTGAGGAACAGAAACGCAAACGCGCCAGATTTGTGGTGTATCCGCTGATGTTCCTGTTGTGTCTGGGAAGTTTCTATCTGATATTCTCACCTTCCGGGCAGGAACGGGAGCGGCAGGATAAAGGACAGGGATTCAATACGGAAATCCCTTCTCCCGAGGACAGCCGCCTGGAAGGAAACAAGAAGGATGCCTATGAAAAGGCTCTGATGGAACAGGAAAGCAGGAAAAGGAAGACATTCTTTGAAGCTGCGGAGTCCATGTTTGCCAAAGAGGAACGGAAAGACAGTGTCCGTCTTCCCGATAACATTCCACCGGAGAGGCAAACAAACACGGAAACTGAAATAGAAGGAGGCAATGCCGGACCGGTCAGTTCCTCGGCCGGAGCCTACCGTGAGATGAACCGTACGCTGGGAAGCATCTATGAACCGCGGACCGATCCGGAAAAGGAAAGGCTTCTGGAAAGGATTGAGGAACTG
>NZ_JADYTJ010000015.1 GCF_021531075.1 Bacteroides caecigallinarum | reverse complement strand
ATGTAACAGAATCAGAGAAAGCTACACTCTATAAATTTTGTAGAGCTTTTCTCTTTCCATCATTATGTGAAGGTTTTGGACTTCCTCCTATTGAAGCAATGAAGTTTGGCAAACCTGTGTTTCTTTCAAAGTTAACTTCTCTGCCTGAAATTGGTGGAAATGAAGCTTTTTATTGGGAAGATCTATTTCCACAAAAGATGGCAGAAGTATTAAAAGATAAATTAGCATTATATGATGCCTCCAGCGATTATTCAGAAAGACTAATAAAAAGTGCCTCTCGTTTTGATTGGGACAATTGTGTTGACCAATATATTAAATATTATCTGGATATATTAGATATAGAAGAATGATTATTCTTCTATATCATTCAAATCATATTGTTTAAAATAGTCAAAATCACGCAACGTATTAATGCGGGCACGTCCACGTGCACGCTTAGCCAAGAATTCCTCGTATGATTTTACAGCATAATGATTTATGCGAATAATATCCTGTTGCGGCGTACGGTCACGAAAGCCTTTTTTCAATGGTACGCCGTGTGAATCTGCCGCCTGACCTGATATTCGTGCAGCCTCATGACATCCTACCATAGTACACACCCGCCTAGGATCTACAATACTTTTTACATGTGTATTAAGGCGATGATCTGGAAGGGAATGTTTCCTGAATCTATCCATAATATCACCAGGTACCTGTTTTTTGGCGCCACTACTTCCATATACCAACCAATTTATCTCTACGGATGAGAACTTCTCCATCCGACGTAGAAAATCCTGAATATTTTTATCCTTGATTGGAACAATAAATTCATCCAAATCAATAACAGCAATCCAACGTGCCTCGGTACGATGTTTTTCAAAACAATTATCGTATGCTGCCAATTGCTGCTTCTGACCAGGCCAGTAATTATATTCAACCAAACCGGATTCAATATAAGGAGAGATAACTTCTTTGGTATAGTCATTACTCTCATTATCGTATATATAGAATTTCTCTACCCCTTGTTTCCTATGCCACTCAATCCACTCTCTAAAATAAGGTCCTTCATTTTTAGCTATAGCACATACCGCAAGATAATACTTTGGAACAGTCTTATCACGTTTCATTCGATATTTCAGCTTTATAGCATTCAAGAGTCCATATCGAAGGATTCCACGCCACCTGTTACGTGTCATTTTATGAGGAATAACTCCTGCTATTATTTCAGCAAATACTTTATTCATCGGGATAAGAATTGAGATTAGAATATTTACAGTTCAAAACTTGATTTTTCAGGAAGGATTGATTCAAAAGCATTCTTTATATTCTCCATAACCTGTTCATAATTACGAATATGTACATTATCATTCAGGCATATTAATTTATATGATTGGTTATAAATAGCTTTTATAGCCTGTTTTGGCCTTACCATAAGAGGAAACATTTTTGTGTCATTATATGTATTATATGGCTCAAAATTACCCCGACATATCTGCCATGTTCTAAACAGTTCAGGTGTATAGTCATTTAATGCACGAAACTTATTGACGGAAGTTTCTGTAAGTTCCTTTTCCGCCACAGCCCAAACTTCCTCAAAAGTACTCTTCAGATACGGTTGTGCATTATGAGGGGTACGTAAAGTAATAAACTTACCATAAGGCTTAAGTATATAATTCCAACGTGCACGTGAGCCGTAACCAGGATGGAACCACTTGTCATGATTGTGTTCCATAACTTCCTTCTTATCAAAACAACGGTTTATTATCTTCAAATTATTCTTTATTCTCCGATACCATTGAGACCATGAAGGATTATATTGGAAAACTGCAATATCACATGGCAAACCATTACGGAAAAAACGTTCTTTTCCCGTAGGACTTATAATATAGAAATCATCATTGAAATAGACAAAATGTTCAGCCAAATCAGGTATTCGATGAATATATCGCTCTATGACTACTGAGTTATATGTAGGAAGAAACTGTTCCGGAATATAGTCTTTATGATTGACAAGGTTAATTTTAGGATTATTCCCGTCAAGCCATTCAGGTTTTTGTCCGCTAGTAACGAAATGTATTTTGCGCACCCATGGAGTAAACTTCTCAACTCCTCTAAACCAGTATTTCAAGAACCCATAGTCCCGGAATCTTGCTTTGGACACTCCGTTCTTGGTATTCTCCTTTTTGCCGGAGTATTTGGCAAATTCGGCCTGCCATTTTGGGTCATCCATATCAACCCATGTGACTACAAAATCTATATCCATAATTTTATTACTCTTTTCTCTTGATTTTACTTTACATTATTTCAACACAATTATATTGCATGTTTAAAACGATTGTGCGT
Organism: Bacteroides caecigallinarum; assembly: GCF_021531075.1. Lineage (GTDB taxonomy): Bacteria > Bacteroidota > Bacteroidia > Bacteroidales > Bacteroidaceae > Phocaeicola > Phocaeicola caecigallinarum_B. The sequence continues at coordinate 56,488 of NZ_JADYTJ010000015.1, read as the reverse complement.
CCACAAATAGAGTTCAGGAGCAGTCTTAATCATATTTTCTAACAGACTAAAGTAAATAGATGTAAGCTCAAAATCAGGCAATGATTTTGGATTATCATGCATTTTTACAAACTCTACCTCATAAAACCCTCTTTTTACACGCTTCATTCTAATAAAGAAAGCTTCGAAGCCATAATGTTTTGTAATTTTTTCGGTTCCGGTAAGTACTGGAACATTATGATTCAAGAATGGAATGAAATAACGCGAATCTTTCTTCCTCGGTGACTGATCTGCAATGAAACCTATAATAGAAACCTTATTTTGGCTAGCCAGCTCATTTATATATCTCGCCGTTTTATACATTTCGATACTAACAGCCCCCATACGTCCACGATTATTGAGAATAAGCCTGTTCATATCATCATTATGAAGTTTATGATATATCTGAGCAGCCACCACGCCTTCTTTCAAATGTAAAGGCATAGACGACACCCATTCCCAATTCCCGTAATGGCCCAAATATAAAGATATTGATTTCCCCTCACTTAAGATTGAATTTACAACATCCACATTTGTAAACTTTATCCGACGACTTATTCCTTTGGGAGAGATTGTCGCCATTTTAAAGCTTTCAAATATATTATCTGTAAAGAACCTATAAAATTTCTTTTCTATATAGATAATCTCCTGCTCACTTTTTTCAGGGAAAGATTCCGTCAGGTTTTTACGTACGATAGCACGTCTGTACCGGACTAGATAATATATCAGATAAAAAATACAGTCCGATAAAAAATACAGCACACTGAAAGGCAAAACAGCCAACAGCTTCATGAAAAAAGAGAGCAGGTGATATGTCATATTTATATTACTTTATTGCGTTAATTGCTTTTTCTATACGTTTGATAGTCTCTTCCTTGCCAAGAAGCTCGGTAATATCAAACATATGAGGTCCTTTACACTCACCAACCACAGCAAGACGGAAAGCATTCATAACATTACCCATATGATATTCCTTTTCTGTTATCCAGCCAATAACAATATCTTCCGATGGTTTTGAGCTGAAGTCTTCAATACCACGAAGAACTTCTATCAGTTCCGTCATGATGCGTGGAGTGTCTTCTTTCCAACGTTTCTTAATATCTTTTTCAGCATATGTATCAGGAGCCACGAAGAAGAAACGAGACTGTTCCCACAATTCCTTCACGAAGTTTACACGACTCTTAACCAATGAAACTACAGAAGTAAGATAAGCATCGCTATAAGCTGATGCATCTACTCCGTGTGCCGATAATACTGGCTTGAAGAGCTCTGCTATTTCTGCATCATCTTTCTTCAGGATATATTCATGGTTAAACCAGCGAGCTTTTTCGTAATCGAACTTAGCTCCTGCCTTGCTGCAACGGTGCAGGTCGAACAATTTAACCAGCTCGTCCAAGGACATGATTTCCTGATCATTACCCGGATTCCAGCCTAACAGGGCCAAGAAATTGATAACAGCTTCAGGAAGATAACCAGATTCACGGTAACCGGAAGAAACTTCACCTGTTTTAGGATCGTGCCATTCCAATGGGAATACAGGGAAACCAAGACGGTCGCCGTCACGCTTACTCAACTTACCGTTTCCGTCCGGTTTAAGGAGCAAAGGCAAATGAGCAAATTCAGGCATAGTGTCTGCCCATCCGAATGCTCTGTAAAGAAGTACGTGAAGCGGAGCGGAAGGCAACCATTCCTCACCGCGGATTACGTGAGTCACTTCCATCAGATGGTCGTCTACTATATTTGCCAGATGATATGTAGGAAGTTCGTCTGCCGACTTGTACAACACCTTATCGTCAAGGATAGATGAATTGATAACTACGTCACCACGGATAATATCGTTTACGTGTACATCTTCGTTTGGTTCAATCTTAAAACGTACCACATACTGTTTACCTTCTGCGATAAGAGCATCCACTTCTTCCTTACTCATCGACAATGAGTTACGCATTGAAAGACGTGTAGAGGCATCATACTGGAAATTAGGGATTTCCTTTCTCTTGGCATCAAGTTCCTCAGGAGTATCGAAAGCTATATATGCTTTACCATTATCAAGCAGAACCTGAACGTATTTTTTATATATATCACGACGTTCCGACTGGCGGTACGGTCCGTAGTTTCCACCAAAGCTTACACCTTCATCGAAGTTGATACCCAACCATTTGAATGATTCGATAATATACTCTTCCGCACCGGGGACGAAACGGTTTGAGTCAGTATCCTCTATACGGAAAATAAGATCTCCACCATGCTGACGAGCAAAGAGATAATTGTACAAAGCAGTACGTACACCGCCGATATGCAACGCACCTGTAGGGCTAGGTGCAAAACGAACTCTTACTTTTCTTTCTGACATATTGATTTTCAAATAAAAATGTTATGCAAAAGTAATCTAATTTTCCCGTTTTTTGCTTATTTTGCACTCAAAATATAATTTGATTATGAAAACTTTCCAGAAAAACAATACATTTTCATACAAACAACTGCTATACAAATGTGCCATTTTTATAGTCACCGTAATTATCATTGTTTATTTTATGCCTAAAGAGGGTAAGTTCAACTATCAGTTTGAACTTAACAAGCCGTGGAAATACGGACTTCTTCAAGCTTCTTTTGACTTTCCCATATACAAAGGAGAAGAGCAGGTAAAGGCAGAACAAGACAGTCTCCTGAGATATTATACTCCTTATTTCCAGTTTAATAATGATGTTCAATCAGACATGATTGGAAAACTAAAAAAAGACTATAATGACAAAACACTGATAATAAAGGATTACGCCAATTATCGTAGATATATCGAAAAGACTCTGGAAAAAATATACGAAACGGGTATTATATCACCCATTGACCTTGAGCAGTTAAAGAATGAGGGAATAACTACGATTCAGGCTATTTCGCAAAACACTGCTGTTCAAAAAAATATAAACGAACTATATACGATAAAGGAAGCCTACGAAAAGCTTATTAACTCTGACACAATACACTTTAACAAAGTATTGCTTCAGCAATGCAATCTGAATGACTACCTTACTCCAAATCTGTCATATGATTCGGAGAAATCAATGACGGCCAAACAGGAACTTCTTTCTAACATATCCTGGGCTACAGGTTTTGTCATGAACGGTCAGAAGATTATAGACCGTGGGGAAATTATAGACCAGAAGAAATTTGACATACTTAAATCTATGCAGAAAGAATGGAACAACAGGAGTGAAACTGTATCAGAAAAACGCCTGACTCTTTTCGGACAAATCCTGTATGTTTCAATCATGATTGCATTATTCATGGTCTACTTGGAAATATTCCGTCAAGATTTCTATAAAGTTAAAGGCAAACTATATCTTCTTTTCAGTATCATAACAGTATTTCCGGTCATAGCATTCCTAATGGTAGAGCATGCTTTTCTAAGCGTTTATATAGTACCATTCGCCATGATTCCGATGCTGATAAAAATATTTCTTGACTCGCGCACTGCTTTCATGGCACACATCATTACAATTCTTATCACTTCAATAGCACTGAGAACTCCTCATGAGTTTATATTGTTGCAGGCTGTTGCAGGTATGGCTGCCATATACAGTTTGAGAGAGCTATCACAACGCTCACAGTTGTTGTATAGCGCATTTATAGTTACAGTAACATATTCCTTGTTGTATCTTGCACTTGACCTGGTACACGTGAGCGAAATAGCACAACTCAGCACGTATGTATATATGAATTTCATTATAAACGGACTTCTTCTGCTATTCACATACCCACTACTGTTTATACTTGAGAAGATTTTCGGATTTACATCAAATGTAACATTAGTGGAGCTATCTAACATAAATACAAAACTGATGCGCGAAATGTCAGAGATTGCACCTGGAACATTCCAGCATTCTCTTCAGCTTGCCAATCTTACCGCTGCCGCGGCAAACAGGATTGGAGCAAACAGTCAGTTGGTACGTACCGGTGCCATGTATCATGACATTGGGAAAATGATGAACCCTGCTTTCTTTACAGAAAACCAGTCGGGTGTGAATCCTCACGACCAGCTAAACTACAAACAGAGTGCCCAGATAGTGATAAGCCACATAACAGACGGACTGAAACTTGCCGACAAGCATAATCTTCCGTCGGTAATAAAAGATTTCATAAGAACTCATCACGGGAATGGACTGACAAAATACTTTTATATTTCATACCAGAATGAACATCCCGATGAAGAAGTGGACAAAACGGCATTCCAATATCCAGGACCTAATCCTGCAACCAAGGAACAGGCCATACTTATGATGGCTGACTCGGTAGAGGCTGCATCACGCAGTCTGTCAGAATATACTGAAGAAAGCATTTCTGCCCTGGTTGAAAAAATAATAGACTCACAAGTACAAGAAGGATACTTCAAAGAATGCCCTATTACCTTCAAGGATATTGCAACTGTGAAAAGTGTATTCAAGGAAAAACTGAAAACTATGTATCATACACGTATCAGTTATCCGGAACTGAAAAAGTAATCACAAACACAACAACCTTACCAAGATTGGCAAGTTAATGCTTGGCAGAGAGCTTAATATGCTTTTAGGGACGAGTCACTTCAATATACCTTCTTCCTGCAATATCGAAGCAAATGTACAACAAGCATGGAAAATCAGAATGGATATATAGCCTACTCGGACAAATTCATTCACTGAGACTTATTCAAGACCGTTTCATTCAGTTATTTGTCTATAAATTCCATTTATAACAATAAACAAAAATCCCGACCTTATTGGCCGGGATTTTTGTTTATATATCAACCTATGTATTAAGCTTTCTTTTCACCTTTCGGCAACTTGTTACCCATAGTAAGATAAGCTACAGGAGAAGCCACGAACAATGAAGACAATGTACCGATTACAACACCAAGGATCATTGCAAACGCGAAGCTGCGGATGCTGTCACCACCAAGAATCAGGATACTCAACAATACGATAAGTGTACTGAGTGAAGTATTGATTGTACGGCTAAGTGTTGTATTCAGTGAGTCATTGAACAACTGCATACGGTTACGCTGTGGATAGAGTCCGAAGAACTCACGCACACGGTCGAAGATAACCACCTTATCGTTGATAGAGTAACCGATAGCTGTCAGAATTGCTCCGATGAATGTCTGGTCAATTTCAAGTGAGAATGGCAGAATTCCGTGGAACAATGAATAAGCACCGATAATCAGCAATGTATCTATTGCCAAAGCAACAGTAGCACCGATACTGAATGCGATATTGTTGAATCGGATGAGGATATACAGACCGATTGCTATAATAGCCAAAGCTACAGACCAAATAGCAGAAGTCTTGATATCGTCAGCCACACTAGGACCTACCTTCTGAGAACTGATGATAGAACCTCCGGCACGGTTATCGCGGTCGATGAATATTTCAAGAGTTGTACCTTCACCAAGCAAGTTACCTTCTTTCAAAGATTCATAAAGGAATGCTTCGATTTCTGCGTCGATAGTTGGAGAATCTTCTTCGATACGGTAGTTGGTAGTCACACGGATAGTCTTACCGTCAGTACCTAGGGCAATAGCCTGTACGTTTGCATCACCAACTTTTGGCTGCAGAAGATTACGAACTGTTTCAGGCTGAACAACCTGTTCGAACTGAACCACGAAGTTACGTCCACCTGTAAAGTCGATACTCTGTGCAAGACCACGAACAAAGAATGATACGATACAAACTGCAATTGCGATACCCCAGATAGTGAATGATCTCTTAGTAATACCCATGAAGTTGTAATGAACATTCTGCATCAGGTTCTTAGAGATACCTGTTGTGAATGTAAGGTTCAACCACTTGTCTTTATTCATATAGTGTTCGTAAACAACACGAGTCAGGAACACTGCAGTGAAGAACGAGCAGAGGATACCGATAATCAATGTAGTGGCGAAACCACGGATAGGACCGGTACCGAAGTTGAACAGGATGATACCTGTGATGATAGAAGTCAAGTTAGAGTCGAAGATAGCCGAGAACGCATTTGAGTAACCTTCAGACAATGCCTGACGAGTACCCTTACCAGCGCGAAGCTCTTCTTTAGTACGTTCATAGATAAGCACGTTAGCATCCACAGCCATACCAAGTGACAATACCATACCGGCGATACCAGACATAGTAAGTGCAGCGTGGAATGAAGTCAAGATACCAAGTGTGAAGAAGAAGTTTACAAACAATGCAAGGTTGGCAATCATACCTGGGATGAAACCGTACATTACACACATGTAAACCATAAGAACAATCAAGGCTACGATAAATGACATAATACCCTGGTTGATAGATTCCTGACCAAGAGAAGGACCTACAATGTCTTCCTGTACGATACGTGCAGGTGCCGGCATCTTACCAGACTTCAACACGTTGGCCAAGTCTTTTGTAACTTCTGGAGTAAAGTTACCTGTAATCTGTGAGTTACCGCCAGTGATTTCACCGTTTACACGTGGAGCACTGTAAACGTATCCGTCAAGTACGATAGCTATTTCACGACCAATATTCTGTTTTGTAAGAACAGCCCAGCGGCGAGAGCCTTCAGTGTTCATTGACATGCTTACACATGGCTTGTTGAACTGGTCAAACTCATCGCGTGCATTTACGATAACGTCACCTTCAAGTGGAGCACGTCCGTTACGCTGAGTAGACTTGATGGCATAAAGTTCGAAGATACGGCCTGTCTTGTCCATATCCGAAGCTTTAACACCCCACATAAGTTTCAAGTCACGAGGAAGGATATCCTTCACTTCCTTCATGTTCAATACCTTATTAATCTGGATAGTGTCGTTATAATCAGCATAACCTACGATACAGCCCACACCGCTCTGGTTCAACTGAAGAACAGACAACAAAGGATGTTCCTTTTTCAACTGTTCCATATCAACCTTAGCTTCGGCTGTTTCACCCTTCAAAGCAGCAGTAAGGCTGTCTTTAGCAGAAATAGCAGGTGCAGCTGTTTCAGCCTTAACCTCTACAGAATCAGCAGCTTCAGCTACAGAAAGGATATCGCGTGCACGGCTGTCGGCAGATGCCAATACCGGAACGATGTCTTTTGCTTCGTATGTTTCCCAAAACTCAAGATTTGCAGAACCTTGAAGAAGTTTTCTCACACGTTCAGGTTCCTTGATACCAGGAAGTTCAACCATGATACGTCCCATCTTTCCTTCAAGATTCTGAATGTTTGGCTGAACTACACCGAAACGGTCAATACGAGTACGCAATACGTTGTATGAGTTTTCAACAGCAGCCTTAACTTCTTCGCGAAGAACAGCTTCTACTTCTGCATCAGTGCTACGTGTATTAACCTTATCTTTCAATTGCTGAGTTGCGAAGATTTCAGCCAATTTGCCTTCAGGAGCCTGTTTCTTGTACTCTCTTACGAACAATGTGATAAAGTCTTCCTGACTTGTTATCTGCTGTTTTGCAGCTTCAGCCACAGCAGCGTTGAAAGCCTCATCTGTCTTGTTGTCGGCAAGTGTTTTTACTACGTCAGGAACAGACACTTCAAGAATGACGTTCATACCACCTTTCAGGTCAAGACCTAAACCAATCTCCATCTCACGGCAGTCTTTAAGCGAATAAACTCCCAACCAAACCTTTTCATTCTGCATAGAATCAAGGTAATGTGCAGCACCCTTCGGATCCTGTTCTGCGAGTTTCATGTGATGACGAGTCACGAACGAGAACGAAAGATAAAAAGCACATGCAAGAGTCAATAATAACGCAAAGACTTTTACAAATCCTTTGTTTTGCATGATAGTTTAATTTATTTTATTTTACTTTTTAATTAGATACGTTTTTTCAAGGTTGCAAATATAGCTTTTTTTTCTGTTTATAGCTGAAAGAATGCTGATATTTTGCTAAATATGAACAAAAAAGGTCGCAAAAACGTTATTTTGCGACCTTTTTATAATATGTTATTAAACTGATTTTACTTTAATCCTCTGTTTTTCAGCATAGGTTCAATGCTTGGCTCCTGTCCGCGGAAAGCCACGTAAAGTTTCATAGGATCGTCCGAGCCACCCTTTTCAAGAATATTCTTGCGGAAGGCTGTTGCTGTAGTCTGGTCGAACAAACCTTTTTCTTCGAATGCATTGAAAGCATCGGCATCGAGCCTTTCTGCCCACAGATAAGCATAATATCCTGCTGCATATCCGCCTATGATGTGGTTAAAATAAGTTGCACGATAGCGTGGAGCAATCTGAGAAATCAGCCCAAGCTTATCCATAACCTGCTTTTCGTATGCTATAACGTCAAGTCCTTCTGTAGAAGTAAGCAGATGGAATTCCATATCAAGGATAGCAGCAGCAAGAAGTTCTGTAGTCATGAAACCACTGTTGAACAGAGCCTGGTTTTCTATCTTGGCAATAAGTTCGTCAGAGATAGTTTCTCTTGTCTGATAGTGCTTGGCATAAACTTTCATTACTTCAGGAGCGACAGTCCAGTGTTCCATAATCTGAGACGGAAGTTCCACGAAGTCGCGTGCTACGGATGTACCCGAAACACCGTAATACTTACACTGCGAAAGCATTCCGTGAAGAGCATGTCCGAATTCGTGGAACATAGTACGAGCCTCATCAATAGAAAGCAATGAAGGAACATCACCCACAGGTTTTGTGAAGCTGCCTACATTATATATTATAGGACGCACTCCCTCTTTCTGTTCGCGGAAATTGCTCATCCATGCACCGCTTCTCTTGCTTGCGCGTGGCATATAGTCTGAATAGAACACACCGAGGAATGAACCGTCGGCATCATTTACAATATAAGTTTCTACGTCCTTATTATATACAGAGATAGAGTCAACCTTTGTAAGAGTGATTCCATACAGTTTGTTTACGACATAGAAGAGTCCGTTTCTTACATCGTCCTGGCTGAAGTATGGCTTGATTTCATCCTCATTCAGGTTATATTTTTCCTGACGAAGCTTTTCTGCATAATACCACCAGTCCCATGCCTCAAGTTTCTCTCCTTTACCTTCCTTATCCATAATCTTCTGCAGTTCGGCAGCCTCAATCTTGGCATTCTTTATAGAATATTTCCAAAGCTCGTTCAGGAAGTTCATCACATTTTCAGGAGTCTTCGCCATATTGTTCTGAAGGACGTACTGTGCATAGTTGTCGAATCCCATCAGTTTAGCCTTTTCAAGACGGAAAGTAAGTATCTGCTTCAATACCTCCTTGTTGTCGTTGGCATCGCCGTTGTTACCCATGTTTGTATATGCCAGATACATTTTCTTTCTCAGCTCGCGGTTCTGGGCATACTGAAGGAATGGGGTTCTGCTTGAAGCCTGAAGAGTGAAAAGCCACTTTCCGTCCATTCCGTTAGCCTTAGCCTCAGTTGCAGCACCGGCTATTACCGATTCAGGAAGACCGGCAAGGTCGGCTTCATTGTCGATAACCAACTGGAAAGCATTATTTTCGGCCAACACATGATTGCCGAACTCTATTGCAAGAGTAGACAGCTTTCTGTTTATCTCACGAAGTTTTTCCTGGCTTTCCGCATCAAGTGATGCTCCGGACGATACGAATCTCTTATAGTACTTGTCCAGCAGATAGTGCTGCTCGGTAGTAAGCTGGATTTCTCCATTAGCCTCCTGTTCGTGAACATCAGCCACACGCTGATACAAATCTATGTTAAGATAGATATTATCATTATGAGCCGACAATAGCGGAGCCATCTTCTCTTCCAGAGCCATAAGTCCGTCGTTGGTATCAGCCTCTGTAAGAGCATAGAACACACCTGCCACTCTTGACAAAATCTCGCCACTGTTATCCAGTGCTACAATAGTGTTCTCGAATGTAGGTTTTGCAGGATTTTCAACGATTGCCTTAATTTCGGCATTCTGCTGTTCGATACCTTTCAGGAAAGCCGGTTCATAATGTTCCAACTTGATGTTGTTAAAGTCCGGAGTTCCATATGGTGTCTGGAACTCTGTCATAAACGGATTTACTGTATCCGCCTGTTTCTGGCCGCATGCACATACCATGCCGCCTAAAGCCAAAGCCATCATTACTTGTTTCATATGTTTGTGAGTTTTTGAGTTTGTAAGTTTTTTAGGTGACGAGTTGACAAGGTTCATTTTATTTCCAATTTGCACCTCAACGGATAATGATCCGAAGCATCTATCGAGTTATCCACACGGCAATCCAATATCCTATAAGCATCGCCCACCATGATATGATCTATTCTGAAATACAGAAAGTTCCTATTGTAAGTTATTCCCGGTCCGTTGCCCGCCTCAATATAAGCATCGTGCAGTTTCTCTGAGATTTTGTTGTGCACGTACGACACAGGAGTATCATTAAAATCGCCACAAACTATCATATACGGAGTATACTCCTTCTCTATATATTCCGAAATGACATCAGCCTGAGGTCCGCGTATAGCCATTGCTTCTGCCAGTTTTTTCAATAGATACTTGCTTCCGCTCTTCACCTTTTCCTCGTCGGGCGCCTTAAGCATATCCGTATAGACCTCCTTATCGTGAGCATCCAGTTTGTTGGATTCCAAATGATTCACTATAAGCGGAATATCCTTGTCCTTATACTCTACTCTGAAAGCTGCACTACCGTTAAAACTACTCTTAACCTTTATTTCCTCTATCAGTTTAACCGGATATTTGGAATAGCACGCCACAGTATTACCTTTATTCACCTTACACATTCTCATATAAGGGTAAACCTCAAGTAAGGAATTCTTTATCTGTTTATTATTCGGAGGGTATTCCTGAAGGCACACAATATCGGCCCCACTCTCTTTGATATATTCCAATATCTGATTTGTATAACTTCCGTCATCTGCCTTCTTTCGCTGCATCTGCATTACATTATACGTCAATAAATCCAGAGTTTCACCACCTTTGGAATTTTCTGCAGAAAGATTTATCGGACAATACGACATGAGCGAATTCCATCCCAAAAGAAAAAAAGCTATAGGAACAACAAGCATTTTCCACTTCGTAAATGCCCAAAACGCTACGAAACACAAGTTAAGAATAATAAATATAGGGATAAAAAGCCCTGCACACGCCCATATAGGATGCTGCACAGGAGAAATCATAGGACTATAGGCACATATCAGGAAACCTATACCTACAACAAGATTTATAATCAGGAAAATGAATTTGAATGTATATCTTATAAACTTCATCTTCTGCTGGCATCAAAAAGTTTCTTCTTCTCGTCTTCCGAAAGACTTCCATAACCGGACTTTCTCAATTTCTCAAGTATACGGTTTATCTCGTCCTCATCTGCCTTTTTGCGGGCATTATAGTCATACTGTTCCTGATGTTTGCCATAATGAACCTTCATTTTAGGTTTACGTTTCGGGAACTTGAATCCACGTATAAAAAAGTCCATAACAGCATTAATCCATTTTGTGGCATCAGTTCCTCTTGCCAACCCCATAGAAAACCAGAAACCTGCTGCCGCGCCACCCAGATGGGCAATATGTCCACCTGCATTGCTGGAAGTCATAAACAGCAAATCGAAAAGCACCATAAACAATGCCACATATTTCAGTCTGACAGTTCCTATGAACATAAACTGTACCGGAAACTCAGGTTCCCTGACAGCCGTTGCCACAACTATGGCAAGCACCGAAGCAGAGGCACCTACCATTACAGCATTCATCCTTGCCAGTTCGAAATAAGGGAATACGTTATAAGATATTATATATAGGATTCCTCCGCAAAGTCCTCCAAGTATATACAATCCTCTGAGATGTTTCGATGAGAAATAATTCAGAAAAAGATTTCCAAACCAGTATAGCCACAACATATTGAACAGAATATGCAACAATCCTCCATGCATAAACATATATGTTATTATCGTCCATGGCTGCACGATGAATGTAGGAATCCAGGCATGGAGGCTCAGAGCCTCTGCTATAGGATTATAAGGGACATTGAAAAGCATAAGGAATATGCTTATAAGCTCCACGAATACAAAGACGATACAATTTATAAATATCAGTCGTCCCACTATATTCCTTCCGAAGAAATTATTCCCCAAATCAGTAGTAAATCTGCCCGTTGCCATTTTTCTTCCTCCAATATAAAATAAGAATCAAACCGAACAACATACCTCCCAAGTGTGCAAAATGGGCTACATTATCGTTTGCCGACATTCCCATAAGAAGTTCTATTAACGCATAGAATATCACAAAAAACTTTGCTTTGATAGGAAAAGGGAGTGGGAAAACGAACATCTGGCTGTTAGGGAAAAGCATACCAAATGCAAGCAGAATACCATAAATAGCACCGGAAGCGCCTACAGTGCGCATCATATTAAGGTATTCTTCCATAGGAATAATGCCGAAACCTGTTTTTACACTATCGTAGTTTGAAAGCACTGTTTCGTATTGGATGAACTGAACAAGTTCCTGTATCAGTCCTGCTCCTATACCACATACCATATAGTAGATAAGGAATTTTTTAGGTCCCCAGACCTGCTCAAGCACACGCCCGAACATCCACAGGGCAAACATATTGAAGAAAATATGGGTAAATCCTGCGTGCATAAACATATATGTCACCAGCTGTCCTATATTAAAATCGGATGCCATAAAGAAATGCAAACTCAAAATCTTGTCTGCATCTATACCATATCTTTCTGCCACAATTGCGCCGAAGAAACACAGCACATTGATGATAAGCAGATTTTTCGTTATCGGTGGAATGTTGTTGTTCATATTCTAAACCTTTTATTTGTACCTCGCAAATTAAACCTTCTGTTTTTCCGGTGAACGGCTAATGAACGGCAAGTGAACATTAAACGAACGGTATCAGTAAGTGTTCATCAGGCGTTCAGTGAGCGTTCAGTGAAAAAACGCAATATGCTTCATCAGTATTTAAATACCGTTTAAATGTCATTTAAACGCCATTTAAATCAATGAGAAACTTAAAAAATTACTTGCAAAAGTAACATTATATTCCTTTATAATGAAAAGTGTTAGAGTTTTTTACATATTTGGGCAGAAATGCTTTCTGCGGAAAGCGTTTTTATGCAGAATCTGCTTTTTACAGAAAGCAATATATTATAGTGTGCAGTCAAAAAATCTATTTCTCATATTGCACTCACCGTAATAAACTATACCCCGAAATTACCAGGTACAGCCACATACACCGGATGGTTCTTATATCCGATATTCTCCAGCCTGCCATCACTCAGGAAGCGGTTGATGTACTGGTTTGCCATATAGCGCGTCATGGAACAAAGGTCCTGCATTTGTATGCGAGTGATTGTCCTATGAGTCTTGAAATATTCCGTCATTCTGCTTATGATATCCTGCTCGGATATATCATCAGAATGATTACCTATCGACTTCACTCTCCTGCAAAGAGTATCGCGTACCGTATCTGTCAGTTTCTTGTCTGGATTGATATTCACAGATTTAAGCACAATATCCGGACCGGTTTCCTGACCTGTACACACTCCTGATGATGGAGCAAGACTTATATCGAACTGACACAGTCCGTCAAGGCGTACAATCTTACCCTGACGCAACTGGAAGGCGATTTCATCCTGAAAGGCTACAATCACCGCATGAATATCTGTCGGTGTGAGTGTACACTTTCTGCTGATATTCCTCACTATCCCATCCGTATCGACAGTCTGCCTGTTACAGATTCTAATGTGATATTTTGATTTTTGAAACTCGGAACTCTTTCCCGGATTCTCGTAGAAGTCATATTCGATTGCATCCATGGCCTATGATTTTTAATTGTATGATTTGAAACGTCCATTCTCATTCCTCTGCTGACAGCTGTCAGCTGTGCTACTGACACGTGTCAGCAAATCTACCGACACGTGTCGGCAATTCGACCGACAACTGTCGGCAGAGGACAACACCTATGCATCAGGCAGCAAGTCTTAGAGCATAGGTAGTATTCACAAAGGTAATGAAAATCAGTCTGTTTTTCTAAATAGGAGGTCCAAGTCACCCATCTGCAACTTTTGTTAAGTTTTTTTCAAGAAAGACAACATTCATAACCCATAGCATCTGCTTAAATAATTAAAGGAAGTAATTCCAATATAAACAATCCCCCATTCCACTGCACTGTGAAAGATATGAAAGTGGGCGGAATGTATAAAGCCGAATAGTGAAGCAACATTTAGAGTGTAAAACAGATTTATTGCTTCACACAATCCCTCAACACCAGAAGACTTTCCGGCCCCATATTGAAGAGCAAATCCACAATGCTTAAATCCGGCAGGAATCCGTGACGGGAGTCAAATACCTGATAGTACGGAAGCGGACGGCAGAATGAATTTGAATCTTCTGCAGATTTCTTCGGATGTATAGCCTCACGCAGGTCGATGATACCTTCACCGTCATCCATATACTCCGTTGTAGGAACAAGTTCGGGTTGAATGTCAATCTGCTCGCACAGCCACTGTGTCAGCTCCATATTGAAATCGTAAAGGAACTCATATTTCCTGTCGAAGAAGGCATTGAACTCGTCGGCATAATAATCGAAGAAAGGACTTTGCTTGTATGCAGCCACAAACGCATTGCGGTGCACATGACGCCAGTTGCCATGTTCCGACACCCTGATATCCTTCATGGCACACTTGCCTTCCGCCGATTTCTCCACAGGTATGGTCAGAGCAAGAGGACCGTCAGCCGAAGCTATCACACACCTGTTGCGGTATGTCTGTTTCATGTAATGGTCATATCTTTCAATATAAGCTTTCCTGCATGAATACAATGCTGCAAAATATGAAACCGGAGCCAGATATGCCGACCCAAGGATAATATCTTTACTTTCCATCTTCTGTGTTTACTGAATTTTTTTCATGAACCGCCCCTTCTTCGAAGGATACCATATTCTCAAAGCCTTGCCTATAATATGATTTTCCGGCACAAAACCGAACAGTCGCGAATCGTTAATGTTTACAGGATCATTGGACACCATCCAAAAGTAATCCTGCGAGAATGTATATTCTTTCACCGGCTTGCCGTCAACGTACACCGTATCACCCTTCAGAAAAGCATCACGTTTCTCATGAAAAGTTATCATATTACCTATCAAAGCTGCATTCCACGGATATATCTTTACCGGAGTCCCTTTCTGCGGAACCACGAAAGGAGATGCCTTGTAGCTATTTTTCGGGTAAAGGGGTACAAGCCTTAGCATTCTGTCAAGCCTTTGGGTGATGAGATAATGCTCATAATAGCTGAAACTCCTTATGTAATTGCCCTCCGGGGTATATCCTGCCAATTGATTGCCTGTTATTCCCAAAGAACGAAGCACACTGTCCATTGCCTCTTCCTTGTCGGACGGATAAGAGTACAGAGCCTTGGCATCCGGACTAAACACATCAGTTTCCTCTGCCATAAGCTGGCTGTTGAGCATCAGAGTATCACCCGGTGTTCCTATGCACCTGCTGATATACAGTTCCCTTCTGTCCACCGACAATGACGTATCAGCTGGCATCGGATTATTGAAAACCACTATATCACCCTGTCTGACGTCGGAAGGAAGCAACCTTTTATAGCCGAACACCGACTGCAGAGGCACACGCCAGCCGTAACTCCATTTGCCCACCAGGACTCCTTCTCCTCTGTAAAGTGTATTCTCCATGCCTGAAGAAGGTATAAAACATGATGTGACAAACAGGGTTCTGACTATAATCACCACCAACACGGCTATGACTATGACTCTGATATATGTCAGCCAGGGTTTCATTTTAAGTTTATCAGGTAACAAGTTGACTAGTTTTTTTAGGTACTAGTTGACCAGATACTAATTGACTAGGTTCCCTAGTATCTAGTTCCTGGTATCTAGAACCTTGTTCCCTTGTAACTGAAGCCTCGTCAACTGAAATAAAAACTTACTTTATATTATCCACGAATTTAAATAGTCTGTTCCAACGTATTTTTCCATCAAACCATCCTCTATCCTTGTCGAGCGACAACCAGATGAAGATAGGCTTACCCACGATATGGTCCTCAGGAACAAATCCCCAGAAACGTGAATCGGCAGAGTTATGACGGTTGTCTCCCATCATCCAGTAATAATCCATACGGAAAGTATATTTGTTTGTTTCCTCACCGTTGATATAGATTTTGCCATCCTTCACTTCCAGCTCGTTACCTTCGTAAACATGTATCGGGCGTTCATATATAGGAAGATTGTCTATTGTCAGTTCTATGGTCTCACCTTTCTTAGGGATCCATACTGGTCCGTAGTTGTCTGTAGTCCATCCGGTGAATTTGTTTACAGGATACAATCCTCCCGCATCATCACCCGGAACATCTGTTATTGACTTCACAAGGTCCTTGCGTGCAAGCAGGGCAGCCTTGGCTTTCTCCGTAAGCGGGATGTTATATACAGACTCCTGCGGATAGTAAGCCATAAGGTCTTCCTGACTTATTCCAAGTTCCTTGCACAGCTCGTCAGGAAGCTGGCGTGTAGTCTGTACGAAATACCTGTATTGCACATTGTCAGGCTCCTTGTTTGCCTTGCCGTCAAGATAAATAATCTTGTTCTTGATTTCAAGAGTCTGCCCCGGAAGTCCCACACAGCGTTTCACGTAATTCTCGCGTCTGTCTACAGGACGGCTCACTACTTCACCGAACATAGACTTGTTTTCATCAATATATCTTCGGCCTACAGCATAATAATAGTCATACACATCGCGCTGCTGCAGCGGAGTGAGTGTAGACATGTCGATAGGCTTGGAAAGTTCCTTTCCTGCCTGATAGCTTATGCGGTAGATGTCCTCTGCCGGCAAGGCTGTAGCCACAGTGTCTCCTGCCGGGAAGTTGAACACCACGATATCATTAAGCTGCACATGACCGAGAGCCTCCACTCGCTTATAGTCCCATTTAGGCCATTCCAGATACGACTTGCAATTGAACACCGGAAGAGTATGCTGAGTGAGCGGCATATGAAGCGGAGTCTGCGGGATTCTTGCTCCATAGCTCATCTTGCTTACGAACAGATAATCGCCTACAAGCAACGATTTCTCTAGCGAAGAAGAAGGAATAACGTAGTTCTGGAAGAAATACAGATTTACGAAATATACTGCAACCAATGCGAACACGATGGCATCCACCCAGCTCATCACAGTTACGACAAGAGGATTTTTAGATTTCTTCCACCATGTCCAAGGTATTTTCTTGGTTATATAAACATCGAAGATAAACGGTATGGCAATTATGCCAAGCCAGCTTTTCAGCCAGATTATAAATGCCAGATAAAGAACCATTGCTATGGCAAACTTTATCCATTGTTTGCGTGATGCCTGTATCATTTTGAGTTTTTAAGTTTTTAAGTTTTTTAGATACTAGTTGACTAGATACTAGTTGACTAGGTCTCCTAGTATCTAGTCCCTAGTATCTAGTATCTGATTTCTGAAGCCTTGTCAACTGAAAATTAAAAATTAAACAAATCATTCATACCTAAGAATCCTGTATGCTCTGCTGTATATTCAGCTGCAAGCACAGCACCAAGAGCGAATCCTTTACGGTTCTTCGCATCGTGAGTAATGATGATAGAATCGGCTTCCGATTCGTATGTTATTGTGTGAATACCCGGTACCTCATCGCGACGGATTGCGCTCACAGGCATTTCGTTTGCAGCACATTCAGTTGTACCGGTCACTGTTCCGTCCGGTGCAGTAAGTGTTCCCATCACCCATTTGTCCTTGCGGTCAAGATTCTCCAGGATACCTTCTGCCAAAGTAATGGCAGTACCACTTGGAGCATCAAGCTTGTGAATGTGATGAGTCTCTACCATTGAGACATCATATCCCGGGAAATTATTCATTATGCGGGCCAGATACTTATTTACAGCAGAGAATATAGCCACACCAAGACTGAAGTTTGACGACCAGAACAGAGTTGCACCTTCTTCGGCACACAAGCGGCGCATTTCGTCGCCATGCTCACTCATCCAGCCTGTACTACCGGAAACAACCTTTACACCATTCCTGAATGCCGACAAGCAGTTGTTGTAAGCCACAGAAGGAGCTGTAAACTCTATCGCCACATCAGCCGAGCGGAACGCTTCCGACTCGAAATCCTGAGTATTGTTTATATCTATGATGCTTACTATCTCATGTCCACGCGAAAGGGCAATCTTTTCTATCTCTTTGCCCATCTTTCCATATCCGATTAATGCTATCTTCATATTTTTCGATTTATTTTCCCCACAAAGATAATGCTTTTCATTATAAATCATTACATTTAGGCAATATTTACTCTTAATCAGAATGGAACAACTATTACATTACGTATGGAAACACAAACTTTTCCCGCTTAAGCCATTACGTACTACAGACGGTATGGAAGTTGAAGTTATCGACCCGGGACTGTGGAATAACAACGCAGGTCCGGACTTCTTCAATGCCAAAATCAAGATAGGCGGAATGCTATGGGTGGGAAACATAGAGATACACATTAAAGCTTCCGACTGGAAATTACATCACCATGACACTAATTCCGATTACGACAATGTAATCCTCCACATAGCATCCGATATAGACTACGAGCCATGTAGACCGAACGGCGAAAAGATTCCACAGATGAAGTTACACTACCCCTCATATCTAGTGGACAGCTACAACGAACTTATACGCACCTCACACTATCCTGCATGCTACAGGATAATTCCGTCGCTATCCAAAGTCTTGTTGCACAGTTGGCTGAACACACTCCAGATAGAGCGTTTCGAGGAAAAGACAGAACGCATAACGAGACTGATGGGAAAATACAACAACAATTGGGAAGACGTATTCTTCATCACCCTGGCACGCAACTTCGGTTTCGGAACCAACAGCGAAGCCTTCGAACTGTGGGCACAGACCATTCCGTTAAGGGCTGTAGACAAGCATCGTGACAGTCTGTTCCAGATAGAAGCCATCTTCTTCGGACAGTCAGGTCTGCTTGATGCGGCATACGACGAGTATACAGACAAATTGCTGAAAGAGTACACATATCTGAAACACAAGTTCGGTTTCACCACCTCGGACAGCTGCCGCTGGAAACTGCTGCGCATGCGTCCCGGTAACTTTCCTCATGTAAGGATAGCACAATTGGCTAAACTGTATCACACATCGCAAGGACTGCTGTCAAAGATTCTCGAGGCTGAAACAATAGAACAACTTAGACCGATGCTGGAAACAGATACCTCGGAATACTGGATTACGCACTACACCTTTGGCGAAGTATCCACTCCCCTAAAAAAGAAGCTCAGCACATCATCCGTCAATCTTCTGATTATCAACACCGTGATACCGTTCCTCTATGCCTACGGAAAGCACAGAGGAATAAACCGTCTTACGGCACGTGCCTCAGAAATGCTGGAGACACTGAAACCGGAAAACAACTTCATCACACGAATGTGGAAGGAATGCGGACTTGAAGCAGCACACGCAGGCGACAGTCAGGCCCTGATACAGCTTAAAAAGAATTATTGCGACCCGAAGAAATGCCTGTACTGCCGCATCGGATTTGAATATTTGAAGAAAAGTTGAAAAGGTTTCAGGAATCAGATACTAGATACTAGGGACTAGGGGCTAGATACTAGGGACTAGATACTAGGAGACCTAGTCAACTAGTATCTAAAAAGGACCTTGTCAACTTGTTTACTTGTTACCTAACTCCCTCCACTTCATTCAGATAGACCGACAGCTTATTTGCCTTGTGAATGGCTTTTCTTTTCTTCTTGTCGAGTTCAGGAAGCCAGTATTCCCACATGGATTTCATCTTTAGAAGAAGCTGTGCATCGCCACCCTCGATTGTTTCCGAATATCTTTGATACATCAGAGAGTGCATACGGCGTACCTTGGCATACAGTTCGTCCTGCTTAAGTTCCAAACCGGATTTATATCCAGCAGCCAAAGCTCCGTCGGCAAGCAGTCCGCGACCTATCATCACACCATATAAATCGGGAAACTTCTCAACAACCCTGTTTATATCTGCCACACTACACAAATCGCCATTATACACCAACGGCTTGCGACATCCATTATAGAACTCTGCAAAAGCCTCCATATCCACCTCACCCTTATACTGCTGCTTGCCGATACGAGGGTGAAGAGTAACCATTTTCACCTCCGATGCATTTATAGCAGGCAAAATCTCCTTCCATTCATCGCCAGACACCTGTCCCAGCCTCATCTTCACGCTGAAACTCACACCGTCAGCCGCATAAGCATTGATGCACTCCATAAGCGCAGCCACCTTCTCAGGATATTGCAATATGCCGCTACCCTTCCCCCTGTTCGCTATCAGCGGGAAAGGACACCCCATATTAAGGTCAATCTCTTTATATCCTAAAGAAACGATAAAATCCGCCAAAGCCTTCATCTCATCAGGCTCGGAAGCCATAATCTGAGGTATCAACTTTATGCCACGATTATTCTCAGGCAACACCTCGCGCCTGTCCTTATTGCGCAATCCGCCCTTTTCATATCTTATGAAAGGAGTGAAATATGCATCCACTCCGCCAAACACTTCATTATGTGCCACACGCCATGCAGCCTCCGTAAAACCCTGCAACGGAGCTGCAAAAATCTTAAATTCCTTATCCATAGATGCAAAAATATGAAGAATATTCCTTGCAACGATAGATATAAGAGGATTTTTCCGTAAGTTTGTAATTATAGATTAAGAAACTAGAAACTAGGAACCAGATACTAGGAAGCCTAGTCAACTAGTAACTCGTCAACTAGTAACTAATTTTAAAACTCAAAATGAAATACATCTTCGAACTGCAAATGAAGGTACGCGACTATGAATGCGACCTGCAAGGCATAGTAAATAATGCCAACTACCAGCACTACATCGAGCACACCCGTCACGAATTCCTCTCATCCCTGGGAGTAAGTTTCGCACGCCTTCACGACGAAGGCATAGACCCCGTAGTGGCAAGACTGAACATGGCTTTCAAGACACCGCTGAAGAGTGGCGACGAATTCGTTTCAAAGCTATACATCAAGAAGGAAGGCATAAAATACGTGTTCTATCAGGACATCTTCCGTCTGCCGGACATGAAGCCTGTCATCAAAGCCACAGTAGAAACCGTATGCGTGATAAACGGTCGTCTGGGCGACAGCGAAGTATTCAACACCATCTTCTCACCATATTTCAGCGAATAACACCACCATGAACGAAGAACTGCTTTACACAATGGCACTCACACGCCTGCCCGGACTCGGTCTGATAGGTGCACACCGTCTTATGGAAGCTGCCGGTTCTGCAACAACAATATTCAGCAATGCCAAAAACCTCAAAGACATTGTGCCGGACGTATCACAGAAAGTAATCGATGCAATCATAAATTGCGACGTGCTGCACCTGTGTGAAGCAGAAATGCGTTTTGCAGAGAAAAACAATATACGCTGTCTCACACTGAACGATGAGGACTATCCGTCCCGCCTGCGCGAATGCGATGATGCCCCACTTCTGCTATTCTACAGAGGTACAGCCAATCTGAACAGCCTGCATATAATCAACATGGTAGGAACACGCCATGCCACAGAATACGGCAAGGACATCTGCCAACGGTTTATCAACGAATTGCATGAGATAATGCCCGACGTCCTGATAGTAAGCGGACTGGCATACGGCATCGACATAAACGCGCACCGTGCAGCACTTCAGTATGGCATGGATACAGTGGGCGTACTGGCGCACGGCCTGGACAGAATCTATCCGGCAGTACACCGACGCACGGCAGCCGAGATGCTCAATCATGGCGGACTGCTGACAGAATACCCAAGCGGAACAAACCCCGACAGACAGAACTTCATAAAGCGCAACAGGATAGTAGCCGGAATGAGCGATGCCACGATAGTAGTGGAATCGGCCGCAAAAGGCGGCGCACTGATTACAGCCGACATAGCCGAAAGTTATAACCGCGACTGCTTTGCATTCCCTGGTCGTATAGGCGATGAATTCTCTATAGGCTGCAATGCCCTTATCCGCAGCAACAGAGCAACCCTACTGCAAAGCGCAGAGGAACTGGTAAAAGCCATGAACTGGGATTACACCCCTACATCCGGTCCGCGCGAAGGCATACAGCGCCAACTGTTCCCCGACCTCACTCCGGAGGAAGAACTCGTAATGTCGGAATTGGGAAAGAATCCTGATGGACTTCAGATAAATACTATTGTTGTCAACACCAATATCCCTATAAACAAGATGACAGGTATACTGTTCGAGATGGAGATGAAAGGAATGGTCCGTGCTTTGGCAGGTGGGGTTTATAAGATAGTATGAGGAAGTTAAAAACCTCCTCATAAGTATCACAAAGAATTTATCTCGTCTACACTAAGACCGGTATTCTTTGATATTATATCAACAGGTATGCCGGATTCTTTAAAATTTCGCGCTATCTCAAGACGTTCCTTTGTGCGACCTTGTTCAACACCCTGCTCAAGACCCTGCTGAAGACCCTGCTGAAGACCTCTTCTCAGCCCCTCATCCAAAGCATCAGACAACAGAGTCTTTTCAACCCTCACAGCATCCCAGAAGTCATCATAACCCTGAAGCTGAGCCTCATTGAAGGCACCCTGTTCCAGCTGGTCCACAGCCTTCTTTATCTCCGGAACGTCCATCAGGTCCTGAGGCACATTATAAGTCTTTTCCCCTATCTCAGTAAGATAGCGCAGCCAGAGCACATGCATCTTCTTCTCGCTGAAAGTCTGAGGTTTAAACTTCGGGAGCTCCACAAAAACGAAACGCAAACCCTCTATCACCTTCTCCGTATGCTCCATGTGCACTATCCTGTAGTCATGATAGTATCCCTCCACATATGGAAGAAACACATCGTTCACCAGATTAAACGAATAAACCGGCTGCAGGAGCTTATAGTCGCTGCCATCGCCAAGCTGCCTGACGTATGCCTTCGAAGCATTGAACAGGACACGGCTCATGAATGCAGGCGACCATATCATCTGCATCTCAACTATAAATATGCGTCCTGCCGCATCCTTGCAGCGCACATCCACTATGCTGTTCTTCTTCAGTGGAGTTTCCGGAACAAGCTCTGCCGGAAGATACTCCACGCTCACTATCTTCTCGTCATCCCTCTCGAAAGGGAGAAGAGCGTTGAGAAGACTTGTCACAAGATCGGGGTGCTCACCGAACACCTTCTTGAATGTCAAATCGGCTTTTGGGTCAAGGTATTTCATATCAATGTGCCTGTTTTCATTATATCACAATACAAAGGATTATTGTTATCCTCAATCAAAAGAACAGGTTCTATAAGATTACTTATTTTCCTTCTTAATTTCCATAAGATAGGAGTGTCTTCAAAATAATTGTCACTTAATTTTTCTACCACTACAGCTATATCTATGTCACTATTTTCGTGATAAGTACCTTTACTATACGAGCCGTATATATAGAGAGCCTTAAGGGGCAATTTTTCTGCCACCAGTTTTTTGTATCTTCTTGCAATTTCTATAGCCTGCTCTTTATCCATAATTGTAATTCTTTGGTTTGTTTCAATAAATCCACACAATATTCTTTCGTAAGACTTCTGAATAAACGTTCCTTGTATGAAGGATAACGCGCTTCGATATTTAAAGGTTCAAGACAATCAATAAAATCCAACTGTTCTTCAGACATAATCTTGTCAAGTTCTGTTTTCTCTGCCAGTCTGGATAAAGAATGTATTTTCAATGGAGGCTCCAACAAATGCGCTGTCCAATAAGCCTTTAAGATCTTTTCTATTACCTGATGACACATAAAGCCGACATACAGATATCTACCTGTTACCAACATTGCATCAGCCGTATCCATATCATAATCAGACATCTCAACCCAATAAATAACCTTATTTTCCATATTTACTGCACTTTTTACGCTATTTCGCAAAGATAAATGAAATTAGTTTGATTTACAAGCAAAGCATTAAGAAGACTTGTCACAAGGTCAGGGTGCTCACCGAGCACCTTCTTGAATGTCAAATCGGCTTTTGAATCAAGGTATTTCATAATGACAAAATGCTGTTTTTACAAAAGTAGTGCAAAATGGCTGAAATACAAAAAACATGAAAAGAATCTCCTACAGACAATGAAATAACTTAAGTTTCTGATTTACCACAGAAATCATCTAAACAGCATCTAAACACTGTTTAAAAACCACAAGTGTATGGAAAGTGGGATGCAAATAGGCAGAAATACTTATCGTTTGACACGTGTCAAACGATTATCCGACATCTGTCAAACGATTGTCCGACACGTATCAAATGATTATTTGACAGCTGTCAAACGACAGAAATATCTAAGCTTTTATACGCATAGTTATGATTGTCTGATTTATTTCTGTGAAACAGAAATAAGCAAAGCCTTAATTATGACTAAATTAAAGGATGAATTCTAAATCCGAAACTTGGGTTAAATAAATTTACTTTCTGAATGAGAATTAACATCATTTTCAATTATTGAGTCAACAATATAATGCATAAACATTCATTATTATTTTTTACGTACTGCACGAACATATTTTTTTGCATCTCTGACTGTAAAAAATGAAGCATCAACAGGGTCAGACCACCATCCACCATCATAAATTCTTACTAAAGTTTCTTCTATATCACCATTGATTGCGCTTTTTGATACATTTCTATATTCGTAAGTTTTACCTTCTCCTATATATTCTCTTGTATATCTATCCCATAACCAACTACCTATTGCAGGGATATAAGCCCACCAAGGTTTTGAACTAGTCAGACTTTCTTTTGTCGGCACACTAGAACTCCAATACGGTCTACCAATCATTGATACAGGTTCCCATGAAGCTGAAATTTCTGAATTTGTCAATGGCTTTAATTCATCAATCGGAGGAAGATACCATTTTGCTTCCTCCTCAATCACATTTCCAGAAGCATCTCGTTTGTTTTTATAATAACAATATCGTGCTGCATAATCATTGTATAATGAGCCATTAGTGAAACTTCCAGGATTTCCACTCATTGTTACAATAGTTTTAGTATTGTTCAAACCGTCTGAAGTAGAATAAGCACCTATCTCCGTACCATGCCATCCCCACTGTAATCCCTGAGCACTTGGTAACTCATCAGAACTTGGGTCTAAATCCATACCATACTCCTCATAACTTTCCACATACAGTCCATTTACCTCTATAAGCCCTGCTTGTGTATATGTATAATAACGATGTACTGATTCCTGTTCTATACCACTATCATCCGATGGTGGAGTATGAGTAATTTTTAACACAACAGAACGTGGTGATGTAGTGTTATTCTCTCTTGCATAGATATATAATCTTAGATGTTCAAGATCGGATGACATATTGAACTTTTTTGAAGTACTTTCGTTTTTGTCTATATCTATATTATAAGTGTTCAATTCAGACAATGCAATCCAATCTTTTGTAGTAATAGGAGTGCGATCAATTTGGGCATCTTCCATTGTATTATAAAATTGCAATTTCAGTTCACCTGTAGAAGCTGTTATTTCTATATATCGTTTATCATAATGAGCATCCATTTTTTCACTGGCACGTGCAGTTATTTGCAAAGCATAGTCCTTATGCACCCGTGAATCAAAGGCATTGACATCCACAGTAACATCATCATGAGTCACTCCGTTGATATTTATATTATACACGTAATTATGATTACGTTCGATATTATAATCGTTATAGTTATTCGCTCCAAGAGCTATCTTATACGTAAACGATGTTAAATTCAAAGTCGTTTTGTTACGTATCACTCCTATAATAATAAGGAAAGAAGCATTATCCGGAGCATATAAAGTCTTGAAATTTGGATTAATTCCACTTGCTCCACTACCGTCAGTCATGGTTTTAATTCCAGCAGGATAGCTATCTGAATCTCCATAAAGATTATTTATATTAGGAGTTTCCAAACGACCTCCCCTACGATTTTCATACATATAAAAACCAAATGATTTTTTTTCAGCTGGTAACTCATCAAGCCAATGACCTACTTGCTTAGTTACAAGATCCTTTTCAGTAGTATTTCCAGGATAATACAGTTCAAAAGATCCTCCCGATGGTTTCACTGTCAAGTCATCGCCCTGTGATATCACATACGTATATCTTGGCAAACTTTCTACAGACCAGTTATTAAAATAAAACTCCAAATCAGAGCTTGTATTTATTGTGAAAGACACTTTTGCCAAAATACGTTCCATTGTAATAGCCACAGGACTACCTACAGAGGTTGGGACAGTCATATCCACTGTAGCACTTCCTGTCATCGGAAGGCAGTCACGCAACTTTTTCTCTTGCAAAACAAGGTATCCGTACATTTCATTCATATCATCGATGTTAGCTACTTTTGAGAAATCAAACGAACCACCTGATACTCCTGTCTGCTTACCGACATTTGCCACGACCCAAACAGTACAGTTCTTATAGTTATCACCTGTCTGTTTAGGTATTCCCAAAGCCTGACTTGTCTTATACGATTCCTTTTGACTATATCCGTCATATATCTGCTGATTATAAAAACAATTGCCACCAGCATCAAATACCAAAACACGGACAGTATATATCACTTTTTCTATATCTGTGGCTGCAGCACGCGTAACTTCTATATTTTCTGCATCCGGAAGACTAATTCCCAAATACACCATATCGCCATCTGTTACACCGGCTACATCATCAATTCCTTCATAATTACATGAAGTGAACAACGATGTTCCCATAATAATAAGTGCCCAATAAACGAAAATATCTTTAAGTCTCATAACCTATATTTTTTATTCAAAATCAATATTCTCATTTCCTAAGTTTCCATCTTCCCAGTCTCCCACATTCAATACTACTGTGACATTATACCTGCTTATTGTTACAGTGTATGTAATATAATCACCGGGGTTCCATTTCGTTATAGAAGCATTATATAATGGAATTTCTATTTCGTTTTCAATATATCTATATCCCGGATCCGTCTCCGGTTTATCATTCTTAAGAACATATCTTATTTTCATATTCTGCCCCTTTTCCTGGATTGTCTGAGGAATAAAATACATATCATACTCCTCCGGAGTTATATCTACTGAAACATTCTGTCCGCCACTCGCTGTTATATCAGTATGATTCACAAGCGTTCCACCTGTACCAGAGAAAGAGAATACCTGAAACGATGTATTATCTACAGTCCATTCCGGGATTGGTGATTGTGTATTCAGGGACAATGTCATATTTCCTTTAGTAAATGCTCCAAAATTCAAGAAAAGGATATCTACTTTGTAACCGGCTGGTATATCATCTGCCAGTTTCACAGCAAGATTTACTCGTGTTAGAGCATGCTTAAACATAAGGTCTACAGGTCCCTGATTTACTGTTGCATTAACACTATTATATGCTGTCATAAGATCCGTAACTTCCGAAAGTTCCTCAAAGCTACGAGGACATTGAAAGTCAGAAACCTTCAATGTTTGACCTGAATCTTCAGATGTAGCTTTACCTGAAGGATAAACTGCATAAAAATTGAAAGTCTTACCAGGAACCCAATATCTGGTTCCTCCCTCGTATGTCCAACCGTCTGATGTTTTGCTCACTTCCGTTCCATCGAACAAGCTCACATTCTCATAGCCGCCCCACACGGAAAACGAGGACAGGTCGTCTGCTGTATTCACGGCAGCGCGACTAACGGATGTCCCGAATTGTATTGGAGTGTGCGATGTTTCCGGCTCACTGACAGTGCTTACGCATGATGTCATAACCACACCACCCAATATTCCGAATATTATACGTAGGATTACTTTCATTCTTAGTCGTTTTTATAAGTTGTTTGCTAGATTGTGGCTATGAGGGGAACATTCAACCCCTCATAACCTATAGTAGTTAGACTTTCTATAATATTAATTAGCCGGCCAATTCTGGTCATTTGATTCAGTCCAAGTACCAACTTCAGTAGTAAATGTTATTTCATTTACTTCATCTGTTACATCATCAGGATTTATTGTCGCAATATAATTATAAACATATCCTTCTGTCCATTTATCAGCTGTACCTTTTCCATCAACCGTTGCTGGTGTATATTTTAATGGAACATTAAAAGTTTTTGTCTTATCCAATGCACCACCATCAGTGACATTAACCGATATTGTTGCTTCTAAAGAAGCATTAGCTTGAGGAATTAAATACATTACTGTTTCAAATGGAGCCCCAGATGTTGCCGCAAAATCAGTTAAACCAGTAACTGTATAAATATATTCTCCATCAGCACTACCAGTCCAATCTCCAATTGTACCGTTTGTATAATCACAGCTACCTGTTTTTATAGCATTACTAATTTTCAGAGAATTTACTTTCATAGTATAGTTATCACTAGCATCAGTTTTAAATGTAAACTTCACCTTAGAAAGCATATGTTTAAAACTTAGCTGGACTTCACCTTGACTAGATGGATTTACACTTCTAATTGTACTATTCGAAGCTACTACTAAATCATTTTCTCCTGCTTCATAATTAGTAAAAGAAAGTTTTGTCGTTGCAGCATCAAAAGTAACTTTATTATCTGCCAAAACATCATTCCCATTAGAATAAGCACAGAAACTATAGTCTGCTCCTGATTGCCAATAAGCTTGCTTCTCTGGCGTCCAATTAGAGTTATTAGTACCATTAACTGTTACATTCTGATATACAGGTGTCCAATTTGAATTGTCAGTCGTATATGAACCATATACGGCAAACTTACTGAAACTTGCTTGTACAACTTCACCTGCTTTAGTAGCCTTTCCCACGAATGCATCAAACCCAATTGCCCTGTTCTCGTTTACATTGAGAACTTCATTCTGAGTACAGCTTGCAAATGCCAAAGCTGCTACTCCACAAAATAATAGATTTCTCTTCATAATTTTTAATATTAAATGTTATACAAATTTTTATTTCACATTATCATTTATCAACCTATTGGTAGCGGAATCTCTATTTCATCCCCCCAGTCGTCTACGTCGGGGTCGAATCCTCCGGAACCTTGCTGTCCGTCCTCATCGCTTATCTCAATGTCCGTCACTTGGAGGATTCCTCCGCGTGGTTGTGCTTTCACCTCATCTGTTACATCGAACTCGAAATCAAGTTTCTTTCCGTTCTTTAACTGTACTTCCAGCGTGAGGGTGTAACGTTTATCGCTCTGGTCTGTTGTATATCCTTCGGTAACGGAGTAATCGGGTACACCGAACGACTGTATTGTGGCTGTACAACCCAAATCGTCTACCTTGCAGTCAAACAATATAGTAGAGGCTGTTCCGTCTGTATGCCCGTCCTGCAGATATACTTTCTCTGCCATTCCCGCTAATGCTCCTTGTGCCCGCAGCAGATATTTCTGACCGGACTTGAAGCGGTAACGCACCAGATATTTGAATGTAAGCGGATGCATCGTTATCGGAATATCTATCGGTTCCAGCGTTTTCTCGGCTACATACTCCTCTATATATTCACTATAGAGAATGTCAGGCGGTGTAATGGTTCGTTCGCCTTCGTGCAAGGCTTTGAAACCGCTGCGTGTACGTGTTCTCGTAGTTGCCGAAGCTGTTCCGGAGGAGTTAAGTTGGTCGAACACGATATACTCCGTATCGTTATTATAGAACAGTATAGAGTGTGTACCTTCCGACATCTGTACCCTGCCGCCTTCAGTGCCAATATTGTATTCTACAGCCTTATCGCCGGTATAGACTACAGCCCTGATTCCTTCTGCCGGATCCGGACGAAACTCATCGTATTCTCTAGGCCATGCAGGATTCCATTCGGTACTCCAATCCTTAAATCCGGCTACCTCCCATTCACACATCCATGATGCGACGGCATTGAATTTCACCGTCAGCGAATGTTCTTCATGATTATAGCATAATTCTTTCCTGCATCCCGACAACAATGATACGGCGAAGAGGCATAATAATAATATTCTGTCCGGGCGTATCATCTTGCACCTCCTTTCATTGATTTGAAATACTTGTTTAAATCAAATACCAAAGCAAACTTAAGGCGTAGCGGACCGAAAAAGTTTGTACGCGTGGTCTGCATATATGCAAAGTGTCCGTCCTGCGGAAAATATTCCTCGTATTTGGCACTCATGAAACCCATTCCGACTCCTGCCTCAAATCCCAGCAATTTATTGATTGGAAATGAATATGAATAGCTTGCTCCTGCCATCCAGAGTTCACCCTGATAGCCTGTCTTTTTATACTGCAGGTCATACCAACCGGCTCCACCGAACAATCCTACTGTGTGATAATGTCCCGGTCTGCGTGCATCTATTCTGTAACGCACCTCGGGGATAAGTGTGGCAATCTGATAATACCAAGGTTTCTTGACGTTGTGCCACCATGCTATAGAAGTTTCCACTCCGGCCGACCAGCGGTCGTTTATCACATATTCTATTTCCAACGATGGGGCAAGCATTGCATCGTATATAAGATTTGATTTAAGGATAATAGGGAGTTTAATCCATGAAGGACGTTCCTCGTCTACAGATTCCATCCTCTGAGGAACAACCCATGCTACCGGCAGTTCTGACGGCATAATATCGGCAGGGATTCCGTATACTGGAATACTGCTATCCGAAACCAGCGGTTCGAATTTTGGCTCTTCTCTTTTCGGCTCATATCCGGGAAGATATTCTATACCCACCACAGCCACTATATCCTTCTGGCCTTTGTATGCCTCTACATGATTGCGGGTCTTATAGAATTGCTCTTTCATCCAGTAGTTGGTGATAAAATACGATTTAACCTGGTTACTGCGATTCTTGGCAGCATATCTGTTTGCCGCATATGAAGGGAATGAGGTACAGTATCCATGTATCACAACCACAGCCTTACCTGCTTCTATATCTTCTTTATGATTGTTTATCAAGTCCAACGAACGGAACAGAGACTCCCTGAAACCAAGTCTCTTTGAATCGTAGAACATCAAGTCGTTTGGGATAAATCTGAAAACAATCATGGAATCTGAAGAAACTTTTCCATCACCCATAGCAAATGCAGTTATATTATAGAAGAGTATAAACAACAGCAATAAGACCGGGTGTTTCCTGAAAAAAAATTTCATGACTATTACTTATTACAGCTTATTACCTAAAAACATCTCAAGGTTCTTCTACCTTTTTTCAGTGCAAATTTAATAAAGCTAAAACAAAACTGTAATATTTACAAATTCCCGATTAGTCAAAATGTGTTTTCAGTTTGTCATATATAATATGGAAAGTCAATCCACTCTATCACAAGTTGTTAAAGAGTAGATTGACTTTTTGGGAATATCAAAATATTTTTTGGGGAATCAATAGTTACAACTGCTCCCTAAAAGCTTTTGGACTTAAACCGAATTTTTCTTTGAACAGCCTATAGAAAGTAGTAGAGCTAGGAAGAGCACTTGCATCGCCTATCTCCTGTATTGACATTTCCGGGTAATTCTTGAAAAGATAAATGGAATGCTCAAGACGCATATCATTAAGATATGAATTAAGATTTCCACCACAGGTATACTCTTTGATTATAGCTGCAAAACGGTTTCTGTCTACCCCCATTATACGGGCAAAATCATCCCTTTGCAACTGATATTTCAGATAAAGGTGCTCTTCTCTTACCTTTTCATCAAACCTCAGGAATATCTTATAGTCAGGATCTGATTCTGTATCATCCTCCGAGTTTACACCATCAGCACTACTGCGGGCATCACTCAGCTCGACTAGCAATGACGAAATCTTCTTATTTTTCTTATTAAGTGTCCTACGTTCGTATAGCAGCCATAACAGCAACACCAGCATTATAAGTATCAATGCTATAAACAGAACTATAAGCTTCTGCCGGCTTTCCAACTCATGCTGAGCCTTATGCAAATCCAATTTATATTGCAAAAGCTCTGTAGTATCTGCTCTATTTAACACCAACTGACGGTTTATATCCAGACGATGCCTTTCCTTTATCTCGGATAACTTACTCAATGCTTTATAGGCAGATTCATACATCCCTTCTCCCTGATATGCTCTTGCACTTTGAAGCAGGGCTCTTTGATAAACCACTGATATTGCATCATCCAAATCTACACCAAGGAAAAAACGTTTGTTGTTTTCTATCACATCCCGATATTTACCTATCTCCAACAGATAATCGTTGATATCTAGTAATCCTAAATTTGTTTTCGAAAAATCTGTCGTAAGAAATTTTTCATAGTATTCGTTTGCTACTATGTAACGCCCTTGCTTATGTGCCAGGAATGCCACTTTACTATAAAAATCGGCTTCCTGCTTGTCGACGAGCATATGTGATTCCCCTTCCTCACGAAGTAGCTTCAACAAAGAGCCTCTCTTCAAAGCCACATTCCACGCTTCATCCAGCATGTTGTCCGAGATATATGCTTCACACAAGAAACCTTTAATTTGAGATATTCTCAATCGGGAACCTGAGTCAGAATTTTTACTCAAAATTCTAATGGCTTTATCAAAATACTCATAGCTTTTCTTCAGATTATCCACTTTCCTGTAAAGCAATCCCTCCATAAATAACATATTGGCTATAAGGTTAGAGTCCGAACGATTATATGCATATTGCAAACCGTTGGAAACAATCTTGCAAGCATCTTCTATTCTATACGAGAATATTGCATTCTCGCCAAGAAGAATCAAAGTACGGTCGAATACTGCCGTATCTTTCCTTATATCTTCATCCTTGAAAGCAGACAATGCATATTCGTACGCCACACTAAACCTGGACAATGAATAATATGCATAACTACGAAGATATTGAATCTTATAATCGGATTCCAACTTATTCTTATCCAGGCTGTCAAGTCTTTGCAACAATTTCTCTGGCATTACATTTATATCACGAAGCTGTAATATTCCTGAAACTTCGCTTATAGCCCATATCGAAGAGGATAAGAGCATAAATATTATAGAAATAATCAGTTTCATATTTACCGCTAAAAATCTTTCTTGTTCTTACGAAACAAATATTATAATAGTTGATTTAATACCATTTGTTTCGTAAGAACAAATATATTGAAAGTCCATTTACCCCCCCCCCACGTATTAACCATCGTTAACACTGAAACGAGCATTTTAACTATCACATTAGTAGATAAGTAAAAAGCGATTATTAATTATGAAACAGAACACTAACTGTATAAATAAAAAAGGGGACAACGCCTTGTCCCCGTACCTTGTTAACCTTAA
Organism: Bacteroides caecigallinarum; assembly: GCF_021531075.1. Taxonomy (GTDB): domain Bacteria; phylum Bacteroidota; class Bacteroidia; order Bacteroidales; family Bacteroidaceae; genus Phocaeicola; species Phocaeicola caecigallinarum_B. The sequence goes on along the minus strand of NZ_JADYTJ010000015.1, from coordinate 23,329 downwards.
ATCTAATACTATGAAAAAAATCACATGACAAATGTATAATATACACATATAATATGCAAATATTTAGCCAATAAAAGTTATACATTTAAAAATATTTCACATTATACATATTATGCACATTATAATTAAAGTCTTAAACATAGGTTAAGTCAGAGCAAAAGATACAAAAAATCCGGCTTCAAATTAATGAGGCCGGATTTTGATTCTATTATATAGACTGTTATTAGTCTTTCAGTTTTGCTTTGATGAAGTCGCGGTTCAAACGGGCAATATTGCTGATTGAAACGCATTTAGGACATTCAGCCTCACAAGCACGAGTGTTTGTACAGTTACCGAAACCAAGTTCATCCATCTTTGACAACATAGCTTTAGCACGACGCAAAGCTTCTGGTTTACCCTGTGGAAGAAGGTTCAACTGGCTAACTTTTGCAGAAACGAAAAGCATAGCAGAACCGTTCTTACAAGCAGCTACACAAGCACCGCAACCGATACATGTAGCAGCATCCATAGCTTCGTCAGCAATTGTCTTAGGGATAAGAATTGCGTTAGCATCCTGTGGAGCACCTGTATTTACACTTACGAAACCACCAGCCTGCATAATCTTGTCGTATGCTGAACGGTCTACCATCAAGTCCTTGATTACAGGGAAACCTGCCGAACGCCAAGGTTCTACTGTGATAGTATCACCATCATTGAAACGACGCATATAGATCTGGCAAGTAGTAGCACCTGTTGCAGGTCCGTGTGGGTGTCCGTTGATGTACAATGAGCACATACCGCAGATACCTTCACGGCAGTCGTGGTCGAATACTATAGGTTCTTTACCTTCTTCAATCAACATTTCATTCAAGATATCAAGCATTTCGAGGAATGAAGTATCACCCGGAATGTCTTTCATCTGGAATGTATCGAAATGACCTTTATCCTTAGGTCCGTTCTGACGCCATACTTTCAGCGTAAATGATATATTTTTATCCATTTTACTTCTTTTATTTGAGTTGACTAGATACTAGGTACTAGATACTAGGAGGTTATGGTTTTCTTTTTATTATTTATCAGTGATGTCAGCATTTTCATTATTTCACTGTTCATAATCTCAAGCTCCACATATTGTTCTTCGGTAAGATACCCAATATCTTTACAGATAATCAATTGAGTCTCTAACTCGGATGCAGACCCTAATGATATATAAAGAAAATGTAATAACTCTTTGTCATGTGCCCTAGCATACCCTTCTGCTATATTTGAAGGGATAGATATGGCAGCACGTCGCATCTGAGAGGTGATACCATATAATTCACATGAAGGAAAGTTCTGAGTAATCAAATACAAAGATTTAACCATTGCAATACTTCTATTCCAAACGAGCAAACTTTTATGACTACTCATATATTCATTTCTTTAACCTAGTCAACTAGTTTCTAGTCAACTAGTACCTTGTCAACTAATTAAACTTATGATTTGTAATTACGAGTCTGTACTTTAATTGCTTCGTAAACCAATGGTTCCTTATAAAGTACAGGAGCCTTGTCGTCGCTACCCTGGTATTCCCAGCAAGCTACATAGAAGAAGTTTTCGTCATCACGCTTAGCTTCACCTTCTTCTGTCTGGTGCTCTTCACGGAAGTGACCACCGCAAGATTCTTCACGGTTCAAAGCATCGTAAGCGATAAGCTGACCCATTGTGATGAAGTCGTCAAGACGGAATGCCTTGTCAAGCTCGATGTTCATACCTTCTTTAGCTCCAGGGATAAACAGTTCTGTTTCGAATTCCTTACGGATTTCTTTCAGACGAGCCAAACCTGTTTTCAAGCCTTCTGCAGTACGTCCCATACCTACATATTCCCACATTACGCGGCCCAATTCCTTGTGGATTGAGTCAACTGACTTCTTACCCTTGATGTTCATCAGGTGGTCAATCTTAGCCTGAACAGCCTTTTCAGCTTCAGCAAATTCAGGAAGATCTGTAGAGAAACGAGGAACAGTAATCTGGTCTGACAAGTAGTTCTGGATAGTGTATGGCAATACGAAGTAACCGTCTGCAAGACCCTGCATCAATGCAGATGCACCAAGACGGTTTGCACCGTGGTCAGAGAAGTTACATTCACCGATTGCGAACAGACCCTTGATAGTAGTCTGAAGTTCGTAGTCAACCCAAATACCACCCATTGTATAGTGGATAGCAGGATAAATCATCATTGGGTTGTAGTATTTGCGTCCGTTGATTTCTTTTGCAAGTTCACCCGGATTAACGTCTGTGATTTCTTCGTACATATCGAAGAGGTTACCGTAACGCTGAAGAACTACATCAAGACCGAGACGTTCGATACTTTCAGAGAAGTCAAGGAATACGGCAAGACCTGTGTTGTTAACACCGAATCCGTGGTCGCAACGTTCCTTGGCAGCACGTGAAGCAACGTCACGTGGAACAAGGTTACCAAATGCTGGATAACGGCGTTCCAAATAGTAGTCACGGTCTTCTTCTGGGATATCGCTACCCTTCTTAGTTCCGGCCTGGAGTGCTTTTGCATCTTCAAGTTTCTTAGGAACCCAGATACGACCATCGTTACGAAGTGATTCTGACATCAGTGTAAGCTTAGACTGCTTGTCACCGTGTACAGGGATACATGTTGGGTGGATCTGAACGTAAGCTGGGTTAGCAAACATAGCTCCCTTACGGTAGCAAGACATAGCAGCTGTTACGTTACATGCCATAGCGTTAGTAGAAAGGAAGTAAGTGTTACCGTAACCACCAGTAGCGATAACTACTGCGTGAGCAGCGAAACGTTCAAGCTTACCTGTTACGAGGTTCTTAGCGATGATACCGCGAGCACGGCCTTCAACCAAAACCACGTCAAGCATTTCATAGCGAGTGTACAATTTAACTGTACCTACACCTACCTGGCGGCTCAATGCAGAGTATGCACCTAGAAGCAACTGCTGGCCAGTCTGACCTTTAGCATAGAAAGTACGAGATACCTGTGCACCACCGAAAGAACGGTTAGCAAGTGTACCACCGTATTCGCGAGCGAAAGGAACACCCTGTGCCACGCACTGGTCGATAATATTGTTTGAAACTTCGGCAAGACGGTAAACGTTAGCTTCACGAGCACGATAGTCACCACCTTTCACTGTATCGTAGAAAAGACGATATACAGAGTCACCGTCGTTCTGATAGTTCTTAGCAGCGTTGATACCACCCTGTGCAGCGATAGAGTGTGCACGGCGTGGAGAGTCCTGGATACAGAAGTTCAATACACGGAATCCCATTTCACCAAGTGAAGCGGCAGCAGAAGCACCTGCCAAACCTGTACCTACAACGATGATATCCAAGCGGCGTTTGTTAGCCGGGTTCACCAATTTCTGGTGAGCTTTATAGTTAGTCCATTTCTCAGCTATTGGGCCTTCAGGAATCTTAGAATCTAAAACTTTAGTCATAATGTTTTTCAATTTAATCAGTTACACTTTTCAATTAGCAAGCACCGCAACCCATCATGTTCTTCAGGAAGAATACGATTGCCACTACAGCAAATCCCAACACGATGATTGTTGAATAGATGTTAGAGATGCATTTCCAACGGTTGATCCAAGTCTTGTTGTTCCAACCCAATGACTGCATAGAGCTCCAGAATCCGTGAGTAAGGTGGAACCAGAGAGCTGCCAACCAAATCAGGTATAATACGAAGAATACCGGATTAGAGAATGTCTGCATGATGTAACCGTAACCGTCTGTTGCATGAAGACCACCTAACATAGGGTCGCCGATGATTTCAGCAAACTGCATTTTGTACCAGAAATTGACAAAGTGAAGTGCCAATCCCAAGATTACGATGATACCAAGAACAAGCATGTTCTGTGAAGCCCATTCTACGTTCTTTGGCTTAACTGTAACTGCGTAACGTTCGTTACCACGTGCAGCACGGTTCTGGATAGTCAACCAGAAAGCGTAAATGATGTGAATTACAAACAAGGCAGCCAAACCTACTGTTGCAACCAATGCGTACCAGTTAGCACCCAGGAATTCGCAAATCATGTTGTATGCCTCACCCGAGAACAATGCAACAAGGTTCATCGCCATGTGAAATGTCAGAAACAGGACAAGGGCGATACCTGTAACGCTCATCACCACTTTCCTACCAATAGATGAATTACTTAACCACATAAATGATTGATTTTAAATTATTTAATTATTAAAACTAAAATAGTCTCCATTAAAGGTATTTTGACTTGGCAAAGTTAGACTATTTCCATCATTATTACAAACAATTAAGGAAATAATTCTTTAATTTGAGGAAACAAGACTAGAGACTAGAAACTAGGGGCTAGAGACTCGAAACTAGGGACTAGAAACTAGGGACTAGAAACTAGAAACTAGGGACTAGTATCTGAAACCTAGTAACTAGTATCTAATCTTCAATCAGCTCCAGTCCTTTCTGCACGGTTTCGTTCATAGAGTTTATAACCTGGAAATACTCGTTCATATCCCACAGGTCGCGTGCAATGAGTGCTTTCAACTGTGTCTTTATAAGCGGGAGGGCAGTTTTGTATTCCTCTTCCTTATATTCTATTCCCATTGTCTTGCCAAGGGCTATCAGGTCGTCCAGCATCTTGTCTGTCACCTCAAACCGTTTGTTGAAGCGGTCGAATGTCTTGTATTTCGCTTTCCATTCGTTGCGATAAGTATCTATCAGTTTCAGGTTCTGCTGAACAATAGCTCCCTTGTCGCGCAACGCCAGATAATAGTCTGTATAATATGTAGTGTCGATAGGTACAAAATAGTCAGGCATTATACCTCCGCCTCCATATACTATGCGTCCTTTCTTCAGAGTCTTAGTTTTCAGAGAATCCGGGAAATGAATACTGTCTGCACTCTGCATCTCGCCACGGTTATACCTCTCTATAAGGTCTCTGTTGTACTGCTCTATGCTTTCGTACGGTTTCTGAATACATCTGCCCGAAGGAGTGTAATAGCGTGCCACCGTAAGACGTATCATAGAACCGTCAGGAAGGTCTATCGGTCTTTGCACAAGTCCCTTTCCGAATGTACGTCTGCCCACTACAGTTCCTCTGTCCCAATCCTGAATGGCTCCCGTTACAATTTCACTTGCTGAAGCAGAGAACTCATCTACCAGCACTACCAGTTTCCCTTTGCGGAAATCACCGTTTCCACGGGCCTTGAACTCTGTACGCGGATTACGTTTACCTTCGGTATAGACTATAAGTTCGCCTTTCTCCAACACATGGTTTGCTATCTCGATGGCAGCATTCAGATAACCTCCTCCGTTTCCCTGAAGGTCGAGAATAAGATTGCGCATACCTTCTTTCTGGAGTTTATGAAGGGCATCCTCGAACTCTTCCGCCGTAGTAGCTGCAAAACGGCTGATACGTATATATCCGGTAGTCTTGGTCATCATATACGAAGCATCGAGGCTGTAAACCGGTATTCTGTCACGCTTGACAGTAAAAGGCAACAGCTCCTTCACACCGCGACGCATAATCTTAAGATTTACTTTAGTTCCTTTCGGACCACGCAGACGTCGCATAACTTCCTCTGTGCTCATCTTTACTCCGGCTATCACAGTGTCGTTCACCTCTATTATACGGTCGCCAGCCAGAATACCAACCTTCTCCGATGGGCCTCCCGACACAGGCTGTATTACGAACAATGTATCTGTAGCCATATTGAACTGCACTCCGATACCGTCGAAATTACCTACAAGAGGCTCGTTCAGCTTCTTGACTTCTTCCGGATTAGAATAAGTGGAATGTGGGTCCAGTTCCTCAAGCATCTTGATTATGGCATCTTCCACAAGCTTGTCTTCATCCACATCGTCTACATAGAGATTGGCAATGGCGAACTCAGCCAACTGAAGTTTTCTGGCAGGAGAATTCAATATCTTATTCTGAGCCCCAACAATAGAAGTTAGTCCGAACAATAAGGATAATGTAAAAAAGAGTTTCAGTTTCATATTTTTTTAGTTACTAGTTGACGAGTTGACGAGGTTTTTTTAGGTACTAGTTGACAAGTTGACGAGGTTTCCTAGTATCTAGTTCCTAGTACCCAAAACCTTGTCAACTTGTAACTGAAACCTAATCACCTAAATCCATACCTTCCGGCAAGAAAGGACTTACATCCTTGCCAAATTGTAGAAGTTCGCGCACGATGGTAGAACTAACCGAAGTAAGTTCCGGCTCGGTAAACAGCAGGATGGTTTCTATACCTGCCATCTTGCGGTTAATGTCGGCAATGGTTTCTTCGTATTCAAAATCACGCACGGTGCGTATGCCGCGCACTATAAACTGCGCGCCACACTCGCGGGCGAAATCTATTGTCAGACCGGAATATGCTGCGACTTTTATTCTCGGTTCGTCCGCATAAAGGCGGCTTATCATCTCCACGCGTTTCTCCGTAGGAAACCATGTGCGCTTACTGTCATTTATACCGATACCTATCACCACCTCGTCCATAAAGGTGAGGGCTCGTTTCACTACCGAGAAATGTCCGATAGTAAACGGATCGAAAGTACCGGGGAATATTGCTTTTTTCATTTCATTTATAAATTTACATCTTCCTCGACCACCAGATTCTCAATAATGAAGTTCTGTCGTTCCATAGTGTTCTTTCCCATATAGAATTCCAGAAGTTCCTTCACGGCATCAGTCTTTCTCAGAGTTACCTGCTCCAGGCGCATATCTTCGCCTATAAAGTTGCGGAACTCATCAGGAGAGATTTCTCCCAATCCTTTGAATCGGGTTATTTCCGGATTAGGTCCGAGTTCTTCTATTGCAGCCAGCCTTTCTTCGTCAGTGTAACAGTAGCGTGTCACATAAGTACCTTTCTTTCTGTTTCTTACGCGGAACAAAGGAGTCTGAAGTATATACACGTGACCTTTCTTTATCAAATCTGGGAAGAACTGAAGGAAGAAGGTTATCATAAGCAGACGTATGTGCATACCGTCCACATCGGCATCGGTAGCCACAATCACCTTGTTATATCTCAGTCCGTCCAGTCCGTCCTCGATATTGAGAGCAGCCTGGAGGAGATTGAATTCCTCATTCTCATAAACCACCTTCTTGGTAAGTCCGAAAGAGTTGAGCGGTTTACCTCGCAAACTGAAAACAGCCTGTGTATTCACATCGCGGCTCTTTGTTATTGAACCACTTGCAGAATCTCCCTCGGTGATAAAGATAGCGCTGTCCAGACGCGGGTCTTTTTCTTCGTCCTTCTTGCCGGATTTCACATCATTCAGGTGTATACGGCAGTCGCGCAACTTACGGTTATGCAGATTAGCCTTCTTCGCTCTTTCGCGGGCTATCTTTGTCACTCCGGCAATGGCTTTTCTCTCTTTCTCCGATTCCTGTATCTTCTGCAGCAACACTTCTGCCACATCAGGATGCTTATGAAGATAGTTATCTACATTCTCCTTAATGAAATCGCCAACAAACTTATTCACACTCACACCAGAAAGCGGATACGGATTGCCATCGGTATCTTTTTCAGGAGCCATAGTAAGCGAACCGAGTTTGATTTTTGTCTGACTCTCGAATGTAGGTTCTATCACGTTTATAGCTATGGCAGCCACCAGGCCGTTTCGTATGTCCTGAAACTCCAGATTCTTGCCATAGAATTCCTTTATTGTGCGGGCTATATGTTCCTTGAACGCACTCTGATGCGTACCACCCTGCGTGGTGTGCTGTCCGTTGACAAATGAATAATACTCCTCTCCATACTGAGGACTGTGTGTAAAAGCTATTTCGATGTCTTCGCCAGTGAGGTGAACTATCGGATAGATGCCCTGCGCCGTCATATTATCGTTCAGAAGATCCTCCAAACCGTTTCGGCTCACGATACGTCGTCCGTTGTAATAGATAGACAGTCCGGTATTCAGATAAGTATAGTTACGGAGCATCGTTTCGATAAACTCCGGACGGAAATGATAGTTCAGAAACAGAGTGTTGTCCGGTTCGAAGAAGATAAATGTACCGTTATCCTCGTCAGTGGCCGAAGTAGTGTCGCTTATCAGCTCTCCTCTTTCGAAAACAGCCTCGCGCATCTGTCCGTCGCGCACACTTCGTGCAATAAACTTCACACTGAGGGCGTTCACGGCCTTTGCACCAACACCGTTAAGTCCCACACTTTTCTTGAAAGCCTTGGTATCGTATTTACCTCCGGTATTCAGCATGGACACTGCATCCACAAGACTTCCCAAAGGAATACCACGGCCATAGTCGCGTACGGACACTCTGAGATTATCCTCCAGAGTGATGTCGATACGCTTTCCTACCCCCATCTTGAATTCGTCGATACTGTTGTCCACCACTTCCTTGAGCAATACATAAATACCGTCCTCCGCCTGCGAACCGTCGCCCAGACGTCCGATGTACATACCCGGACGGGTACGCACATGTTCCATGTCGCTCAAGTGGCGGATATTCTCTTCCGTATACGACACCTGAGGTTCCGAAGCATTAATATTCTGATTCAGTTCATCCATTGTATTTTTATTTTAGTTACTAGTTGACGAGTTACTAGTTGACCAGGTTTCCCTAGTACCTAGTTCCTAGTATCTAGCCCCTAGTCAACTGTATCAATTAATCTTTCTCTTATAAGCACGGCGGCGCTTGTGCTGTTCAGATTCGAACGCACTCCATTGCGACTGTACCTTCTTGTTCTCTTCCAGTTCAGGATTGCTTTCGCCATATTCAAATCCCATTTCCTTGTACACTGGCACCAGATCGTAAAACAACAGGGCATTTACCCCCTTGCTCTGATATTCCTGTTTTACCCCTACCAGCAGCAAGTCAAGAATCTTTGGTCGCTTGATAAACAAAGCCTTAAGCAGATGCCACCAACCGAAAGGCAACATCTTACCCTTTGCCTTCTGCAAAGCTTCCGACAACGATGGCATTGATATTCCCACAGCCACAAGCTCACCCGCAGCATCTTCCACCAACGACACCATACGAAGGTCTATCACAGGCAGATACATCTTTATATACTGGTCTATCTGTCCCTGGGTCATCTTCGAAAATCCGTAAAGCGGAGCATATGCCTCGTTTATCAGGTCGAATATCTTCTGACCATAATTCTTTTCTTTAAGCTCCTTACGGGTAATTTTCTTAATTTTGAGATTATATTTCTGAAGAATTATTTCCGAGATACGCACAAACTTCTCCGGAAGTTGTTCAGGCACTTTAAGTTTGAACTCCACCCAGTCGGCTTCCTTCTCGAAACCAAGTTTTTCTATATGTTCAGGATAATACGGATAATTATAGATAGTAGACATTGTTCCCAACTGGTCGAAACCTTCCACCAGCATACCTTCCGGGTCCATATCGGTAAATCCCAGCGGGCCTACCACATATTCCATACCTCTCTCCTTTCCCCATTTCTCTACTTCATCGATAAGGGCTTTCAACACCTCTGTGTCGTCAACGAAGTCAATCCATCCGAAACGTACCTCTTTCTTGTTCCAGGTATCATTGGCACGGTTATTAATAATGGCAGCCACACGTCCCACAGGCTTATCATCCTTATATGCAAGGAAATATTCAGCTTCACAAAATTCGAAAGCAGCATTTTTATCCTTGCTGAGGGTGTTCACCATGTCGTCGTACAAATCGGGTACGGAGTAAGGGTTATTCTTGTATAATTCGTAATTGAGACGAATGAAAGTGTGAAAATCTTTCTTCGTCCTGACTTTCTTAATGATAATGGCCATTTTTGTTAAATTGAAATTTCGGCGTAAAGTTAATATTTTTTGCGCTTATTTCATGATTGTTATGGTAAAAAGTAAGTTTTCTATATACAATCGAAGTTTAAAATAGAAACGATGAAACTATCAAATAAGATATATTATTTCTATATTATAAGCTTAATAATTCTTTAAACAACAGTTACACTTACAGATTATAAAAGGAGGAAAATATCTTTTCTACAGCATAAAAAACATTTTTACCACAGGTAGAAGAAACAAATAAACTATATTTGCCATATAGACTTGAATTAAAGCGAATAGCACATGAATACAAACCCGGAACTTGAACTCGCCAATACCCTAATAGCACAGACAGGTACCAACATATTCCTGACCGGTAAGGCAGGAACAGGTAAGACTACATTCCTACGCACACTGGTAAAAGAATCGCCAAAGAGAATGATTATCCTCGCACCCACAGGCATAGCTGCAATCAATGCAGGAGGTATGACCATACACTCATTCTTCCAACTTCCCTTTGCCCCATATATCCCCGGTACAGCATTCGGCGGTGATGCCAAATACCGTTTCCGTTTTGGGAAAGAGAAACTTAATATCATGCGGAGCATTGACCTGCTTGTGATAGACGAGATAAGTATGGTGCGTGCCGACCTTCTGGATGCCATAGACGATGTTCTTCGCCGGTTCAGACGCAACAGCAAACCTTTCGGTGGCGTACAGCTTCTGCTCATCGGCGACATACAGCAGCTTCCACCGGTAGCAAAAAACGATGAATGGCAAATGCTTTCGGAATACTATGACTCACCCTACTTCTTCTCGAGCCATGCGCTCAAAGAAACTTCTTTCTGTACCATAGAACTTAAGAAAGTTTACCGGCAGAACGACGCGCGTTTCCTTTCACTTCTGAATGCCATAAGGGAAAACAGATGTACAAGCAACGACCTGAAAGCACTTAACAGCCGATATATTCCGGATTTTAACGTGGGTAACGACGAAGGTTATATCCGCCTTACGACACACAACATACAGGCACAGAGAATCAACCAAAGAAAATTGGACGAACTTCCCACCCGAAGCTATAAGTTCAAGGCTACGATAGAAGGAAACTTTCCTGAATATTCCTATCCCACCGATCCGGAACTGGAACTGAAGAAAGGCGCGCAGGTTATGTTCGTAAAAAACGATATATCCGGAATGCACCGGTACGCAAACGGAACAATAGGGCGCATCAGTAACATCTCAAACGAAGGGATAGAAGTCATTGTAAACGAAACAGGAACGAAAGTAAACCTTGAAGAAGCCGAATGGGCAAACGCCCGATACCGTCTGGACGAGGAAACAAAAGAGATAGTGGAGGAAGTGGAAGGCACATTCAGGCAATATCCTTTGAAACTCGCATGGGCAATAACAGTTCACAAAAGCCAGGGACTTACATTCGACAAGGCAATAATAGACGTATCATCTTCCTTTGCCCACGGTCAGGCATACGTGGCACTAAGCCGGTGCCGGACTCTCGAAGGGCTGATACTTAGCTCTCCCATCTCCGCCAATGCTGTGATAAGCGACAGAGTGATAGACTCATTCACTGACGAACAACGAAAGTCTACTCCTACCATAGAACAATGTACGGCCATGCAAAGGGCATATTTCAACGACCTGCTGAAACAACTCTTCGGATTCAGGCAGATGGAAATATCACTAAACCATTATATCCGTCTGATAGACGAGCATCTGTACAGGACATATCCCAAACAGCTGGAGATGTACAAGAACGAGGCGGAACGTTTCAAACAGGCGATAACGGAAGTAAGCATGAAATTCGAGAGTCAATATACCCGTATGACAGCGCAGGCTGCCGATTGCGAAACTGACACATCACTTCAAGACCGTATATACAGCGCGTCACAATACTTCGCTGAAATGCTGAAACCGCTTCAGGATTTGCTGGACAGTACAGACATTACGTCCGACAACAAGGAAATCAGAAAAAGGATAGAAACGTCTTTCGACGAACTGACAGATGCCGTAAGGATAAAATCCGCTCTTATGGAACACGTACACGACAAAGGCTTCCACTTACAGGATTTTCTTCGCAAACGTGCCATACTAAGTATGGAAGAGACAAAAGCCACAGCAGGCAAAAAACGTGAAAAAACAGAAAAGAAAATTCCGTTTGAAAGCAGCGACATCGGAAATATGGAACTGTATCGTGCACTGGTGGAATGGCGCAGAAAAGAGGCTGCCGACCAAGGACTGCCGGCATATACAGTGCTCCAGCAGAAAGCCATTATCGGCCTGTCTAACCTACTTCCCAAGAATGAGCGCGAACTTCTCCGCGTCAAATGTATCGGCAAGAAGACTGTGGAGAAATATGGCAAGGATATTATGGAGATAGTTGAAAGATACAGATAACAGGGAAAACGCACCAAAAACAGATGTTTTTTTTGGAGAAAACGCACCTTCATATCAGAAAAGATCCTGTCACCACTATATTTGATTGACAGGATCTTTTTCTAAGTTATATTATGAAAAAATTTTATTTAGCCTGCATAGGACACTTGTCACAGTGAGGACGATTCATACATCCAGGTTTATCACCACGCTTCATCATTTTATGACCTCTCATATCAGGTTTCATCTTTCCATACATACATGGCTGTTGGAATACTTTCTGCAATTGTTTTGCATTTAGCACTTCTTTGAACTTCTTGAAATACTTTTTCTGCACATCCAATGCTTTCTGTCTTGCATCAAATCTGTCCTGAATAGCTTTTTCTATTTCGGCATCTGTCATTTCCGCCTTTTTTACATCCTTGTTCACAGCTGGACGGCAATCCTTCATGGCCTGAAGATATTCCTTATATAATGGAGCGAATTTAGCAGCTGTTGCATCGTCCATCACAAGTTTTTTCTCCATCATCTTCACATGTTTGTCCATCATCTGTTCCGGTGTAGGTCTCTGCTTTGCACGTTTCTGTGCCGGTGCATCCTGAGTATTCTGTGCCATCACACTGAAGCTGCCCATAGAAACAGCTATCATAACTACCAATGTCATTAATCTTGTTTTCATAATCGTATAAAATTTAGATGTTTAACTTTTAATTGTCTGATACAAATGTAGTAATAAAAATGTTCTAAGAAAACAGACTTGACTGATATGGTGGCAAACATACAGAATGTAGTGGTAAACTGCAGAAATACGAAATATATTTTCTATTTTTGTGTTTGTAACTATTATCCATACATAAAGACACATATCGATGAGAAATATCCTTACCGCAGTTATAATATTCATAACCGTTGCTATATCAGCACTTTACGGGCAGTCATCCCCATATATGCAGTTCAACAGGATGCATACCAATACGGATGCATCTGTAATAGGCTGCATAATGCAGGATTCTATTGGCATGATATGGGTAGGAACAAACAAAGGTCTTTTCAGTTACGACGGTTATTCTTTTTTTAAACACAAAGAGGATAAAGGGAATTATGAGATGAGAATATATTGCGGACTGATATTTTCCGATTCTATATTCCTAGGTACAGATAACGGGCTGATTTCATATGACATGAGATTGGGGAAATACCATAATCCGGCTACGGAGAATATTAAGGATATAAGATGTCTGGCAATATCCGGCAACGAACTGTGGATAGGTACGCTGAACGGATTGTTCAGATATAACACTGAAACGGCTGAGGTTTATGAATTCCCTTCAGAAAAACTACCTCATAAGGCTGTCTATTCGATTATAAGGTCTGAAAACGGTACGGTGTATGTAGGTACTTATAATGGATTGTGCAGTATAGATGAAAACAATGATGTAAGGATTATAAATATCCCGTCTGACAATAAATGGAAGAACATATTTGTAAATGTCCTTTTCGAGGACAAGGGCAGGCAGTGTATATGGATTGGCACTGAGGGTAATCTGTTTTGCTATGATGTGCAAAAGCAGAGTGCAGAGCTTGTGCCATACTTTGCCGACAACTCAATAAAGTCGCTGAACTATGACTCGGAAAAGAATCTTCTTATCGGAACAGACAATGGACTATATATCTATTCGGCCGATGGAAATACGCAAAGACATTATCTGCACGATTCAAGAAACAGCAATTCCATACCTAACAATATAATATGGTGTATAACTACCGACAACAAACAGAATATATGGTTGGGAACCGATAATGGCATTTCATTTACCGACAATAACAGACAATACACATTCATACCTGTATGGGAGCTGAGCAATACCAACGACGGTAATATGTTTTACACCATTCTTACGGACAGTAGAGGCAGAAACTGGTTTGGTGGTACTGACGGACTTCTTATGACCGAAGGGTATAAAGATACGGCCAACAGCAGATGGTTCAAGGTCGGGAAGAAGGGTTCGGAGTTATCTCATAACAGAATAAGACACATATTCGAGGACAGCTCGCAGAATCTGTGGATTGCCACAGACGGCAGCATAGAACGGTATGACGAAAGGTCCAGGCAGTTCGTGCATTATACTATTATGGATTCTACGCATACATGCAATTCCAACTGGGCTTATTATATTTCGGAGGACAATGACAATAACCTTTGGATAAGCAGTTGCCTGGGAGGGCTGTTTGTAGTAAACAAGGACAAATTAAAGGCTTCGGAATCAGGAATATGTATTGCAGACAGGAATTTTTCGACCGACAACGGATTGAAAAGCATGTTCGTGAAACAGGCACTGATAGACAAAAACGGAGATGCGTGGGTCCTGATGTATAACACTAAAGAGATACAGAGGATAAGCAGAAACAACAAAAAGATATATAACTACTCGGTATGTACGGAGAATGACGAGTTTCCGGAATTTCTTATTTGCGATTCGGACGGTATGGTATGGGTAAGTACCAACATCAGCGTATCGAAGATAGACCCGTACTCCGGAAACATGACAAGGATTGATACGGACTGGAAGGATAATAATATATTGCATCTGGTAGAGGTGGAAGACAACATATGGGTAGCATCTGCCAAAGGTCTGTACTATATAAACAGGCAAACAGCCGGAATAAAAAGAATAAATATCAACGATAAGATATTCAGCAGTATATATTATGACAAGCCTGCAGGGAAGGTTTATATGGGCAGTTATGATGGTATAGGTTTCTGCGAGCCTGAAATAATACATACCACAGACTACGCTCCACGGATATATCTGACAGCATTGTCCGCCAACAACAACTATATATCGAAAGGTATTATAGAGAACAATAGTTTTACGCTCGACCATACGGAGAATAACCTTGTATTTGAGTTTTCCGATTTCAGATATAACGAGTCACAAAGAAGCGGATTCATGTATATGATGCCTAAAATAGATTCCGAATGGCATTATGTGAACAGCAATTCAAATATAATAGTCTATAATAATATGCCTTACGGCAAGTTTGAGCTATATGTCAAACATAGCGAGAACGATGATGCCGGATACAGAATAGCTTCAATAAATATTCTGCCGCCATGGTATCTGTCTGTAGCAGCCAAAGTTATATATTTTCTGCTGACTGTAGGATTAGTCTGCTGGGTAATAAATTTCTTTATTGTCAAGAACAGGCTGCATCTGGAGAAACTGGAAAAGAAGAAGATACTGGAACAGACCAGACAAAAGATAAAGTTTATGTCGAACCTCTCGCATGACCTGAAAAGTCCTGTGGGAATGATAGTTACACCTGTAAGCAAACTGCTGCTCGACGTAAAGGACCCGGAACAGAAGGAAATGCTGGATATAGTGTACAGAAATGCGGTAAATCTGAATGCCAAGATACATAAACTGATAGAAATGAACAGAATGGAGGACAGTGAGCATATACTCATAACCTCCAGAATAGAACTCGTATCGTTTACCCGAGAGATATATCTGAAATTAAGGGATGAAGAAAGTGTAAACAGGCATAACTGGAACTTTACATCGAATACAGACAAGCTGTTTGTGGATATGGATGTCATAAAACTGGAATCCATAGTGAGCAATCTGCTGACAAATGCCATAAAATATACTCCTTCGGAAGGAAACATATCTGTGTCAATAGACTATAGCGAGGAAAACAGCAAGGTGGACATAAGGGTCTCGGACAATGGAATAGGAATACCGGAGAATGAACTGCCGTATATTTTCCAGAGATTTTTCCAGTCGTCGGCCACAAAGAACCATTTTGAAGGTACAGGAATAGGACTTTATCTGGTTAAAACATACACAGAACTGCATAAAGGAAGTGTGGATGTATCGTCGGGAAACGGAGAAACTACCTTTACACTGACATTCCCTGTCGACAAGGAATTGAATTGTACAGAATCTGAAAAGAATGAAAATATAAATGATACAGATTCACACCTGCAGGTAATACTTATTGTAGACGATAATAAAGATGTATACAATATGATAAAACATATACTGGCCGGTAAATACAGATGTATATATGCTTCGAACGGTAAAGAAGGATTGAATATAATAGAGACTGTGAGACCGGATCTTATAGTCACAGACTATATGATGCCTGTAATGAATGGACTGGAGATGTGCAAAATCCTTAAGAAGAATATGCCTACTATCACTATACCGATAATCATGCTTTCGGCAAAGGACGATACAGAAACAATAAAGAACAGTATAAAGTTACAGATAGATGCTTTCATACAGAAACCTTTCAATGCAGAAATATTGATAGGAAAAATAGAAATGCTCATACACAAAAAAGAGACTTTTGAGGCACAGGCCAGAATAGAAACTATCGGTTCGCCTAAACAGATGGAGGAAAGTACATCATCTGATGAAAAATTCCTGATAAACATCACTAAGATTATAGAAGATCATATGGCTGACAGTAATCTTAATGTGAACGGATTATGTGAATTGTCCGGTACAGGAAGCAAACAGATATATAGAAAAATAAAACAACTAACCGGAATGTCACCCGTGGAATACATAAAATCAATAAGAATGAAAAAAGCGGCAATGCTACTACAACAGAAGAAATTTACAATAGCAGAGGTTATGTATATGGTGGGATATTCAAACCCGTCTTATTTCTCAAAGTGTTTCCAAAGCGTGTTCGGGAAAACTCCAAAGCAGTATATTTCGGACAACGGACAGTAATATAATGGCTGAAAAAGGATATAAATAGGACAAAAAATAAGATTGTCTGATTTATATCCTTATATGTCCAATATTTTTCCCTTTGCTTTTCCTATGTTTTATATTTTTGCAATAACAAAAAATTAATACTTATATGAAAGGCAACATTAAATTTTTTCTGAAAGTATTATTACTCTCGGTAATCTGCGCCGGAAATACTTTCACAATCCTGGCACAACAGGCAGGGAATGTAATCATCACAGGTACAGTTTTGGACGAAAACAACGAGCCGCTTATCGGAGCAAGTGTTCTAGCAGTAGGTACAAAAACAGGTACTATCACTGACTTTGACGGGAAGTTTACTCTTGAAGTTCCGAAAGGAAGCAATATCCAGTTTTCTTATATAGGATATAATACTCAAGTATTGTCCTCTGACAGGAAGACTATGAGTGTAAAACTTGTGCCGGACACTCAGATGCTTAGTGATGTAGTAGTTATAGGATATGGAACGCAAAGAAAAAGCGACCTTACAGGTTCTGTAACCAACGTTTCAAGCGAAGATTTCAACACTGGTCTGGTAAGTTCTCCTGAGCAGCTTATCAACGGAAAAATTTCAGGAGTACAGATTATGTCAAACAGCGGTTCGCCTACTGCCGGCAGTACAATACGTGTACGTGGAGGTGCTTCACTTAATGCCAGCAACGATCCTCTTATCGTTCTTGACGGTGTACCTTTGGAACAGGGTGGTATCAGCGGTAATGACGGAAATTTCCTTAGCCTCATCAATCCTAACGACATTGAAAGCATGACAATCCTCAAGGATGCTTCTTCTACAGCCATCTATGGTTCGCGTGCATCGAACGGTGTCATTATTATTACTACAAAGAAAGGAACATCAGACAAGCTTAAAGTGACATTCAGCACAACAAACTCTATCCAGACACGCACACGCATGGCCGATATGCTGAGTTATGACGAATTCGTAAATGTAGTAAAGACTCAGGGAACAGCTGCACAACAGGCTTTGTTGGGCTCTGAAAGAACTGACTGGAACGGCTATATTTATCATAATGCATTCGGTACTGATAATAATCTTAGTCTGTCCGGCAAGGTTCTTCCTAACCTTCCTGTACGTGTTTCTGTAGGATATTACAATCAGGACGGTCTGCTCAAGACTGACAACGCAAACAGAGTAACAGGTAGCTTGTCATTGTCGCCGTCATTCTTTGACGACCATCTGAAATTCAATATCAATGCCAAGGCATCAATGAACAAGAACCAGTTTGCAAACACCAGTGCAATATGGGGAGCTTCTACCATGAATCCTACCATACCGGTTTATTCCGGAAATGACGCATTCGGTGGATATACCGAAGGACTTGCAAGCGACGGTAAGCCTGTAACAGGTGGTGTATTGAACCCTCTCGGATTATTGGAACAGCGCGATGCGCACAGTAAGGTCATACGTTTCATAGGTAACTTCGATGTTGACTATCGTATGCATTTCCTTCCGGAATTGAAACTACATGCTACATTAGGTTACGACTATGCGCAGGGTGAAGGTTCAGACTATGTTAATCCTGAAGCTGCACAATATTATACTACAGGCGGTTACTACTATCCGTACGGCCCGCAGAAGAATGAAAACAGACTTCTTACAATCTATGCCAACTATAACAAGATGGTAGAGTCGCTGAACAGCAGTTTCGACGCGACTGTAGGTTACGACTATCAGTACTGGAAATCTGTAAATCCGGCTTCGGCAAGCATGAATGCGGCAGGCGAAATACAGACTTCGTATAAGGCTACAGACGAAAGACACGTTCTTCTGTCATACTATGGACGTTTGAATTATTCATTCGGCTCAAAATATATGCTCACAGCTACTGTACGCCGTGATGCCACTTCACGTTTTGCAAAAGAACAGAGATGGGGTACATTCCCTTCTGTAGCTCTGGGATGGAGAATCTCAGAAGAAGAGTTCATGAAGAACCAGAATGTGCTGAGCACATTGAAACTGCGTGCCAGCTATGGTGTTACAGGACAGCAGGACGGTATAGGCAACTATAACTATCTTCCGGTATATACACTGAGCCAGGACGGCGCACAGGCTATAATGGGAGATGAATATATTTATACTTATCGTCCTGAATCGTATGTATCAGACCTGAAATGGGAAACTACAACTTCATGGAACTATGGTTTCGATTTCGGATTCCTTGAAGACCGTATCACAGGTAGTTTCGACTATTATACACGTCAGACTAAAGACCTTATCGCCACTGTTCCGGCAGCAGCAGGTTCTACATTCGACAAGACTATCACAACAAACGTAGGTAATGTTGACAGCCAGGGTATAGAATTCTCACTGAATGCCACTCCTATAAAGACAAAGGACTTCAGCTGGGATATCAGTTTCAACATGACATGGCAGAAAATGAAGGTTAAGAATCTTTCTATCGTCGAAGGAGGGGAAGTGACAAACACTCCTGTAGGTCCTTCAATAGACGGATATCAGTTCCAGACACTTACTGAAGGATATGAACCTTACATGTTCTACGTTTACAAACAACTTTACGATGAAAAGACAGGAAAGCCTATCGAAGGAGCATATGCGGACCTCAACAAGGACGGTGTGATAAACTCAGACGACTTATACCGTTATCACTCTCCGGCACCAGACTATATCATGGGACTGAGCACATCGCTCAACTGGAAGAACTGGAATCTCGGAATGAGTTTCAGAGCCAACATAGGCAACTATGTATATAACGGAATGGCTATGAACACCGGAGCTATGGAAACAATGAGCTACAATGCTGCACAGCTCAACAATCTGTCGGCAAGTTATCTTGAAACAGGTTTCCAGACACGCCAGCATTTGTCTGACTATTATGTAGAGAATGCATCGTTCCTGAAAATGGATAACCTTACTTTGGGGTATAATTTCGGAAAGATATTCAATACCTGCAATTTGAATGTCAGTGCAATGGTACAGAACGTATTCTGCATAACAAAATACAGCGGAGTGGACCCGGAAGTACCGAACGGAATGGACAATACGTTCTATCCTCGTCCAAGAACATTCTCTTTAAACATTGGTCTTAATTTCTAAAGTTGACAAGGCGATTTATTAGTTGACAAGGTTTCAGTTACAAGGAAACAAGGTTTTAGATATCAGGGACTAGAAACTAGGAAATAGGAAACCTCGTCAACTTGTCAACTCGTCAACTTGTAACTTAAAAAAACTAACAACCAACGGTCAACGAAGTTAAACTTATAAACTCATAAACTCATGAAAAAATATATCTACATATTGTCAATGTGTACTGCCGCAATGTTTGCTACATCTTGCGTAGGTGACCTTGACCAGTATCCACATGAAGAAATTACTTCGGAAAGTGTATATACCAACCTGCAGAACTATAAAAGCGTACTTGGTAAGATATATACATCAATGGTAACAACAGGACAAGGAAAAGACGGTAACCTTGACCTTTCAAGCAATTACGGACATGATTATATACGTTGCTATTTCAATCTTCAGGAAGTAGGAACAGATGAAGTGGCATATACATGGCTCAGTGGTGATAATCTGGCCGATATAAGCAACCTTTCATGGGATGCCAACAATCCTTGGGTAGCCGACATGTATTATCGTATATACTATAACATTGCTCTCTGCAACGAATTTCTGCGTAATGCGACAGACGAAAAGATAAACGGTTTCACAGAAAGCGAACGCAACGAAATAGTACATTATCGTGCAGAAGCCCGTTTCATGCGTGCCCTTTTCTACTATCATGCAATGGACTTGTTCAGAAACATTCCTTTCGTAACAGAAAACGACCCTGTGGGAAGCTACATTCCTCCACGCTATATGGCAAAGGATATGTTCGGATATATCGAATCTGAACTTAAAGCGATAGAAAATGACCTTCTGAGCAAAGACGAATGTCCTTATGGTCGTGCATCGAAAGGTGCTGCATATACACTGCTTGCAAAACTATATCTGAATGCCCAGACTTATATTGGTGAACCAAGATATAACGAATGTGTTGCAGCATGCCAGAGTGCTATAGGTCAAGGATATTCACTGGAAGTTGATGTAAATAATGACTATACTATAGATTGTTACAGAAGACTTTTCAATGCAGACAACCATCTGCGTACTAATGAAATTATTTTTACTCTTCCTGTAGATGCAAATACCACCATTTCCTGGGGTTCATCAACATATATGGTATGTGGTGCTATTAGCCAAACATCAGCCACACAGAATCCTGCTGATTATGGAGTGACTAAAGGATGGGGGTCAATGAGAATATGTCAGGCTGTTTCAAACCTGTTTGAGGACGGTGACAGCAGAAGATGTTTCTATAAAGACGGACAGACACAAGAAGTAACCTCTCTGGAAGATGCTTCTACCGGATGGCTTGTTGAAAAATGGACAAATCTGAACGACAATGGAGAAGCTGCCTCAAATACAGATATAGGAGGTGTAAATACAGACTATCCGTTATTCAGGCTGGCAGATGTATATCTGATGTATGCTGAGGCTACCGCTCGTGGCGGAAACGGAGATATGGCTACTGCTGTAGGATATGTAAATGCTTTGAGAGAACGTGCCTTTGGTGATAACAGCCAAAATGTAGCGGAAACAGTTCTCACAGGAAATAACTTCCGCTTCTTCCTTGACGAACGTGCACGTGAGCTTTACTGGGAATGCACCAGACGTACAGACCTTATACGCTTCAACCTCTTTACTACCGCTGACTATTTGTGGGAGTTCAAGGGTGGTGTAAGTGATGGAACATCTGTTGAAAGTAAATACAATTACTATCCTATTCCGTCGGCAGAACTTACAGCCAATCCAAATCTGAAGAATGAAGAGTATTAATATTAGTTTATAAGTAGGTAAGTTTATCAGTTAATAGATACTTAACCCAATAAACTTAAAAACTATAGAACTCAAAAACTTAAAAACTCAATTACATGAAAACTTTAAATAAAATATTACTAACCCTCGCATCAATCCTTGCATTAATATCTTGCGAGAAGGACGGAGAGAAGATTTATCTCCAGAGTTTAGGTTCAGATGAACTTATTGCCACCACAGATAATGTAGTATTATCTATTGAAACATCACAGAAAGTAGTTCTTTCATTTGCATGGAAAGGACAGGACGTACAGATAAACGATACAACTGTAGGTACAGCTGCCAAAGCTAAAAACTATATGGAGATTTCATTGTCAGAAGATTTCTCCGGACAAATATATAAGGATGAAACAACCTCAAACTCAATAGCTTATAAAGGTGGCGAACTCAATTCAATAGTAAACGGCCTTGGAGCAAAAGTTGGTGAAGTAAATAATGTATTCTTCCGCCTTGGTAGCGCAACAGGCGAGAATATTCCTTATGCTTACAGCAATGTGGTGAAAGTTGATGTTACGCCGTATGTTATGGATATGAATACGGGAGTACTTCTTGCCGCAGATAAGACAGAAAACGGAAAGACATTATATTCTGAAAACGCAGATGGTATATACAGAGGCTTCTTGGGTATTAAAATAGCTGACAAGAACTTCTGGTTAAAAGAAGGAGATGGTTCTATTTGGGGAAACATTGCAGATAGTGAGAAGGCTTTTGTGATTTCTTCTGATCCTTCAAATCAATGGAATTTCTGGTTCCCGGATATAGCAGGATGTTATTATACAGTAATTGATACACAAGCCGAAGAATGGAGTGCTACATTATTATCGACAATAACTATAAATGGTGACATACAAGATGATATGTCTTTTGACATTGAAAATAACCGTTGGATATGTAATTATACATCAGATTCTTCTAAAGATATTAATATTACTCTTAGTGGAACATCAAGAATTTTCAATGCTACTACCGGTAGTACCGAAGGAATATCAGATACATTCGGTTTTGCAAACTCCAATGATGGATTAGTATTTGGAAAAACATCAGATAATATAACCCTGCATGTAGAACAAGGTGAAAATTCCATAATACTATATATGAATGTTCCTGAAGAATTACCATATATAACAGCTACTAATGATGCTACAGATATTCCGTCCTCATATCCTGCAACAATAGATATGCAAAGATGGAATGGTACATCAATGGAAAGTATGATACTACTCCAAAGAATTGACTCTGAGAATGGAATATATGAGGGTACTTATGATGGACCTTATCAGAAGAATGATTATTACGGATTTGAATTTATAGCAGATGGAATATGGTATAGAGCAGACGCAAGTGATAATTCCAAATTGGCAATAAGTAATAATTCTCTTAATAAGTTCTACTTTAATGATGCTGAAGACAATGTTACAAGCATAAATGTTACAATAACTGTAAATTTGAAAGAATTAAGTTGGAGCTATAATATAAACTCACAAGTAACAGACGAAAATTCTGGAACAGATGTGAATTATCCTGAAAAAGTATATATGGTTTACTATCCTGAAC
>NZ_JADYTJ010000141.1 GCF_021531075.1 Bacteroides caecigallinarum | reverse complement strand
CATTACAACACGATAGATACTCCGGTGCTGTACTGGTCTGGTATTCCAGGCAATGCGGGCGATTTTCCGGCTGAGGAAAGTTTCTATACCTTTCTGGAACAGGCTGTCTGCCTGTTTGCTTCGGAAACGAATTACCGCAGTTCGCCCAGCCCGTTCGGTATCCGTATGACGGACAGGCAGAGCGGCGTACCGCTTCATCTGGACATCAGTGACCTGCCCATGCGCAAGGGAATCATCACCAACCGCAACAAGTTCATACTCGGTCCCTCCGGCAGCGGTAAATCTTTCTTTACGAACCACCTTGTCCGCCAGTATTATGAACAGGGTACCCATATCCTGCTGGTGGATACCGGAAACAGCTATCAGGGACTTTGCAGCCTGATTCATGACCGGACACATGGCGATGACGGTATCTATATCACCTATGAGGAGGACAATCCCATCGCCTTCAATCCGTTCTATACGGATTCCGGGGAATTTGACGTGGAAAAGCGTGAAAGCATCAAGACACTGATACTCACACTCTGGAAACGTGAGGATGAAGCCCCAAGACGTTCGGAAGAAGTGGCCCTTTCGGGAGCGGTGAACGCATATATCCGCAGGATAACGGAAAACAGGGATGTCAGACCCGATTTCAACGGATTCTACGAGTTTGTGCGTGATGACTACCGCCGGATGATTGAGGAGAAGAAAGTCCGTGAGAAGGATTTTGACATCGACGGTTTCCTGAACGTGCTGGAACCGTTCTACCGTGGCGGTGA
>NZ_JADYTJ010000140.1 GCF_021531075.1 Bacteroides caecigallinarum | reverse complement strand
TGCTGGTACATAACAAGAACGACCCCAAGGAGGGTTTGGGAGTGGTCAGCAAGGCAGACGAGAAAGGTAATTATCAGACGGTTGCACCGGAGGAGAAGAATGAGAACTCATTCCTGAAATTCGACAAGAATTCAAGTATTCTCGAAAATTTCATCAAGAACTTCTGGAGCCAGCTGAAGGAGCCTACGCATTTCAGGCTTATCCGCATGACCTTCAACGATTACAAGCAGAACAAACAGGCTCTCAAGGACCTGGCCGAAGGCAAGAAAACAGACGCGGTAAAGGAGTTTCTGAAACGCTATGAAATCGTACCGAAAGTAAACAATCAGAAAAACAGTCAAACAAAAGAGGAGGAAACAACAATGGCAAAGAAGCAGGAACAGACAACGCAGGCTCAGCCTGAACAGGTATCACAGGTGGAAGCTGCCGCACAGGGGCGCGAACAGCAGGAACCGCAACGCCAACAGACACCCACGTACCGCTATAACGAGAATATGATTAACTGGGAGGAACTGGGTAAGTTCGGCATATCCAAGGAAATGCTGGAGCAGTCCGGACAGCTTGACAGCATGCTGAAAGGATACAAGACCAACAGAACTATGCCGCTGACACTCAACATTCCTGGGGTACTGACCGCAAAGCTTGATGCACGCCTTTCGTTCATATCCAACGGCGGGCAGGTCATGCTGGGCATCCACGGTATCAGAAAGGAACCTGAACTGGACCGTCCTTATTTCGGACATATCTTCACGGAAGAGGACAAGAA
>NZ_JADYTJ010000014.1 GCF_021531075.1 Bacteroides caecigallinarum | reverse complement strand
AAATAAAGATATTCAGGTGACTATAGCACGAAGGTTCCACCTCTTCCCATTCCGAACAGAGAAGTTAAGCTTCGTCACGCCGATGGTACTGCGTACATGTGGGAGAGTAGGTAGTCGCCGTTTTAATGAGAGAAAGATCCCCGAGGTAGAGATACTTCGGGGATTTTCGCGTTTATACAGTCTGAATGTAATACAAATGAACGACCTTATGTTAATCTTTTGTTTAATATTGGTAACGATATAAAAAATCTTTGATACTAAATTCGTTTTCTTCATTCATATTTCTTATATTTGAACCGCTTAAAGAATTTTATATAGTTTATTTTTAATAAGCAAAAGTGAGCCTGAAAATAAAATACGAAAACAAATTTATTTACTAATATAATTATGGAAAATAAAATTCAAGAACTGACCGATAAGATATATCGCGAAGGTGTAGAAAAAGGAAATGAAGAAGCACAGCGACTTATCAGTGAGGCTCAGAAAAAAGCTGAGAAAATGATTCAAGATGCCCAAAAACAGGCTGATGATATTATTGCAATGGCAAAGAAATCGGCAGAAGAACTGATGGAAAATACTAAATCGGAACTTAAACTGTTTGCTGGTCAGGCTTTGAATGCATTGAAAACCGAGGTTACAAATCTGCTCACTAATCAGACTGTTTCAGATGCTGTGAAGAATTTTACTTCTGATAAAGAATATCTGAACAAGTTTATCGTGACTTTAGCTAAACAGTGGGTTGAGAATGAACCTATGGTTATTTCTGTTGCTGATGCAGAGAATTTGAAGAAATATTTCTCTAAAAATGCAAAAGATTTGCTTGACAAGGGAGTCAAGATTGAAAGTGTAAAGGGTTCGAAAGTCCTTTTCAGCATTTCACCCGCTGATGGCTCTTATAAAGTTAATTTTGGTGAGGAAGAATTTGAAAATTACTTTAAAGACTTCTTACGCCCGCAATTAGTACAAATGTTGTTTTAAATTAGGAATATGGATGCTTATTATTATCTGATAGCCGGATTGCCAGACATCTCTTTGGAAGATGGCAAACTGAGTTATACTGTTGATAGTTTTAAGTCGGAAATATACCCTGAATTGTCTGACAAGGATAAGAAGATTGTGGATCTGTTTTATCTGAAGTTTGATAATGATAACCTTTTACATCTATTGAAAGACAAGGATTACACAATTAAAACGCCAGGTGTTTTCACAGCTGACGATCTTCTTACTTTAATAGATACTGTAAAGGAGGGGGATGTACCCGATAAAAAGTACCCATCTTATTTCTGTAAATTTATATCTGAATATTTTACTCTTTCTCCTGAAGATGAATATCGTGCTAATGATATATTGGCTTCCGATTATTATTCGTATGCCATGAAAAGCAGGAATAAGTTCGTCTCTTCATGGTTTGAGTTCAATCTTAACATAAATAATATTCAAGCTGCAATTTCTGCCCGTAAATATAAGTTGGATGTGGCTTCGGCTATAGTTGGTCATACTGATGTATGTGAACTGTTGCGAACTTCTAACGCCAGGGATTTTGGATTGGGTGAGACTTTGACTTATTTGGAGAATATTCAGAGAATATCGGAAATAGATGACTTGGTGGAGAGAGAAAAGAAAATTGACCAATTGAAATGGGATTGGCTTGATACAGAATCTTTTTTCAATTATTTCACTGTAGAACGTTTATTTGTCTTTTTATTGCAACTAGAGATGATAGAAAGATGGATATCATTGGATAAAGACAAAGGTTATGAACTGTTCAGAGCAATGATTAAGGCTTTGAAAGATGATGTTCAGATACCGGAAGAGTTTAGAAATTAGTTTAAATATAATAAAATGGCAACAAAAGGTAGTGTTATTGGCGTTATTGCCAATATGGTGACTCTGACTGTAGATGGTCCGGTGGCACAGAATGAAATCTGTTACATCTCTACAGGTGGTGACCGACTGATGGCCGAGGTTATTAAGGTGGTAGGTACTAATGTTTATGTACAGGTGTTCGAAAGTACACGTGGATTGAAGGTTGGTGCCGAGGCTGAATTTACAGGCCATATGCTTGAGGTTACTTTGGGGCCGGGTATGCTGTCGAAAAACTATGATGGCTTACAGAATGACCTAGATAAGATGGATGGCGTTTTCCTGAAACGCGGACAATATACTTATCCACTGGACAAAGAAGCTAAATGGCTTTTTAAACCTATTGTAAAGGTAGGGGATGAAGTGGGACCTTCTGCCTGGCTTGGAGAGGTTGAAGAAAATCATCAGCCATTGAAAATTATGGTTCCGTTCCAGCTGACCGGTACTTATAAGGTTAAATCAATTGTTTCGGAAGGTGAGTACACTATAGGAGATACTGTGGCTGTACTTACTGATAAGGAGGATAACGATATTCCTGTAAACATGATTCAGAAATGGCCTGTAAAGAAGGCTATGACCAACTATAAGGAAAAACCACGTCCATTCCGCCTGTTGGAAACAGGGGTACGCGTAATAGATACTGTGAATCCTATAGTGGAAGGCGGTACGGGATTTATTCCTGGGCCTTTCGGTACTGGTAAGACGGTGTTGCAGCATGCCATTTCAAAACAGGCTGAAGCTGATATCGTTATCATTGCTGCCTGTGGTGAACGTGCGAACGAGGTTGTGGAAATATTTACCGAATTCCCTGAACTGGTGGACCCACATACGGGCAGAAAGTTGATGGAACGTACCATTATCGTGGCTAATACGTCGAACATGCCTGTAGCAGCACGTGAGGCTTCTGTATATACTGCCATGACTATGGCTGAATTCTATCGCGCTCAGGGACTGAAGGTTCTGCTTATGGCCGATTCTACTTCGCGTTGGGCTCAGGCATTGCGTGAGATGTCTAACCGTATGGAAGAGTTGCCTGGTCCTGATGCGTTCCCTATGGATATTTCGGCTATTATCTCGAACTTCTATGGACGTGCCGGTTATGTTTATCTGAATAACGGTGCAACAGGTTCTATTACGTTTATCGGTACTGTATCTCCGGCCGGAGGTAACTTGAAGGAGCCTGTGACAGAGAATACCAAGAAGGTGGCACGTTGTTTCTATGCTTTGGAACAGGAACGTGCTGACCGTAAACGTTATCCGGCTGTTAATCCTATTGATTCTTATTCCAAATATCTGGAATATCCGGAATTTGAAAACTATATCACAGAACGCATAAACGGTGAATGGATAGGTAAGGTTAACGAACTGAAAACCAGATTGCTGAGAGGAAAAGAAATTGCAGAACAGATAAACATTCTTGGTGATGACGGTGTGCCTGTGGAATATCACGTTATATTCTGGAAGTCTGAACTTATCGACTTTGTAATCCTTCAGCAGGATGCATTTGATGAGGTGGACTCTGTAACTCCTATGGAACGTCAGGAAGAGATTGTCAATATGGTGATTGACGTTTGCCATACAGAATTCAAGTTCGATAACTTTGTTGAGGTTATGGAATATTTCAAGAAGATGATCAACATCTGCAAGCAAATGAACTACTCCAAATATAAATCTGCTGAATACGTGGAATTCGGAAAACAGTTGCAGGAGCTTATTGCAGAAAGACGTGCCGAATAATTTATATCATTAATTAAGAATCATAAAATGGCAACAAAAGCATTTCAAAAGATATATACCAAAATAAGCCAGATAACCAAGGCTACCTGCTCGCTGAAAGCTAAGGGGGTGGGGTATGACGAACTGGCTATGGTAAACGGCAAATTGGCGCAGGTCGTTAAGATTGCCGGAGATGATGTTACGCTGCAGGTGTTTGAGGGTACTGAGGGTATTCCTACTAATGCAGAAGTTGTGTTCCTTGGAAAATCGCCTACACTGAAAGTCAGCGAACAGTTGGCAGGACGTTTTTTCAATGCGTTCGGCGATCCTATTGACGGTGGCCCTGAAGTAGAAGGAGTAGAGGTGGAAATCGGTGGTCCTTCGGTGAACCCTGTACGTCGTAAACAGCCTTCTGAACTTATCGCTACAGGTATTGCTGGTATCGACTTGAACAATACTTTGGTTTCGGGACAGAAGATTCCGTTCTTTGCCGATCCTGACCAGCCGTTTAACCAGGTAATGGCTAACGTGGCTCTTCGTGCGGAGACAGATAAAATCATCTTAGGAGGTATGGGTATGACTAACGATGACTACCTTTACTTCAAGAATGTATTCTCGAATGCAGGTGCGCTGGACCGTATCATCAGTTTTGTAAATACTACTGAAAATCCTCCTGTAGAACGACTGCTTATTCCTGATATGGCCTTGACTGCAGCCGAATACTTCGCTGTAGAACATAATCAGAAAGTTCTTGTATTGCTTACGGATATGACATCGTATGCCGATGCCTTGGCTATCGTATCAAACCGTATGGACCAGATTCCATCAAAGGATTCTATGCCTGGTTCCTTGTACTCAGACCTTGCCAAGATTTACGAAAAGGCCGTACAGTTCCCTAGCGGTGGTTCTATAACTATCATTGCAGTGACTACACTTTCTGGTGGTGATATCACTCACGCAGTACCTGATAATACTGGTTATATCACAGAAGGACAGTTGTTCCTGCGCCGTGATAGTGATATTGGTAAGGTTATTGTCGATCCGTTCCGTTCTCTTTCACGTTTGAAACAACTGGTTAGCGGTAAGAAGACTCGTAAGGATCATCCACAGGTTATGAATGCAGCCGTACGTCTGTATGCCGATGCAGCTAATGCGAAGACAAAAATGGAGAACGGTTTCGACCTGACAAATTACGACGAACGTACTTTGGCTTTTGCCAAGGATTATGCAAATCAGCTTCTTGCTATTGATGTGAACCTCAACACTACAGAAATGCTTGATGTTACTTGGGGATTGTTCAGTAAGTATTTCAAGCCGGAAGAGGTGAATATCAAGAAGGAATTTGTTGATCAGTACTGGAAGAAATAATCAAATTCAATAAAAAGACAGAGAAATGGCTATAAAATTTCAATATAACAAGACCTCGCTGCAGCAGTTGGAAAAGCAACTGAAGATTCGAGTTCGTACACTTCCTATTATAAAGAATAAGGAAAGTGCGTTGCGACTCGAAGTGAAGCGTTGCAAGACTGAAGCTGTGGAACTGGAGGAGCGTCTTGAACGTCATATTCAGGCGTATGAAGCCATGTTCGCACTCTGGAATGAATTTGATGCTTCATTGATAAAAGTGAAGGATGTTCATTTGGGCGTTCGAAAGATTGCAGGTGTCAGGGTTCCGCTACTGGAAGAAGTGGATTTTGATATCCGCAATTACAGTATGTTCTCTTCTCCAAAATGGTATGCCGACGGACTTCATATATTGAAGACATTGGCACAAACTGCAATAGAGAGAGAATTTACACTCGCCAAATTGGGCTTGCTGGAACATGCGCGTAAAAAAACTACTCAGAAGGTAAACCTTTTTGAGAAGGTACAGATTCCTGGATATCAGGACGCATTGAGAAAAATTAAACGATTTATGGAGGATGAAGAGAACCTCTCGAAATCATCACAGAAAATCTTGAAATCTATCCAGGAAAAGAGAAAGGAGGCTGAACAATGATTGCTAAAATGAAAAAGCTGACTTTCCTTGTATATTATAAGGAATATGAAGAGTTCCTTGAAAAACTTCGTGACCTTGGTGTGGTACATATTTTTACTAAATCACAGGGAGCGGCAGAAAATCAGGAACTGCAAAATCGTATCCGCCTTGCAGGAAAATATGCTACTGCAATAAAGTTTCTTCAGGGGCTTGGAGTAGTGGCTGACAAGCATGATGGTGATGCAGTAAAAGGAGAACAGGCACTTGAATTATTGTCTGAGCTGCAAAATAATCAGCAACAGCTGACTCACAAAAAGCAGACATTGGAGAAAGAGATTTCTTCATTGGAGCCTTGGGGGGATTTTGAGGCGGAAAATATTGAGCGTCTTAGAAATGCCGGTTATGTGGTGAATTTCTATATTTGTTCGGAAAAGCAATTCAAGGATGAATGGATTGTGGCATATAATGCTACTGTAATTAATAAAATAGGCTCTAAGGTTTATTTTGTTACAATTACGTCAGAAAAGGAGGTTCCTGAACTGGAAGTGGAATATGCAAAACTGCCTGACAAATCTTTGAGTAAATTGAAATCTTCGGTGGACAGCCTCGTTGCTGAAATAGATAAGGTGGATGAAAGCATTAAGGAATTGGCTAAAACATCGATTACAGACCTTGAAGCTGCACAGAAGAAAATTTATTCAGAAATAGAGTTCTCGAAGGTGGTACTAACTGGTGATTCTATGGCAGACAATAAGTTGGTATTATTGGAAGGTTGGGTACCTGAGATTAAAAGTGATGAAGTGAAATCATTCATGGATAATCAGGGGGCATATTATGAAATTACTACTCCTACACCTGACGATAATGTACCGATAATGTTTAAGAATGATAAGTTCTCACGTCTGTTTGAGCCAATTATCAGACTTTACATGTTGCCTAAGTATAATGAACTTGACCTTACTCCGTTCTTTGCACCTTTCTTCATGCTGTTTTTCGGCTTGTGTCTTGGTGATACTGGATATGGTGCGTTTATGGTATTGGCAGTTACAATATACAGACTGATGGCAAAGAATATAAGTTCAGGCATGAAACCTATCCTCACACTGGTGCAGATTCTGGGTGCATCTACCATGATTTGTGGCTTGCTGACGGGTACATGTTTCGGATTTAATATTTACGACATTCAGGTGCCTTTCCTACAAAAGATGAAAGATACCATTGCATTGGATAATCAGCAGATGTTTAATTTGTCTCTTATCCTTGGTGGTGTTCAGATAATCTTTGGTATGATGCTTAAAGCCGTAAATCAAACAATACAGCTTGGATTTAAATATGCTGTTGGAACAATAGGATGGATCTTTGTAATTTTAAGTTCAGCAATAGCTTTTGCCGGTGTAATGGAAATGGGTGGAACCATACATATGATACTGGTTATTGCAGGTTTGCTGATGGCTTATCTTTATAACAGTCCTGGAAAGAATGTTTTCGTGAATATCGGTCTTGGACTTTGGGACAGCTATAATATGGCTACCGGATTATTGGGCGATATATTATCGTATGTTCGTCTGTTTGCACTGGGACTGTCTGGAGGTATATTGGCAAGTGTGTTCAACAGTCTTGCAGCAGGTATGAGTCCTGACAACGTAATAGCAGGTCCTATAGTTATGGTACTGATATTTGTGATAGGACATTCTATAAACATTTTCATGAATGTTCTTGGAGCTATGGTTCATCCTATGCGTTTGACATTCGTAGAGTTTTTCAAAAACTCAGGTTATGAAGGTGGAGGTAAGGAATACTCTCCATTTAAAAAATAAAAAGTATTTCGCGTATATAAATTGAAAAATAATAAATAACAAAACTTTTGAATTATGGAAATGAATTTTTTGATTGCCTATATTGGCATCGCTGTTATGGTTGGTTTGTCTGGTATCGGTAGTGCATACGGAGTAACAATTGCTGGTAATGCTTCTATCGGAGCACTTAAGAAAAATGATAGTGCTTTTGGTAACTTCCTTGTATTGACAGCTCTTCCAGGTACTCAGGGACTTTATGGTTTTGCCGGTTATTTTATGTTCCAGAATATTTTCGGTGTTCTTACTCCTGAAATAACAACACTTCAGGCTTGTGCTGTCCTTGGTTCAGGTATCGGTTTGGGATTGGTTGCCCTTTTCTCAGCTATCCGTCAGGGACAGGTTTGTGCTAATGGTATAGCTGCTATTGGTCAGGGACATAACGTATTTGGTAATACTTTGATTCTTGCCGTATTCCCAGAGTTGTATGCTATCGTAGCTCTTGCTGCTACATTCTTGATGGGTTCGGCTATCACTGCTTAATATTTTAATACTGATTTATACTTAAAGCTGTCTCAATCTTATTGGGGCAGCTTTTTCTATATTCTTGTGGATAAGAAGTTTTTTTATAACTTTGTCCCGAAATGTAAAAATATAGAATAATATGGGATACGGAAAATGGATAGGTGGTCTTATGGGTTTTGTTACTATGGGACCTTTGGGAGCTTTGGCTGGATTTGCCATAGGTTCATTATTTGACAACGCAAATGATAATACGATAGAGGGAACGGATGTTCAGAATGAATATGCCGGACAAAGAAATAGTTTCTTGTTCTCTATGCTTGTGATGGCATCGTATATAATACGTGCAGATGGCAGAATTATGCATAGCGAAATGGAATTTGTAAGGAAATTCCTGAGAAACAATTTTGGTGAGGTGGCTGTTTCTGAGGGCGAGCAGATACTGTTAAATCTGTTTGAACAAAGAAAACAGATGGACAAATCGAATCCAATGGCTTTTAAGAATACCATACACGAATGTGGAGCACAGATTGCTTCAAATATGTCGTATGAGGAACGTCTTCAGCTATTGCGCTTTCTTACACAGATAGCTCAAAGCGATGGTAATGTATGTGTGGAAGAGATTGAAGCATTGAAAGAAGTTGCTCTGGCTATGGGACTGTCATATCAGGAAGTGGAATCAATGCTTAATATGAGAGGTAAATCTCTGGATGAGGCATATAAGGTGCTTGAAGTTTCACCGAATGCATCGGATGAAGAAATTCGTTCGGCTTACAAGAAAATGGTCCTGAAGCACCATCCTGATAGGGTAGCTACATTGGGAGAGGATATAAGAAAGGCAGCCGAAGAAAAACTTCAGGATATTAATAACGCAAAAGAACGTATATACAAGGCTAGGGGCATGAGATAAAGAATGTCTATACTTTATTAAATGTCGATTTTGTATACTACAGATTGCAAAAACGGGATAATATGTAACAACAATAAAATAAACTTCTTCTAAGTACGGGAAATAAGTGTTTTTTTTACTAAAAAAGAACCATCCAATTGTTGTGTTTTAAAAGAAATCATTACTTTTGCATCGTAAAACTTGAGATTAATTATACAAAGCAAGTATATTATATATATCGAATAGTTTTCAAACTTTATTATAAAACCATTAAAAATTTAAACAAAATGATTAAAGTAGGTATTAACGGTTTCGGTCGTATCGGCCGTTTCGTATTCCGTGCAGCTCAGAAAAGAAACGATATCCAGATCGTAGGTATTAACGACTTGTGCCCAGTAGATTACTTGGCTTACATGTTGAAATATGACACAATGCACGGACAGTTCGACGGTACAATCGTTGCTGACGTTGAAAACAGCAAGTTGATTGTTAATGGTAAAGAAATCCGTGTAACAGCTTGCAAAGATCCAAAAGAATTGGCATGGAACGAAGTTGGTGCTGAATACGTAGTAGAATCTACAGGTTTGTTCTTGACTAAAGAAAAAGCTCAGGCTCACATCGAAGCTGGTGCTAAATATGTAGTTATGTCAGCTCCTTCTAAAGACGATACTCCAATGTTCGTTTGCGGTGTAAACGAAAAAACATATGTTAAAGGTACTCAGTTCGTTTCTAACGCTTCTTGTACTACTAACTGTTTGGCTCCTATCGCTAAGGTTTTGAACGACAAATGGGGAATCACTGACGGTTTGATGACTACAGTTCACTCTACAACTGCTACTCAGAAAACAGTTGACGGTCCTTCTATGAAAGACTGGAGAGGTGGTCGTGCTGCTTCTGGTAACATCATCCCTTCTTCAACTGGTGCTGCTAAGGCTGTAGGTAAAGTTATCCCTGAATTGAACGGTAAATTGACTGGTATGTCAATGCGTGTTCCTACTTTGGACGTATCTGTAGTTGACTTGACAGTTAACTTGGCTAAACCAGCTACTTACGCTGAAATCTGCGCTGCAATGAAGGAAGCTTCTGAAGGTGAATTGGCAGGTGTTCTTGGTTACACTGAAGATGCAGTTGTTTCTTCTGACTTCTTGGGTGACACTCGTACATCTATCTTCGATGCTAAAGCTGGTATCGCTTTGACTGATACTTTCGTTAAAGTTGTTTCTTGGTATGACAACGAAATCGGTTACTCTAACAAAGTATTGGATTTGATCGCTCACATGGCTTCTGTAAACTGCTAATAAGTAATACGAAACCAAATATAAAGAGCTGCCTTGATTTTCAAGGTGGCTCTTTTTTTGTTCTCTTTTTGTATCTTTAATGTAAAATAAGCTATCTTTGTAGATATAAATGAAAGGAAAACTAATTTTATAACTCTATGAAATATGATTTTATAACCATATTGGGACCTACGGCATCCGGTAAAACGCCTCTTGCAGCTTCTTTGGCTAAAGAAATAGGTGCAGAGATTATTAGTGGAGACAGTAGGCAGATATATCGTGGAATGGATATTGGTACAGGAAAGGATTTGAAAGATTATGTAGTAGACGGATATCAAGTACCGTATCATCTGATTGATATTGCAGATCCAGGTTATAAATATAATGTGTTTGAATTCCAAAGAGATTTTTTAAGTGCATTTCAGGATATAAAGTCCAGAGGACACGATGCTATATTGTGTGGCGGTACGGGTATGTATATTGAGTCTGTGTTGAAGGGGTATAAACTTATACCTGTGCCTGAAAATAAGGAATTAAGGGAAAAACTTGCTGATAAATCTTTGGATGAACTTATTGATATTCTGTCAAAATATAAGAAGCTACATAACTCTACAGACGTTGATACTGCAAAACGTGCTATAAGAGCTATAGAAATTGAAGAATATTATTTGAAAAATAATGTAGAGGCACGCAGTTTTCCTGCTTTTAATAGTTTAATAATTGGAGTTGACATTGACCGTGAATTAAGAAGAGAAAAAATATCCAACCGTTTGCGGCAAAGGCTTGACGAAGGGATGGTGGATGAGGTAAAAAAACTGTTGGACTCAGGAATTCCTGCAGAGGACCTTATCTATTACGGTTTGGAATATAAATATCTTACACTCTATGTCACGGGTGCAATGAAATATGAGTATATGTGTTCGCAGCTGGAAATAGCTATACATCAGTTTGCAAAACGTCAGATGACATGGTTCCGGGGTATGGAGAGAAGAGGATTCGTCATAAACTGGATTAATGCTGAATGGAGTATTAAGCAGAAAATTGATGCTATCCGACATCTGATGGATGCATAAAGTATAAGTGACAAGTCCCGAATTATTAGTATAATATAAAAAATAAATTTATGGCAGTAGAACCTAACAGATGGGGAGTAATCTATAATCCCAAAGCCGGAAGTAAAAAAGCACAGAAAAGGTGGGCTAAGATTCGTGAGTATATGGATAGTCAGAATGTTATGTATGATTATGTCCAGTCGGAAGGTTTTGGCTCTGTGGAACGTTTGGCTAAGACAATGGCCAATAATGGCTATAGGACTATTGTTGTAGTAGGAGGAGATGGAGCAATAAATGATGCAGTGAATGGCATTATGCAGGCTGATGTGGAGGATAAGCTTTCAATAGCTTTTGGGATTATCCCAAACGGCGTAGGAAATGATTTTGCAAAATATTGGGGGCTCGATTCTGATGATTATAAAGGAGCTGTAGATGTTCTGATAAACAAACGTTTGAGGAAAGTGGACGTCGGAACATTTGGATATTATAATGGGGATACTCATAACAGAAGGTATTTTCTGAATGCTGTATATATGGGCTTGGGTGCCAAAATTGTGATGATAACAAATGAAACGAAACGTTTTTGGGGAATTCCTTTGATATCATATTTATCTTCTTTGATTCTTGTTGCCTTTGAACGAAAGCTGCACAGAATGCACATAAAACTCAATAATGAGCATATCAGAGGTAGAATTATGGCCGTTTGTATAGGTAGTTGCAGAGGATACGGACTTACTCCAAGTGCAGTGCCATATAACGGATGGTTGGATGTTTCTGTTATATACAGGCCACAGCTGAGGGAACTTATTTCAGGGTTGTGGATGCTTCAGCAGGGGAGATTATTGAATCATAAGATAGTAAAACCATACAGAACAAAAGCTGTAAAGGTATTACGTGCTAGAAATGCCGAGATCAGTATTGACGGACGTATATGGACAGATAAGCATTATCCTTTTGAAGTTGCCATAATGCCTGAAGCGCTGACATTGATAATACCGCGATAAAAATCTTTCTGATTGAACATTTGATGATACACCGTTGTTGAATGATAATAATCAATTTATTTTTATGTTTAGAATTTTTTCATCCGGTTTCTGTTATTTGCCGGTTCTGATATTGTTGCTATCCAGTGGAATAAGTGTCAGTGTAAATGCTCAAGAACATTCTTTGGTGCCTGCTGATGAAAAAACTTTGCTTCAACGTGTTACTGACGGTAAACGTGATATAGACTGGGCCAATATGAATATACAGTTCTGTACAGCTGCAGATGCTGCATTTACTAATGGCGTTTTAGATAATATGGCATTCAAGGTACACCGTGTAAGGCTGGAGGTTCTTGGAGCATTCAGGGATAAGTTCTCGTATCATTTCAGGCAGTCGTTTAATAAATATACAAATCCTAATATTCCATTGGATAATTTGGCCGGGTCTGTTGAATTGGCTATGGTGGGGTGGCAATTTAATGACCGTTGGCATCTCACAGCAGGTAAACAGCCAGTACAGTTCAGTGGATATGAATGTTGGGTAAATGCTATAAAGGTAAGACATTATTCTGATTTCAATAATACTATACCCGCTTATCAGGTGGGAGTTAATATGGCTTATAATATTAATGATAATCAGATGTTAAACTTCCAGGTCACAAACAATAGGAATTCTACTATTGAAGACCAGTTTATGTATGAATTGCCAGATGGTATTGAGGATTCAAAAATACCTGTGCTTGGAACAGTGAATTGGGATGGATATTTTGTAGACCGGGCCATGCAGTTAAGATATTCATTGTCATACGGTCAGTTGGCAAAAGGTAAAAACATTTTCTATTTTACTTGTGGAAACGTATGGGACAAGAAACCTTTTCTGGGATATATAGATTTTATGTATTCGCGCGAAGGACTTGACTCAAAAGGATTGGTTACCTCTGTTTATGATACTGGCAATAATCGTGCGGTAACAGCTGAGAATGTAGAGTATTTCACTACAATAGCAAATTTAGATTATAGGGTATCTCCGCATCTTAATCTATATGTTAAGGGAGCTTATGAATTAGGTAATGTTTATAAGTCTTCTGAGGAGTTTCAGGCAGGAAACTATAGAAGAACGTGGAATGTTCAGCTTTGTGCCGAATATTATCCAATGTCGGACAGCGAACTTATAGTATATCTTCATTTGCTTCATAAAAACACACATCTTACAGAGAAAGCAAGGATGTATGGAGCCCAGAGCTATAATCAACAACGTGTTTCGCTGGGATTGGTCTATACTTTGCCTGTTTTCTGATTAAAAACTTAAGTCTCACTGTATAATTGACAAAAAAAATATATCTTTGCACATCTTTTACATGGAACGTTTATAAAAGTACAGAAATATGCTCACTATTAAACAAATTACAGAAGATACCGACAAGGTAATTCGTGGACTTGAGAAAAAGCATTTTACTAATGCAAAAGAGGCCATAGCAAAAGTGTTGGAATGCAATGACAGAAGACGTAATGCTCAGAATCAACTAGATAGAAATCTTGCTGAGGTGAATTCACTTTCCAAAAGTATCGGAATGTTGATGAAGGAAGGCAAGAAAGAAGAAGCAGAGGCTGCAAAAAATAAAGTGGCAGAATTCAAGGATGCAAGCAAAACACTGCAGGCTGAAATGGATAAGGCTTCTGAGGAAATGCAGGAAATATTGTATACTATTCCTAATGTACCATATGACGAGGTTCCTGAAGGTTCATGTGCCGAGGACAATGTTGTGGTAAAACAGGGAGGTATGGAAACAGAACTTCCTAAAAATGCATTGCCACATTGGGAACTAGCAAAGAAATATGATTTGATAGATTTTGATTTGGGAGTAAAAATAACTGGTGCAGGTTTCCCCGTATATAAGGGTAAAGGAGCAAGATTGCAGAGAGCCCTTATTAATTTTTTCCTTGATGAGGCCCGTGCTTCAGGATATGAGGAAATCATGCCACCTACAGTTGTAAATGCTGCTTCAGGTTATGGTACAGGTCAGTTACCAGACAAGGAAGGTCAGATGTATCACTGCAATCTTGACGATTTGTATCTGATACCTACTGCAGAAGTTCCTGTTACAAATATTTATAGAGATGTAATTCTTGATGAAAAACAGCTTCCAATAAAGAATTGTGCGTATACTCAATGTTTCCGTCGCGAAGCTGGTTCATATGGTAAAGATGTACGTGGTTTGAACCGTTTGCATGAATTCTCAAAGGTAGAGTTGGTAAGAATAGACAAACCTGAACATTCAAAACAGTCTCATCAGGAAATGTTGGATCATGTAGAAGGATTGTTGCAGAAGTTGGAACTTCCATATAGAATACTTCGCTTGTGCGGTGGCGATATGAGTTTTACTGCGGCTATCTGTTATGATTTCGAGGTTTATTCAGAGGCTCAGCAGAGATGGTTGGAAGTAAGTTCTGTTTCTAATTTTGATACATATCAGGCAAATCGTTTGAAGTGCCGATTTAGGAATGCAGACAAGAAGACTGAACTTTGTCATACATTAAACGGTTCTGCTTTAGCTTTACCTAGAATAGTTGCTGCTTTGTTGGAGAACAATCAAACTCCAGATGGCATAAGGATACCTAAAGCTTTGGTTCCTTATTGTGGTTTCGATATTATCGATTAATTATAAATTGTGAAAATCCTGAGTCTAGACTCAGGATTTTTTGTTTTGCTATCTGTATATACTGCCCTATAACATGTTTGTTACTGTATTTTCCATTAAAAAAGATATTTCATTGTGAAAAGAAATTATTTTTGAAAAAAAACGAGTTTTACGTTTTGATTTGATTTTTTAATTACTAATTTTGGGGTGAAATTTATAACATATTTATTGAACTATTTAATAACCTTAATATAACATCTATGAGTTATTTACGTTTTGATAAAACTCTTATGACGAATCTGGAGGAATCTTTACCGCGCGAGATTCTTCGTACAAATCGTTCAGGAGCTTACCATTGTTCTACAATTGTAGACTGTAATACTCGCAAGTATCATGGATTATTAGTAATACCAGTGCCAGGACTTGATGATGAAAATCATGTTCTATTATCGGCAATGGATGAAACTGTAATTCAACATGGAGCAGAATTCAATTTAGGCCTCCATAAATATCATGGTGATAATTTTAGTCCGCGCGGTCATAAGTATATACGTGAGTATGAGTGTGAGAAAGTACCTACAACTTGGTATAGGGTAGGTGGAGTTGTCTTAAAGAAAGAAAAAGTTTTTGTGCATCATGAAAATCGAATTCTTATCAGATATACATTGGTTGATGCACACTCTGAAACTACATTGAGATTACGTCCTTATTTAGCCTTCAGAAGTGTAAGGGAATACACACACGAGAATTCACAAGCCAGTAGAAAATACGATGTCATAGACAATGGAATAAAGACATGTATGTATCCTGGCTATCCTGAATTGTATATGCAGTTCAGTAAAGAAAATGAATTCCATTTCCTGCCAGACTGGTACAGAGGTATTGAGTATCCTAAGGAGCAGGAGCGTGGATATGATTTCAATGAAGATTTATACGTTCCCGGTTATTTTGAATTTAAAATAAATAAGGGTGAGAGTGTAACATTCTCAGGCGGTATATCTTCTGTGGATACTTCAGGACTGAATCAGCTGTTTGCTGATGAAGCAGAACAGAGAACACCTAGAAAAGATTTCAAGAACTGTCTTATAAATGCTGCGCATCAATTCTTGAATAAACAGAATGGTGAATCCTACATATTGGCTGGTTATCCTTGGTTTAAGTGTCGTGCCAGAGATATGTTTGTTTCATTGCCTGGTCTTACATTGTCTGTTGGAGAAGTCTCGAAATTTGAGATGATAATGGAAACTGCCATTAAGGCTATCTATGCATTCATTAATGGTGAGAAATCCACATTGAAGGTTTATGAGATATATCATCCGGATGTTCTCCTTTGGGCTGTATGGACTATTCAGCAATATGCGAAGATGGTTTCAAGGGATGCTGTCAAAGAAAAATATCTAGGATTGTTGAAAGATATAATGACATATATACTTGATGGCAGACATCCAAATCTTCAGGTAAATGACAATGGACTGGTCTATGCAAACGGTAGAGATAATGCCATAACATGGATGAATTCAACAGTCAACGGTCGTCCTGTAGTGGGAAGAACAGGATATATAGTAGAATTTAACTCACTTTGGTATAATGCATTGTGTTTCACAGCCGATATTATGGCCGAGGTAGGTGATAATGAATTCTCATACCGCTTGAAATCTTTATCCGAGAAAACAGGAAAATCATTTATAGATACTTTCCTGAACGAGTATGGCTATCTGCTGGATTTTGTGGATGGCGATATGATGGACTGGAGTGTTCGTCCTAATATGATTTTTGCCGCTGCATTCGATTATTCTCCACTTGATGCAAAACAGAAGAAGGGTGTGATTGATATCGTCACCAAGGAACTGCTTACTCCTAAGGGACTTCGTTCTTTGAGTCCTAAGAGTGGAGGTTACAATCCTAATTATGTAGGACCTCAGATGCAGAGAGACTATGCATACCATCAGGGTACAGCTTGGCCTTGGCTGGAAGGTTTCTATATGGAGGCTTATCTGAAAATTTATAAGAGAAGCGCTATCTCTTTCTTGTGGAGACAGTTTGTTAGTTATGAGGATGAAATGACGTGTCATTGTCTTGGAACACTTCCAGAATTGTTTGACGGCAATCCTCCGTTTAAGGGTAGAGGTGCTGTTTCCTTTGCTATGAATGTTGCGGAAATTCTTCGTGGCTTGTATTTGTTGGATAAATTTGAGAATCAATAAAGAAGGAGGAGTTTATGAAAGTTTTAATGTTTGGTTGGGAATTTCCTCCAAAAATATACGGTGGTCTTGCTGTAGCTTCCTATGGTATAACTAAGGGATTAAGTTTGCAAGGCGATGTTGAAACTGTATTCTGTATGCCTAAACCAACTGGCGACGAGGAAGGATTCCTGAAAATTGTTGGTATGAATCAGGTGCCTATTGTGTGGCGTGATGTGAATTACGATTATCTTAAGTCTCGTCTGCACGCAAAAATGACTCCTGAAGAATATTATGCTTATCGTGATAAGATATATGCAGATTTCTCATACATGAATGTCAATGACTTGGGATGTATGGAGTTTGCAGGAGGATATCCTGGAAATCTGCATGATGAAATTAATAATTTCTCTATTATTGCAGGTGTTGTAGCAAGACAGCAGGAGTTCGATATAATCCATGCTCATGACTGGCTGACTTATCCGGCAGGGGTACATGCAAAAATGGTTAGCGGAAAACCACTATGTATTCATGTGCATGCCACAGACTTCGACCGCTCTCGTGGAAAAGTTAACCCTACGGTTTATTCCATTGAGAAGAATGGTATGGATTATGCCGACTGTATCATGTGTGTGTCTGAGCTGACACGCCGTACTGTGATAAATGAATATCATCAGGACCCTAGAAAAGTATTTGCCGTACATAATGCTGTTTACCCATTGTCGCAGGAATATCAGGATATACCACGTCCGGATCATTCAAAAGAGAAAATTGTGACTTTCCTGGGACGTATCACAATGCAGAAGGGACCGGAATATTTTGTAGAAGCAGCAGCTATGGTATTGAAACGTACGCGTAACATCCGTTTCGTTATGGCAGGTTCCGGCGATATGTTGAATGCTATGATTAATCTGGTTGCGGAACGAGGCATAGCCGACCGTTTCCACTTCCCGGGATTTATGAAAGGTAAACAGGTTTACGAGGTTTATAAGAACAGTGATGTTTTTGTGATGCCTTCTG
The DNA here is from genome assembly GCF_021531075.1 of Bacteroides caecigallinarum. GTDB lineage: Bacteria > Bacteroidota > Bacteroidia > Bacteroidales > Bacteroidaceae > Phocaeicola > Phocaeicola caecigallinarum_B. Next base: position 44,742 of record NZ_JADYTJ010000014.1, on the reverse strand, counting down.
TTTCCGAACCTTTCGGTATAGCTCCATTGGAAGCTATGCAGTGCGGAACACCTTCTATTATTTCCAAGCAGTCAGGTTGTGGTGAAATTCTTAGTAAAGTTATTAAAACCGATTATTGGGACATTCATGCTATGGCAGATGCCATATATTCTATTTGTACCAATCAGTCACTGTTTGAGTATCTTCAGAAAGAAGGAAAAGCTGAAGTCGATGGAATTACTTGGGAAAAAGTAGGTCTAAAAGTACGTTCTTTGTACGAAGATGTTCTGAGAAATTATAATAAGTAAAATATTAGTCTTAAGTTGATATGAAAACAATCTGTTTATATTTTGAGATTCATCAAATAATACATTTGAAACGTTACCGTTTCTTTGAAATAGGCTCAGACCATTATTATTATGATGATTTTGCCAACGAGCAGGGTATTAACGAGATAGCAGAACGCTCTTATATTCCGGCTTTGAATACTCTTATCCAGATGGCAAAAGAGAATGAAGGAGCATTCAAGGTGGCTCTTTCTATTTCAGGTGTTGCACTTGAACAATTGGAAATATATGCACCGGCTGTTATAGAACTGTTGCACGAATTAAATAATACAGGATGCTGTGAGTTCTTGTGCGAACCTTATTCACATGGACTTTCTTCATTAGCTAACGAGGACTGCTTCAAAGAAGAAGTTGGCCGTATGCGCAAGAAAATAAAGGATTATTTTGGCCAGGAACCAAAAGTATTCCGTAACTCAAGTTTGATCTACAATAATGAAATTGGCGGTATGGTAGCCAATATGGGTTTCAAAGGAATGCTTATTGAAGGAGCAAAACATGTACTAGGATGGAAGAGTCCTCACTATCTGTATCATTGTGTAGAGAACCCTAATCTGAAACTTCTGATGAGAGACTTTAAGCTTTCTGACGATATCAGCTTACGTTTCTCAAATAGCGATTGGAGTGAATATCCTTTGTTTGCAGATAAATATATCGGTTGGATTGACTCTATGCCTGAAAGCGAGCAAGTGATTAATATATTTATGGAATTGTCTGCTCTTGGATATTTCCAGCCATTATCATCGAATATTCTTGACTTTATAAAGGCTCTTCCTGTTTGTGCCAAACAGAAAGGCATAACTTTCTCTACTCCTACAGAAATCGTGACTAAACTGAAATCTGTTGATGGAATGGATGTTCCTTATCCTATGTCTTGGGTAGACGAAGAAAGAGATATCAGCCCTTGGTTGGGAAATGTTATGCAGCGTGAGGCATTCAACAAGCTTTATAGTGTAGCAGAACGTGTTTATCTTTGTGATGACAAGAGAATTAAGCAAGACTGGGATTATCTTCAGGCAAGTAACAACTTCCGTTTTATGACAACTAAGGAAACAGGTGTTGCTTTCAACAGAGGTATATACGATTCTCCATTCGATGCATTTACAAACTACATGAATATTTTGGGAGACTTTATCAAACGTGTAAATTCACTTTATCCGGTTGATATGGAAAACGAAGAGTTAGGCTCTTTGCTTACTACCATCAAGAATCAGGGAGCAGAACTTGTACAGTTGAATGCAGAAGTTAGCAAGTTACAAAAGAAATTGGCTGATGCAGAGAAAAAATTAGCTAAAGAAGCAAAACCTGCACCAAAGAAAACAGCTTCCACAACAGCCAAGAAAACTACAAAGACAACCGCTACAAAGAAATCGTCTGAAAAGAGTGAAGATTAAAATACTTTGAACTCAACCAACCAGTAAGCCATATCATTACTTCATCTTGATATGGCTTATTTTTTTGCTTATTCTTATTTGCAAATCCAGGCTTAACATAATATAAAACAAAAAGAGCATACAGTATAGTCAGAATCCTTTACCGTATGCTCTTTGATTATTGGGGGCAACTAGCCGTTTATGGTCTAGTGTATATTACCTCGATATTAAGTTCTTCTCCATCCTCTCCTCCAAACAGTCTTGCTGCATTAACCTCCATATCGTGTGACAATCCAATAACATTACCTTCAGTGTCTGTTTCTGTTGTTACAGGGATAAGAACAACCTTATCTCTATCATCTGTGTCATTCTCTTTATTTCTTATTTCAGTGAAAATATGGCTTATAAGGCGGTTAAGCTTAGAGAATGTGTATGAGTTTGTGCTACTGTCGTATGTACCCAGAAAAGATGTCTTATTGTCGTATGTCTTGTTTTTTTCAAAAAAGTCATTCAACTCACCTTTTCTCATCATTAAAACATTCTGAGGTATTCCCATCTGGTATTCACTTTTGTTTTCATGCCCTGCATATCGATATTTTTTAATCGATAACGTAACAGAATTCAATGTGTCATTTTGGTGTGCATCAAAAATCTCGTCTATCGGCAATTCTATTTCAGTACATAATCCAGCCGGAGTTTTCAGATATGTGTGTTCTGTCTCTTCAACCAGGGTATTCAAACCTTGAGAGTTATAGTCTTTATTATTAAGGTTTGTCGACATCAATACCTCCTTGCTGGCAGCCAGTATCGTATTGCCATGCACAAGTGAGTCTATCTCTCCTGTTGTTTGTCTTTTGGTGTAATAGTCCATGTTCAGCCTTAGCCAAATGTCCTGAATATATACTATTGAACCATCTCCTTGTGTGGTATGGACATAGAAACCACTCAATACATTGTTAATAAATGAATATGCATCTTTGAAATACTCAGGATTGCTTCTGTATAAGTTCTCAATTTTTTGGCTAAACTCCTTTCCCAAGTTTATTTTTATGTTAGGATAATATCCGCTTGTATTCCTTAATGAATCGCTTACAGACTTATCTACTGCAGCATACGATTTTTGTGCTATACAGTCTGTATTTTCATTGTAATAATTTTCAGGAGTGAAATTTGTGTAGTACAACTCTGTATCCTCATCATTGATTACTTTGTCCAGTTCGTCCACCTGTACAGTAAGAGTAGCCAGTGAGTCGCCATAATATCCTGTATAGTATAGTTCAAGTGATGCGCCTGTTATTTCTTTCAGTTTTTCCGGAAGTTCAAATCCTTCAGGGCAGTTTATTTGAGTTATGAAGTTTGCCGAAAACTCTCCAAAGTCAGGATCGGTGTATTTTCCAAGATATGCTCTGTTTGTACGCGAATACACCTTGTCGAGTTTGAACGTTTTAGACGAAACCTTATAAGTTTTGGAGAATGCTTCGATTTTGTCCACGTTTGAAACGAAATCTCCAATACCGGATGTTGAATCGTCGCAACTATAGAGTGCTGCTGCAATAGTTATGGCAGCCAATAACTTGAATTTCATACTATAAAAATATATGGTTTATAAAAACAAATCAATGTAGTTCTGGCTATTCTACATTGATTTGTCGTGGTTTATTATTCGTTATCTTCCAAAACCTTGTCATATAGTGAATTGCATGCCTCGGCATAAGCTTCGAATCCTTGCTGGTTCTCTACCACAGGAATATTAAGGCTTCTTGCATAATCCAATAGTTCCTGGCTTACGTTTTCGCCATTCTGTATTACACCGTCGGAGTATGATATTGCAAGTTTGCACAGTTCATTGTATGTTATAGGTTTGTTTATCATTTTCAGGTCGTCTGATGTAATGTCCTTAAACTTCAACAGTTCGTTGAAATTTTCCACCAGATTTGATTTGAAGCCATCGTCGTATATAGAGAATACAACTTTCGAGTCGCGGAATGAAGGCTCGTCGCAATATGCCTTTTTGATATACAATGGCACTACTGCACTCATCCAACCATGACAGTGTATTACGTCAGGACACCAGCGTAATTTTTTCACCGTCTCCAGTACACCTCTTGCATAAAATATAGCTCTTTCTCCATTGTCCTCGTATTCATTTCCGTTTTCGTCAGTAGTCATTAGTCTGTGCTGGAAATAATCGTCGTTATCAATGAAATATATCTGTCGGCGTGCAGCTTGTACAGAAGCTACTTTGATGATAAGCGGATGGTCTGTATCATCAATTATCAAGTTCATTCCAGACAGGCGGATTACTTCGTGCAACTGATTTCTACGTTCGTTTATAATACCCCACTTAGGCATGAATGTTCGTATTTCACGACCTTTATCCTGGATTGCCTGTGGAAGGTTCTGTCCGATAAGCGAAAGTTCGCTTTCCGGCACGTAAGGAGTAATTTCTTGTGTAATGAATAAAACTTTCTTAGCGCTCATGTTATTATTTATATGCTCAAAATGTTCTGCAAAGGTACAAAAAAATGGGCAGATATGAAAATGCAGTTTCAAATAAATCCTTATAGTATGTTAATAGGTGTGGGTTTTACCATAAATAACCTGTTCTGTAAATCTTTTTTGGGCTTAATGCATCCCGAGAATACACTTTTTTAGGTTTATCTTTCATTATATGATAAATAATGGTTTACTTTGCACCGGATTTCGGGAACTATATAATAGCTCTGTATATAGACTTAATATAGAAGAATAGTATAAACTATAAAAAAGAAATGAAGTTAATTCAGACAATCAGTGAACTGCGCAATGAGTTGCAGGCAGTTCGTAAGCAAGGAAAGTCAATAGGGTTGGTACCTACTATGGGTGCTTTGCACGAAGGGCATGCCTCTTTGGTGAAGCGTGCTGTGAGCGAGAACGATGTTGTGGTGGTAAGCGATTTCGTCAATCCTACACAGTTTAATGACAAAAACGATTTGTTGAAATATCCGCGAACTCTGGAAGCCGACTGTGAATTGCTTGAAAAGCATGGTGCGGCATTTGTTTTTGCTCCTTCGGTAGAAGAAATTTATCCGGAACCTGATACGCGTCAGTTCAGTTATGCTCCGCTTGACACTGTTATGGAAGGTAAGTATCGTCCGGGACACTTCAATGGTGTGTGTCAGATAGTCAGCAAACTTTTTCTTATAGTAGAACCGGACAGAGCTTATTTCGGCGAGAAGGATTTCCAGCAGCTTGCCATTATACGCGAGATGGTGCGTAAATATCCTTTCAACCTTGAAATAGTGGGATGTCCTATCGTTCGTGAGGCCGACGGACTGGCTTTGAGCAGCAGAAATGCACGTCTGTCTGCCGAACAGAGAGCGCAGGCTCTTCAGATTTCGAAAACCCTTTTCGACAGTTTGGAGTTTGCAAAAAAACATACTCTGCAGGAGACAAAACTGTATGTGGAAAACAGAATAGCCGAGTCTGAAGGATTGCAGTTGGAGTATTTTGAAATAGTCGACGGAAACACTCTTCAGACAGTTTCAGAGTGGGAGGAAAGCAGTTATATTGTAGGATGTATTACTGTGTTCTGCGGCGAAGTCAGATTGATAGATAATATAAAATATAAAGAATAAACCCGTAAAATATATGATGATAGAAGTATTGAAGTCGAAGATACACCGTGTTACAGTTACCCAGTCTAATCTTAACTATGTGGGAAGCATTACCATTGACGAGGATTTGCTGGATGCAGCGAACATTATTCCTGGTGAGAAGGTACATATTGTGGACAACAATAACGGTGAAAGATTCGAGACTTATGTGATTAAGGGTGAACGTGGCTCCGGATGTATCTGCCTTAATGGAGCGGCAGCACGTAAGGTACAGGTAGGGGATATAGTGATTATAATCTCTTATGCTCTGATGGATTTTGAGGAAGCCAAGACTTTTAAGCCTTCGGTTATTTTCCCTGATTCATGTACCAACAAGTTGGTTTGATTTATACGGTATTGTCATTTATAAGAAAAACGCTTTGACGTTTCAACCGAAACGTCAAAGCGTTTTTCTTATAAATGACCTGTCGTTTTTTTGCATTAAATGGCTCTTTCCTTCAGTATGCCTGTTCTGTATGCAAAAAGCAATTTCTTGAGATCCTCAATCTGTATTTTCAGCTCTTCGCCTTTGTCTGTATCCTTCACCATTACACGTTTTGTGCTTAACTCCACAATCTGTGTTGTCGATTTGATGTCATTTCCCTCTTCTATGGCTCTTTGTGTAGAAGTGAACGGCTCGTGCTGTACAAGCTGGAATCCGCGTGAGTGATATACCAGGGTATATCCTGCTATTCCTGTTTCCGGCTGGTATGCTTTCGAGAAACCTCCGTCTATAACCATAAGTTTGCCGTTGGCCTTTATTGGTTTTTCTCCCTGTACGGCCTTTACCGGTACGTGTCCGTTTATTATATGACGGTGTTCGCCCGTAACATTGAATTCATCCAGAATCATGTCGCACACAGTCTCGTCGTCTCTTTTCGAATAGTAGAATCCCTTTATCTCCTTGTGTGTCGATTTGTCTGTAAGGAAATATCTTTCGAATGTTGCCATTTTGCTCTTGTCGAAGGCAGGAGAGTCTTTTCCGCACCATAAGTACCACACGTAGTCCAGAGCAAAATCCTTTTCTTCATTGTCGTTATCGGCAAAATAGGCTGTACGTATCAACTGTCCCACTTTGTTTAGCAGTTCCTTTCCTTTATATTTTCTCTCGCCTATACTTACCTCCTTTAGGCTTCCGTCCTCATTTAGCGGCATTGATGCATGAAATAGGAGATTGGAATTGCATACATTGTACATGCATCCGTATCTGAACAGGCATTTCATGTGTTTGCGCAGTTTCTCGCTTCGTGTAAAAGAATCGTACAGCTTATTCACTACATCCGCTTCCTCATCTGTCAGTCTGTACGGATCTTCAGGATTTACAGTAGGCATGATGCAGTCTCTCATTTCGTATTCCTTGTCTTCCAGTCTGAGGACTTTCTTGTCGAAGTCAATATGGTGAAGCAGAAGTCTGTCCTCCATCTTGAATTCCGGTCTTCTCTTTATTATTTCAGCTTCCAGCTTGAACTGTATGATGCTTATGGCCTTGTGCATCTGGGCTATCATACGTAATGTCTTGTCGCTGTACTGAACGTCATATTCCTTGGGATAGAACTGAGTGCACGGGTCGTCGGCATATGTTTCCATTGCAAATGTGGCAAGCGGCAACAGGTTTATACCGTATCCGTCTTCCAGTGCAGGCAGGTTTCCGTATCTCATGGCCAGTCGCAGAACGTTGGCTATACTGCATTTGTTTCCGGCAGCAGCTCCCATCCAGAGTATATCATGGTTTCCCCACTGAATGTCGAAATTGTGATAATTGCACAAAGTGTCCATTATGATGTGAGGGCCTGGTCCTCTGTCGAATATATCGCCAAGAATGTGGAGTGAGTCAATTGTCAGTCGCTGTATCAGGTTGCACAATGCTATAATAAAGTCATCGGCTCTGTCTGTGTCTATTATTGTGCTGATGATTACGTTTATGTATGCCTGTTTGTTCTGGGTAGTGCTGCTTTCGTGCAGAAGTTCCTGTATTATGTAAGAGAACTCTTCTGGCAATGCTTTTCTTACCTTCGAGCGGGTGTATTTGGATGACACATTCTGGCATACACTTACCAGTTGGTTCAGTGTAATCACGTACCAGTCGTTCATGTCATCTTCTGTTTCTTTTACGCGTATTAGCTTTTGTTCAGGATAGTATATAAGTGTACACAGTTCTTTCTTCTCGGCTTCCCTGAGCGTGTTGCCGAATATTTCGTTCACTTTTCTTTTTATTGCGCCCGATGCATTTCTGAGTACATGATTGAATGCTTCATATTCCCCATGAAGATCTGCCAGAAAATGCTCTGTCCCCTTAGGTAGGTTTAATATAGCTTCGAGGTTTATTATCTCGGTACTTGCTGTAGCTATAGTGGGGAAACTTTGCGACAGCAGTTCCAGATATCTTAAATCGTTTTTGATTTCCTCTATTTTTGCCTTGTTTGTTACTGTCATGGCTTTCAGATTTATATTATGATTGGTTTATTCTATAAAAAAAGCATAAGTATGATTTGTATCATTATCACTCTGGTAAACATTCCTAGAGGATATACAGTGGCATAACTTACAGCCGGATTGTCATTTGGAATAATGTCATTGGCATAGTTCAGTGCCATAGGATTGGCCATACTTCCGCAGAGCATTCCGCAAGTGCTTCCAAAGTCCAGATGGAACACACGGAGTGCCACTATTGCCATAATTATCACCGGTATGAATGTTATGGCAAATCCTATACCTATCCATAGCGCTCCTTCCGGACGCATAACGGTTTCGAAGAAATGTGCTCCGGCATCTAGTCCCAGACATGCCAGATACAATGACAGCCCGATACCTCTTAGCATAAGGTTTGCACTTCGTGTGGTATAAGTCACAAGGTGAAGGCGTGGACCGTAAGCACCAATCAGTATACCTATTATTATAGGTCCCCCGGCCAGTCCAAGTTTTACAGGCGAGCTTATTCCGGGGATGCTGATAGGTATCGCTCCGATAATAAGTCCTAACACTATACCTATAAATATAGATGCCATATTCGGGTCCTTCAGCGTTTTCACAGTATTGCCCAAAACTTTCTCTACATTCTGTATTGCGGCAGCTTCACCCACTACAGTCAGCCTGTCACCCAATTGAAGTACGAGTCCCGGTGTGGCAAGAAGTTGTACTCCGCTTCGTGTCACTCGGCTTATGTTTATACCATATGAATTTCTCAGTCTCAGGCTTCCGAGTTTCTTTCCGTTTATTTCAGGTCTTGATATAACTACATGTTTCGAAATAAGTTGGCTGTCTATAGCATTCCAGTCTATATCATCCTTGTTCCAGTCTCTGTTTTCCTGCTCTCCAAACAGGATTGTCAGGGTAGGGGCATCTTTTTCTGTAGTGATAACAAGAATTCTGTCATTCTCTTTCAGGATTTTTTCAGAAGTAGGTATACTCACGTTTCCGTCTCGCCAAAGCCTGGAGATAACGAATTTGGGATAACTGAGCTTGGCTATGTCCTGTATGCTTTTGTTGAATATAGCTGGGTTATGGACCTGGAAAGTGGCTATGTACGTATGGTTTGTGTCATCGTGCTCATGGCTTTCCATATCTTTTGGTTTTACTACCAGTTTCTTCAGGACAACTATGGCCAGTATTACGCCCACTACTCCCAGGGGATATGTAATGGCACAGCTCAAAGCAGCTCCGCTTGTAGGTTCTCCCAGCTGTTTCAGCGTCTGCTGTGCAGCTCCCAGTGCCGGAGTGTTGGTAGTAGCTCCGCATAATATACCTGCCATGTCCGACAGTGGTATTGATGCTGTTTTACTTATTATTACAGCCATAGCACTACCAATCAGGATTACTCCCAGTCCAAGCATATTCAATTTGTATCCACCTCTATGGAATGAACTGAAAAAGCCCGGACCTACCTGAAGCCCGAGAGAGTAAACGAATAATACAAGTCCGAAACTTTCTGCATAGATAAGCATCTGTGGGTCTATGGAGAACCCAAGATGACCTGCAAGAATTCCTATGAAAAAAACGAATGTCACTCCCAGTGAAACTCCAAACAGATGTAGTTTCCCGAATCCAAGTCCTATTGCTGTGATAAGTGACAGTATAATGACAGCCTGTAAGGCTGAATGCTCAAAAAATAAATTTGTAAACCATTCCATGCCGCAAATTTACATACTTTTTTTGATGAATGTTTATATTATGTTATTTTATTTTCGTGAAATCGGGGCTTTACGTATTCATCTGTTTTACCATCTGACAGTGTGTCTGGAAAAAACGAGCGGCTGTTTACCGAATATCATTCAAAATCGGTAAACAGCCACTGTATGGCTTTATAATGTCTTCCTGTTTTCTGTGTATGTCTTTATTTGAGAGACATAAGTCCCATTACATTTGTTACTTTTTTGGCAAGCTCTTCTGTTGGAACAGATTCTATAAGTTTCATCATTAAGTCTGTCACATCAGTGTTGCTGTTTATGCTGAGTGCATGATTCAAATCTTCTATTGCTTCTTCGTAGTTTTTTGTGTTAACATACATTTCGGCTCTAGTCTTATAGCTCTCTGCGTCGTTAGGATTGATTGCTATCGATTCTGTAATATCGTTGATGGCATTTTCCCATTTTCCTACGTTGCCCCAAAGTATGCTTCTGGTGTAATAAGCAAATGAACGATACTCGCTGTCATTTTCAGGTATCAGCTCTATGCTGGAATTGGCAGCATGCATGGCCAGTACCACATCGTTGCATGCATTGCAGATAAGTGCCATATAGCAGTGGGCATATCCGTTGTCAGGATTGTTCTCTATTTCTGCATTCAGATACTTATATGCATTTTCTATATCACCATTGTTTAATGCTGTAACTCCGTTGATGTAATTTTCGGATTCTGGACGATTAATGTTTTCTGCATATGATATTCCGCAAGTAAACATTATAATTAATAATGTAATAATAGTTTTTCCAGTGGTTTTCATGTTGCTCTCAAATTTTAAAGTTATGGCGCAAAACTATAAAGTTTTATTTAACCGACAAAGAAATGCCATGAAAAAATGTTGGAATAAATAAAAAAACATCTATCTTTGTCGCATCTGAATTAATCTAAAACTGAAAATTAATCATAAATTGCTATCTCGTGATAGCAAAATACATATAGAATGAAATATTTAAACTTGTTATAACCATGAATTCATTAAATCAAATCATTGAAAAATTTCCGGAAATTAAGGATGTAGAGTCTGTAAAGCCTTTAACTGCAGGACTTATCAATCAGACTTATCTTGTGACAACTCAGGAGGGAACTCCGAATTTTATTCTTCAGTGCATCAACCATAACATTTTCAAGAATGTCGATCTCTTGCAGAATAATATAGAGTGTGTGACAAATCATATCCGCAAGAAACTTGCAGATGCCGGCGAGAAGGACCTTGACAGAAAAGTCCTACGTTTTGCAGTGGCTGACAATGGTAAAACTTATTATTTTGACGGTGAGAGATACTGGCGTGCATGTGTGTTTGTAGAAGGTTCAGTCACACTTGATGCCGTTACTCCGGAGTCTTCATATCTGGTAGGTCTTAAGTTCGGCGAATTCGAGGCAATGCTTTCCGATCTGCCTTGTCATCTGGAAGAGACAATTCCTGACTTCCATAACATGGAGTTCAGAATGAAACAGTTGCGAGATGCGGTAGAGGCTGATGTGGCAGGACGTATGGATAAGGTACGCGAACTGGTGGCCGAGATTGAAAAGGATGCATACGAAATGTGTTGTGCAGAAAGATATTATCGCGAGGGAAAACTGCCTAAGCGTATATGTCACTGTGATACTAAAGTGAGCAATATGCTTTTCGACAAGGAAGGAAATGTGCTTTGTATAATCGACCTCGACACCGTGATGTCAAGCTTTGTATTCTCCGATTTCGGCGATTTTCTCCGTTCGGCAGCCAATACAGGTCAGGAAGATGATAAGAACCTTGACAATGTGAAATTTAATTTTGAGATTTTCAAGTCCTTTGCAAAAGGATATATCGAGTCTGCAAAATGCTTCCTCACTCCATTGGAAATAGAACTTCTTCCGTATGCGGTAACATTGTTCCCTTATATGCAGGCTGTGCGTTTCCTCACCGATTATATAAATGGGGATACTTATTATCAGATAAAGTATCCTGAACATAATTATGTGAGAACCCTTGCGCAGTACAAGCTTTACAAAGAAACAGTAGCTGCTATAGATGACATGAGGGAGTATATCAAAACACTGATATAATTGGTGTGATACGTTAGTGTAACACTATTCGGACTGAAAGTTTTTACTTTTTTATTTTTAATAATGATATAAGGACTTTATCCATAATTGGCATTCCTGAGTATTAGGTTTGTTCAGTGGATAAAGTCTTTTTATATATTTTTTTGTCGTAATACCCTGTGAGTGCTTCTGAATTGGATTTTTTTCACAAAAAAAATCTCGTTAGCGATAACGGGTATTGAAAAAATATTGTACATTTGCTGCATATTTGTAATGTGTAGTTTGCAAAATGAATAATAATATAAAACACCTTGGTATTGTGGAAAGCATAGACGGCTCTCTTGTGAGGGTAAAAATTCTTCAGAGTTCGGCTTGTTCGTCGTGCAGCGTGAAAGGTCACTGTAATATTTCGGAGACCAAGGAAAAAATAATCGATATACATGATAAAAAAAGTGCAGAATGTTGCTCCATAGGGCAGCAGGTTATGGTGTGCGGTACCACCTCGATGGGTATGAAAGCTGTTCTTCTGGCTTTTGTACTGCCTTTCGTGGTACTTCTTGCAGCCTTGTTCGTTTCTATGAGGGTTACAGATGGTGATGAGGCTACGTCGGCTTTAGTTTCGTTATGTACTCTTATACCTTATTATATACTGATATATCTGTTGAGAAATAAAATCAGTCGTACATTCTCGTTTACATTGGAAACAATAAATAATTAATAAACTAACTTTAATTTATGGATTTAATTTTAATTGCAGTAATTTCATTAGGAGCCATCGGCTTGGTCGCAGCAGTAATTCTGTATGCGGCATCTAAGAAATTCGCTGTGTACGAAGATCCGCGAATTGCTCAGGTAAGCGAAGTGCTTCCTCAGGCTAACTGCGGTGGATGTGGTTATCCGGGATGTTCGGGCTTTGCAGCAGCTTGCGTAAAAGCCGGTTCACTTGAAGGTAAACTATGTCCTGTAGGCGGACAGCCTACAATGGAAAAAGTAGCTGCCATTCTTGGTCTTGAAGCTGCAGCTTCAGAACCTAAGGTAGCAGTGGTGAGATGTAACGGTACATGTGCCAACCGTCCTAAACTTACTAAGTACGATGGTGTACGCTCATGTGTAGTGGCTAACTCTACTTATGGTGGTGAGTCAGGATGTACATTCGGATGTCTTGGCTGTGGCGACTGCGTGTCGGCTTGTACATTCGGTGCCATCAAGATGAATCCTGAAACAGAACTTCCTGAAGTGGACGAAAGCAAGTGTACTGCCTGCGGTGCCTGTGCCAAGGCTTGTCCTCGCTCAATCATCGAAATCCGTCCTAAAGGTAAGAACAACCGCCGTGTTTACGTTCAGTGCGTCAACAAGGATAAGGGTGCTGTTGCCCGTAAGGCTTGTACTGCTGCATGTATCGGTTGTGGTAAGTGTGTCAAGGTTTGTCCGTTCGAGGCTATCACTCTTGAAAACAATCTTGCTTACATCGACCCTGCAAAATGTAAATCATGCCGTAAGTGCGAAATGGAATGTCCACAGAATGCTATTATCGCTGTGAACTTCCCTCCAAGAAAGGCAAAACCTGCTGAAGAAACTGCTCCAAAGGCTGAAACTGCTACTCCTAAAGCAGAGACAGTAGCTCCAAAGGTTGAAAAACCTGCAACTGAACAGCCAAAAGCAGAAACTCCTGCACAGGAAGCTCCAAAGGCAGAAGCATAATTAATCCGATTAGTAACAATAATAAAACGATATAAACGTGAAAACATTTAGAATAGGTGGAGTCCATCCGGCAGAAAACAAGTTGTCGGCAGGCAAGGCTATTGAAACGCTTGCCCTCCCCAAACAGGCTGTTTTCCCTTTGTCTCAGCATATAGGTGCACCGGCTACAGCCATCGTTAAGAAAGGTGACGTAGTGAAGGTTGGTACTAAGATTGCCGAAGCAGGCGGTTTCGTGTCGGCTGCTATATATTCTTCAGTATCAGGTAAGGTGAACAAGGTGGACAGCGTTATCGATGCCAGCGGTTACCGTAAACCGGCTATCTTCATCGACGTGGAAGGTGACGAATGGGAAGAATCAATCGACCGCAGTACAGAACTGGTTAAGGAATGCAACCTCACTCCGGAAGAAATAGTAGCTAAAATCAAGAATGCAGGTGTAGTAGGTATGGGTGGTGCTTGTTTCCCTACTCATGTGAAACTTACTCCTCCTCCGGGATGCAAGGCTGAATGTGTTATCATCAACGCTGTAGAGTGTGAGCCTTATCTTACTGCCGACCACCGTCTGATGCTTGAAAAAGCTGACGAAATCCTGGTAGGTGTGCAGATTCTTATGAAAGCCGTAAAAGTTGACAAGGCTTACATCGGTATAGAAAACAACAAGCCTGATGCCATCAAGCTGATGACAGAAAAGGCTGCTCAGTATAAAGGTATAGAGATAGTACCTCTGAAAGTGAAATACCCTCAGGGAGGTGAAAAACAGCTTATCGACGCTGTTATCGGCCGTCAGGTTCCTGCTCCTCCTGCAATTCCTATCAATGTGGGTGCCGTAGTTCAGAACGTTGGTACTGCATACGCTGTTTATGAGGCTGTACAGAAGAACAAACCACTGTTCGAACGCGTGGTTACAGTGACAGGTAAATCACTGAAAAATCCTTCAAACTTCCTTACTCGTATGGGTACACCGATGAGTCAGCTTATTGAGGCTGCCGGAGGTATGCCTGAAGATACAGGAAAGGTTATAGGTGGTGGTCCTATGATGGGTAAGGCACTTGCCAACACTGAAGTTCCTATCTGCAAGGGTAGTTCAGGCGTTCTTCTGATGAACGACAAGGACGCTTCGCGTGCAGAGGCTATGCCATGTATACGCTGTGCAAAATGTGTGAGCGCATGTCCTATGGGACTTGAGCCGTTCCTTCTTGCAACAGCATCAGCTCATGGCGACTGGGAACGCGTAGAGAAAGAAATGATTATGTCATGTATAGAGTGTGGTTCATGTCAGTTCACATGTCCTTCACGCCGTCCTATGCTCGACTATATCCGTTTAGGTAAAGGCAAAGTAGGTGCGATTATCCGTGCACGCAATGCTAAAAAATAATCAATCGAAATTTATCGAATAACTATGGCTAATAAATTAATAGTATCTTTATCACCCCATGTACACAGCGGCGACAGCGTACAGAAAAACATGTACGGTGTAATCATAGCCTTGATACCTGCTTTGCTCGTGTCATTCTATATGTTCGGTCTTGGGGCTGTAATCGTAACGCTCACATCTGTTGCAGCGTGTCTGTTCTTCGAATGGGCCATCACTAAGTTCATTCTGAAACGCGAACGTACAACCATACTCGACGGCTCGGCAGCACTTACAGGTTTGTTGCTTGCCTTCAACCTTCCGTCAAACCTTCCTTTGTGGATCATCATCATCGGTGCACTTGTAGCAATCGGTATCGGTAAGATGACATTTGGCGGATTGGGATGCAATCCTTTCAACCCTGCATTGGTTGGACGTATCTTCCTGCTTATCTCTTTCCCAGTACAGATGACTTCATGGCCTGTAGCCGGTCAGCTTACAGCTTATACAGATGCTGAAACAGCTGCAACACCGCTTGCCCTGATGAAAATGGCTGTCAAGGGTGATGCTACTGCTCTCGAGCAGCTCCCTTCTACTATGGACCTGTTCCTCGGTAATAATCCTGGATGTATCGGTGAAATCAGTGCATTGGCTTTGTTGCTCGGTCTGGTATATATGTTGTGGAAGAAAATCATCACATGGCATATCCCTGTGTCAATCATCGCTACAGTATTCGTATTCGCTACATTGCTGAATCTGGTTGACCCTGCCAAATATGCCGACGGATTGACTCATCTGTTCACCGGTGGTCTTATGCTGGGTGCCATCTTCATGGCTACAGATTATGTTACATCGCCTATGAACCACAAAGGCATGATTATCTACGGTATTGCCATAGGTTTCCTTACAGTGCTTATCCGTACTTTCGGTGCCTATCCGGAAGGTATGTCGTTCGCCATCTTTATCATGAACGCATTCACTCCGCTAATCAATACATATTGCAAACCTAAAAGATTTGGGGAGGTAGTAAAGAAATGAAAAAGCTAGAATCATCATTGAAGAATATGGCTCTCGCACTGACAGGTTTCTCTGTAGTGGCAGGAGCAATATTGGGCTGGGTGAACGAAGTGACCGCCGAACCTATAGCGCAGGCCAATGCAAAGACACTGAGCGACGCTATAGCAGTGGTAGTTCCAGGTTTCGACAATAACCCGGCGGAAGCTCCTGAGACAATCGATGTTGACGGTGTTTCTTACAAGATATACAAGGCTACAAAAGGTGGCGAGTTTATCGGTGCTGCAGTAGAATCTTCATCTATGGGATTCGGTGGTGAACTGAAAGTCCTTGTCGGATTCGATGTTGAAGGCAACATCATCGACTATTCTTTGTTGAGCCACGCAGAAACTCCGGGATTGGGTTCCAAGGCTGCCGACTGGTTCAAGAAAGGTGCCAAAGGTGATATCACAGGCAAGAATCCTGGTGAAGCTCCTCTGGTAGTTTCAAAGGACGGTGGTCAGATAGATGCCATCACAGCTTCTACTATCACTACACGAGCATTCCTTGCTGCAGTGAACAGTGCATACGGAGCATATAAGAACCAGCATGTTGAAGGTACCAGCGGTGCTACTCAGCAGGCTTCTGATAATAATAAATAAAAATAGGAGAGGAGTAAGATTATGAATAATTTTAAAGTATTGATGAACGGAATCGTTAAGGAAAATCCTACTTTCGTTCTCCTTTTGGGTATGTGTCCTACTTTGGGTACAACATCTTCTGCCATCAACGGTATGGGTATGGGACTTGCTACAATGTTCGTGCTTATCTGTTCAAACATTGTAATCTCTTCTATCAAGAAACTTGTGCCTGACATGGTTCGTATTCCTATCTTCATCGTAGTCATCGCTTCGTTCGTGACAGTA
Source organism: Bacteroides caecigallinarum (assembly GCF_021531075.1). Lineage (GTDB taxonomy): Bacteria > Bacteroidota > Bacteroidia > Bacteroidales > Bacteroidaceae > Phocaeicola > Phocaeicola caecigallinarum_B. Next base: position 28,236 of record NZ_JADYTJ010000014.1, on the reverse strand, counting down.
TTGCAGATGGTAATGCAGGCATACGTTCCTGCCCTCTACGCTACTTTGGGTCTGTTCATTCCGCTTATCGTGGTGAACTGTATCCTTCTTGGTCGTGCTGAGGCTTTTGCTGCCAAGAACAATCCTATAGCTTCACTGTTCGACGGACTTGGTATGGGACTTGGTTTCACTATCGCACTGACATTGCTCGGTGGTGTACGCGAATTCCTCGGAACAGGCAAGATATTCAATATCGCAATCATGCCGGAACAGTATGGTATGCTGATATTCGTTCTTGCACCTGGTGCCTTCATTGTATTGGGCTATCTGATTGCTATTGTAAACCGCTTGAAGAAAGCATAACCCTTAAAAGACTTTTAATATGGAATATATATTGATATTTATTACAGCTATATTCGTGAACAACATCGTGTTGTCACAGTTCCTTGGTATCTGCCCGTTCCTGGGAGTATCAAAGAAAGTTGAAACAGCTATGGGTATGGGTGCGGCAGTAGCATTCGTGTTGGTTCTTGCAACTATCGTTACTTACGTCATCCAGAAGTTTGTCCTCGATGCTTTCGGACTGGGATATCTTCAGACCATTGCTTTCATCCTTGTCATTGCAGCATTGGTGCAGATGGTTGAGATTATCCTCAAGAAGGTTTCTCCATCGCTCTATCAGGCACTTGGAGTGTTCCTTCCACTTATCACAACCAACTGCTGTATCCTTGGTGTTACAATCCTCGTTATCCAGAACGACTTCGATTTGCTGACAGGTGTCGTATATGCATTTGCTACAGCACTTGGTTTCGCACTTGCACTTATCGTATTTGCAGGAATTCGCGAACAGCTCAGTATGGTGAATATCCCTAAAGGAATGCAGGGAATGTCAATCGCCTTAGTTACAGCAGGTTTGCTTGCTATGGCATTCATGGGATTTTCAGGTGTTGACAAAGGTCTTGCAGCATTGTTTGGAATATAATTTATTATTGAAGTTATATAATTTATAGAAGTTAAGCTAAGTCTCTAACTTCTTTAACTTCAGCATAAAATAAATACAGGAAATCCGGTATCGTTATGATGCCGGATTTTTTTGTATAATTTCCATTAAATTGGTTGAATTTTGAATTTTATTTATTATATTTGCTCGAAATAATTCTAAAACTTTATTATACAGAAAATATAAAAACCTTTAATTATGAAAAAAAGAATTCTGGTTGCCGGTGGTACAGGCTACATCGGTTCTCACACAGTCGTAGAATTACAGAATAACGGTTATGAAGTAATCATCGTAGACAATCTTTCAAATTCAAGAGCCGACGTAGTTGATAGCATCGAACAGATAACAGGTATTCGTCCAGCATTCGAAAAGGTAGACTGCCTCGATTACGAAGGAATGGATGCTGTTTTCACAAAATATCCAGGTATCGAAGGTATTATCCATTTTGCAGCAAGCAAGGCTGTAGGCGAATCAGTAGAAAAACCTTTGCTATACTATCGTAATAATATTGTATCATTAATCAATATTCTTGAACTTATGCCAAAACATGGTGTAAAAGGAATTATATTCTCATCATCATGTACTGTATATGGTCAGCCAGATGTATTGCCAGTAACAGAATCTGCCCCTATTAAGAAAGCGGAATCTCCATACGGTAATACAAAACAGATTAACGAGGAAATAATTGACGATACTATAGCTTCAGGTTCTCCAATCAAGGCTATCAAACTTCGTTATTTCAATCCTATAGGTGCACATCCAACAGCCCTTATCGGAGAATTGCCAAATGGAGTTCCACAGAACCTCATCCCTTATCTTACTCAGACTGCAATGGGAATACGCGAGAAACTAAGTGTATTTGGCGATGACTATGATACTCCTGACGGTTCATGTATTCGCGACTACATATATGTTGTTGATTTGGCTAAGGCTCACGTAATAGCAATGAACCGTATTCTTGATGGCAAGCAGAAACAGGCTTCAGAAGTATTCAACGTAGGTACAGGACGCGGCTTGTCAGTTCTTGAACTTATCAATGCATTCGAATCATCTACAGGAGTAAAACTTAACTATCAGATTGCTCCTCGCCGTGCTGGAGATATAGTTAAGGTATGGGCCGATCCGTCATACGCTAATAATGAGCTTGGATGGAAAGCTGAAACTTCTATCGAAGACACACTGCGTTCTGCATGGAAATGGCAGGTACATTTGCGCGAAAAAGGAATTATGTAAAATTCAGATACATGCATATATATAATATAGGTACAAAATAAATTAAAACTATCTAGTTTGCATGGCTGTATGTGAATATGGATATGCAAAAGTCTGTGGAAACAGATTAATAATAGTAGTTTTGTCGTGTTTTATTTTGTGTTTGTGTTGTGGCTGTTCTTCGACGTGAGTCGAGGGGCAGCTTTTTTTTTAATTATATTTATGTTTAACTACTTTGAATTGAATTTATTGAAATTGACTCAATATCTTCCTTAGTGATTTTGGAAATATTTTTCTTTGGCTTCCTGGTACAATGTTTTTTAACACCTTTAATTTTGGAAAGCCATGTATACTCGCTAAATTTGAGCAACTTAAACTTTTTTCTATGGATATATTTTTGATAATTGTTTCGTCAATATTAATGTTGATAGGACTGTTGGGATGTATTCTTCCGGCACTTCCCGGACCACCGGTTTCTTATATCGGCTTTCTTTTGCTTCATTTCACCGATAAGGTGCAGTTCACTACTACACAGATTCTGGTATTGCTCCTTTTAGTAATTATAGCCCAGGTGTTGGACTATTTTATTCCAATATTGGGCAGTAAATATTCGGGAGGTACGAAATGGGGTAGTTGGGGAGCTTTCATAGGTTCTGTTGTCGGATTGTTTTTTCTCCCTTGGGGATTAATATTAGGTCCGTTTTTAGGTGCAATTGCAGGCGAACTTTTTGGTGATGCAGATGTAAAATCCGCTTTTCGCTCCGGTGTAGGTGCTCTTGTGGGATTTCTTTTGGGTACTGTACTTAAGGTTGCACTGTGTATGTATTTCATAGTTCTTATGATACGTGCCTTAATCTGATTTATGTGCTTTTCGTTGTCGCACACGGCGTTTTTTAGCCTAAGAAATGATATAAATCAAGAAAAGCGGTATTTTCGTTAAAAATATATTCTTCAACATTGTTTTTATCAATTTTACCCTTACCTTTGCATCGTGGTTGTGAAACCAGTAAGACTTATAAAAGAAAAATAGACACAAAAATATTAAGGTATTAGACTTAAGGTAATTTATTAAGGTATTAGGTTAAGGTTATTAGTTTAAAGGTAAAAGAGATTTTCAAGGATTAGTTTTTTAGGATTAAGGTTAAGAGAGAGATTAACAGTTTTCAGGATTTAGGAATTAGTTTTTAATAGGTTTTAGGAAATGAACCAGGTAAAAAGACTAGAAGAAGGATAACACAAAGACTAGAAAAACAAAAGATGAAAAGAACCCTTAATTGGGGGTTCTTTAGATGGCCGGCGGCATTCATGGATAACTGGATGACGCCTTTTTTATGTCCGTATGTTTCCGTTTTTAAAATAAATCGCTATATTTTATATAATATAGGATGCGGTTCGGCATAGCCAAATCTGAAAAAAACATGTTTTTTCGTTTGTCTATGTTCTCACCTTTCACTATATTTGGGAAAAGCGTTCAAACTTAAAATCAAATTCTTATGGAAGCAGGCTTATTTTGGATTGTACCGGCAGCCTCGGTTTTGGCATTGGTACTCGCATGGTATTTCTACCGTCAGATGATGAAGGAAAGTGAGGGAACACCCCAAATGCAGAAGATAGCATTGCATGTGCGTCAGGGAGCAATGTCGTATCTTAAGCAGCAGTACAAGGTCGTTACCATTGTTTTCATCGCTCTGGTAATTTTATTTTCCATTATGGCATACGGATTCAATCTTCAGAATCATTGGGTTCCTGTAGCATTTCTTACAGGAGGCTTCTTCTCCGGACTGTCAGGATATCTTGGAATGAAAACTGCCACATATGCTTCTGCACGTACTGCCAATGCAGCGCGTACATCTCTTAACAGGGGGCTGAGAGTAGCCTTTCGTAGCGGTGCAGTCATGGGGCTGGTTGTAGTTGGTTTAGGTCTATTCGACATTTCTTTTTGGTATCTTCTTCTCGACAGGGTAATTGACGCTGATTCTGCCAATCCTACGGCGAAACTTTGTATGATAACTACCACTATGCTTACGTTCGGTATGGGAGCTTCCACCCAAGCTCTGTTTGCCAGAGTAGGAGGAGGTATATACACAAAAGCTGCCGATGTTGGTGCCGACCTTGTAGGTAAAGTGGAAGTAGGTATTCCTGAAGACGATCCGCGTAATCCTGCCACTATAGCTGATAATGTGGGCGACAATGTAGGCGACGTAGCCGGTATGGGTGCCGACCTTTACGAATCATATTGTGGCTCAATCCTTGCCACGGCGGCCCTAGGTGCAGCAGCTTTTATCGGTACTGGTGACACCGAAATGCAGTTCAAGGCTGTTATCGCCCCTATGCTCATTGCAGCAGTTGGCATCATATTGTCCATAATAGGAATTTTTGCAGTCCGTACACGCGAGGATGCCGGCATGAAGGATTTACTGAAGTCCCTTTCTGTGGGCACAAATCTCAGTTCTATTCTCATAGTAATTGCCACATTCTTTATCCTCTGGCTTCTTGACATGAAGAATTGGGTAAACATCTCATTTGCCGTTGTAGTAGGTCTGATAGTAGGTATAATCATCGGACGTTCCACAGAGTATTACACATCTCAATCATATAAACCTACACAGAAACTCTCGGAAAGCGGAAAGACAGGTCCTGCCACAGTCATTATCTCCGGTATAGGTCTTGGTATGGTATCTACCACTATCCCTGTAATAGCCGTTGTAGCCGGCATTATCTTGTCATATTGGCTTGCATCAGGTTTCGACCTCTCCAATATAGGTATGGGATTGTATGGTATAGGTATTGCTGCCGTTGGAATGCTCTCAACTCTTGGAATAACCCTCGCAACTGATGCTTACGGTCCTATAGCCGACAATGCAGGAGGAAATGCCGAAATGAGCGGTCTCGGAGCAGAAGTCCGCAAGCGTACCGATGCTCTTGATTCCCTGGGTAATACCACAGCCGCCACAGGAAAAGGCTTTGCCATTGGTTCTGCAGCGCTTACCGGTCTGGCCCTCCTTGCATCCTATATAGAGGAAATCCGAATCGGTCTTGAAAGAATAGGCAATACAGTGCTTGAACTTCCAAACGGTATCAGTGTAGCCATACACGAAGCTACTTTCACCGATTTCATGATATACTACGATGTTACCCTCATGAATCCTAAAGTCCTTTCCGGTATGTTCATAGGCAGTATGATGGCATTCCTCTTCTGCGGACTTACTATGAATGCCGTAGGCCGTGCCTCAGCCCATATGGTGGAAGAAGTACGCCGCCAGTTCCGAGAGATAAAAGGTATACTCGAAGGAAAAGCAGAGCCGGATTATGCCCGTTGTGTGCAGATATCAACCAAGGGAGCACAGCGCGAGATGGTATTCCCTTCAGTATTGGCAATAGTAGCACCTGTAGTAACCGGCCTCTTGTTCGGAGTTTCAGGAGTGATAGGTCTTCTCATCGGAGGATTATCATCAGGATTTGTGCTTGCTGTCTTCATGGCCAATGCCGGCGGAGCATGGGACAATGCGAAGAAATACGTAGAAGAAGGTAATTTCGGAGGAAAAGGCGGTGAAGTTCACCGTGCCACAGTAGTGGGCGATACAGTGGGCGACCCTTTCAAAGATACATCCGGACCTAGTCTGAACATCCTGATAAAGCTTATGAGTATGGTAGCCATAGTAATGGCAGGACTTACGGTGGCATGGAGTTTGTTATAGAATAGTCAACGTATATATTAAATTTATAAACTATGATTTCAGAAAAACTACAGAACGCAATCAATGCGCAGATTACTGCCGAAATGTGGTCGGCTAATCTTTATCTTTCAATGTCTTTCTACCTCCAGAAAGAAGGTTACGACGGATTTGCTACATGGATGAAAAAACAGTCACAGGAAGAACTGGACCATGCATATAATTTGGCTGACTACCTGATGAAACGTGGTGGCGAGGCTAAAGTAGACAAAATAGATGTTGTTCCTCAGGGATGGGGAAGTCCGCTTGAAGTATTCGAACACGTTTACAAACACGAATGCCATGTGTCACAGCTCATTGATGAACTTGTAAACATTGCTTCCGAGGTAAAAGACAAAGCTTCACAGGATTTCTTGTGGGGATATGTTCGCGAGCAGGTAGAAGAAGAAGCTACAGCTCAGGGCATCGTTGACAAATTGAGACGTTGTGGCGACCATTCAGGTATCCTTTATATGGATGATAAATTGGGACAGCGCAAGTAATTCTTTTTACGATGCAATAATTTTAGTGCTGCAATTTTGTCAGTGTGACAAAGTTGCAGCACTTTTTTTATGGCTAAAATATTTTATATTTGCTAATTTCATCTTTAAAACATAATTTTGAGATAAATTAATTGCGATTATAGAATAACAGCTTTATGCAGAATAAATCAGATCTTAACTTCATAGCAATAGACTTTGAAACGGCTACTTCCAAACGTGCTTCGATATGCGAAGTAGGTATCTGTGTGGTACGAAACGGAGAAATTGCAGAGACACGTTCATGGCTTGTACGCCCTGAAGACAACTATTACCAGTATTGGAATATAAAAGTTCATGGTATCCGTCCCCAGGACACAGAGAATGCTCCTGATTTCCGTCAGGTATGGGAAGAAATAGAATGTACTTACCTTGATGAGTTTGATACCTTTGTAGCACATAACGTACCTTTCGACAAAAGCTGTTTGCAGCATTCAGCAGCGCTTTACCGTATCCATCTTCCAGAACTGAAATGGATATGTTCTTTGCAGATAGCACGAAGAATCTATTCCTTTGGATGCAATTCACTGGATTATCTTTGTGAACAGCTTGGTATTAAGCAAGGTACACATCACCGTGCGGGCGATGATGCCGAGATGTGTGCCAGATTGTTTCTAAAGGAGCTTGAAGAAACCTATTAAATATGCTTGAAAAATAATTCTCCCCCACAAATATTCCCTCTATTAAGATATTGTTATTACCTTTGCCTCCCGTAATTAAAAACGATATAATTTAATACGATAAAAACTAAAATTATGGAATTGATTGAAAACCTGTTTATGGGTTATCCCAATTTATGGGGAGGGGGAGTAGCACACTCTGTGCTTATTCTGTCACTGGTTATAACTCTAGGTATTGCACTAGGTAAGGTAAAGGTGGCAGGTGTGTCATTAGGTATCACATGGATACTGTTTGTCGGGATTATCTTCGGGCATTTCAATATGAATCTCAACGAGCATCTGCTTCATTTTCTCAAGGAGTTCGGATTGATATTGTTTGTCTATTCCATTGGTTTGCAGGTAGGTCCCGGTTTCTTTTCTGCGTTCAAGAAAGGAGGTCTCACTCTCAATACAGTGGCTATGACCGTTGTCTTTTCGGGTGTGATTCTTGCAATAGTCCTTCATTTTGTTTCAGGAGTGCCCATCACCACTATGGTAGGTATACTTTCCGGAGCCGTTACCAATACACCCGGACTTGGTGCTGCACAGCAGGCCAACAGCGACCTTAACGGTGTCGATGCTCCAGAGATAGCCCTTGGTTATGCCGTAGCCTATCCTCTTGGTGTGATAGGTTGTATCCTCTCTCTCTGGGGATTGAAATATATCCTTCGCGTAAAGGTTGATGCCGAAGAGGCAGATGCCAAACGTGGTTCCGGACACCTTCAGGAACTTACAGTCCGTCCTGTCACCATCGAGATACACAACGAGTCTGTATTGGGAAAGAAACTTCGCGACATTCATCCGCTGGTGAAGAGATATTTCGTTGTTTCGCACATCCATCATGCCGACACAGGAATAGTTGAAATGGCCGATGCCGATACAGTATTAAATCTGAACGACAGGATTCTGCTTACCTCGGCTCCGGTGGATATAGATGCCATAACAGCATTTCTAGGTTTTCAGGTTGAAATGAATTGGGAGAAGGAAGACACTAATCTGGTGACAAGAAGTGTAGTCATAACCCGTTCAGAGGTAAACGGCAAGATGCTTTCACAGCTTAAGATAAGAAACAGTTTCGGTGCCAACGTCATCAGAGTGAACCGTTCTGGTGTCGACCTCGTGGCATCTCCTGGTCTCCAGCTTCAGATAGGCGACCGCGTGATGATAGTGGGCGACGAACTGGCAGTGGGACAGACAGAGAAAGTCCTTGGTAACTCACTGAAGCAGCTTAACCATCCTAATCTTATTCCTATATTCCTCGGCATTGCCTTGGGATGTATTCTCGGTAGCATTCCTTTCGTATTTCCTGGCATACCTCAACCCGTTAAGCTCGGTCTTGCAGGAGGTCCGCTCATCGTCTCTATCCTGATAAGCCGTTTCGGTCCGCAATACAAACTCATCACCTACACCACCATGAGTGCCAATCTGATGGTGCGCGAAATAGGTCTTTCACTCTTCCTTGCCTGTGTAGGACTTGGTGCCGGTGCCGGATTTGTCGATACTATAGTTCATCACGGAGGATATGTATGGATAGGATACGGAGTCGTTATCACTGTTGTTCCTTTGATTATAGCCGGAATAGTGGGACGTTATGCCTTCAAGCTCAATTATTTTACGCTTATAGGAGTCCTTTCCGGAGCTACAACCAATCCGCCTGCGCTTGCATATTCCAATGACCAGACATCATGTGATGCGCCTGCAGTAGGTTATGCTACGGTATATCCTCTTACGATGTTCCTTCGCGTACTCACTGCGCAATTGCTGATTTTATCGTTGGCATAAATGTATATTTGTTTCCAAAATGCAGGAAAATGTGTATCTTTGCATCGTTTTTTTGAAAAATGATAAATAAATATACATAAAATGACACAACAGATTAAGAAAAAGTTAAACGATTCGTGGGGTATGCGTTGGGGCGCCCTGGCTATTGTAGCCTTCACAATGATGGCTGCATATTATGTAAACGATGTGGTGGCGCCACTCAAGAGTATGCTTGAAGCGTCACCGGCTGAAAAAGGTCTGGGATGGACCAGTAGTGATTTTGGAATCTACACCGGAGCCTACAGTTTCCTTAATGTATTCTGCCTGATGCTGATATGGGGAGGACTGATCCTCGACCGTTTCGGCATACGTTTCACAGGAAAGTTGGCCACTATACTTATGGTGGTAGGTACATGGCTTGAATACTACGCCATGACCGGCATGGTGGGAACAGCCGATACCATTCTCGGTTATAAGGCCGATGTATTCGTAGCTTCAGCCGGATATTCTGTATTCGGAGTAGGAGCCGAGGTAGCAGGTATCACCGTCACAAAGATGATTGCAAAATGGTTCCGTGGCAAGGAAATGGCAACAGCTATGGGAGTACAGGTTGCCCTGGCGCGTGTAGGTTCGCAGGCTGCATATGCCGTAGCAATTCCTGTGGCACGCTCGTTCGAACTTACCACACCGGTCCTTATCGGTCTTGTATGCCTTGTTGGCGGTATGATAGCATTCTTCTCTTTCTCGGTGCTTGACAAGAAACTCGACACACAGATGGAAGAAATCAAGGACGAATCATCCGACGACGAAAAATTCTCGTTCAAGGACGTTGCTACAATCCTTTCTAATCCGGGTTTTTGGCTCATTGCCATTCTTTGCGTATTGTTCTACTCTTGCGTATTCCCATTCCAGAAATTCGCTTCGGAGCTGATGATTACAAAATACCAAATCGATGAGAACGTAGCCGGATTCTTTGCCGGTCTTCCTGCCCTCGGAGCACTGATACTTACACCGGTATTCGGAGGAATGGTCGACAAGCGTGGAAAGGCTGCATCTATCATGATGTTCGGTGCTGCAATGCTTATATTCGTACACTTCATCTACGCATTGCCATTCGTTACAGGTTCATACATAGCCATCATCCTTATGATGATTCTCGGTATAGCATTCTCGCTCGTACCATCTGCCATGTGGCCTTCAGTGGCAAAGATATTCCCTGCCCACCAGCTTGGAACAGCATATGCACTTATATTCTTCATCCAGAACATCGGTCTTTGGGGTATACCTACACTCATCGGTTTCGTGCTCGACAATTACTGTGTCACAGGTAAGACAGAATCGGGAACAAATATCTATGATTACACCATCCCGATGACAATATTCACAGGTCTGGCCGTACTTTCATTGCTCGTAGCCTTTGCCCTTAAGGTAGCCGACAAGAAGTTCGGATATAAACTCGAAGAATCAAATATCAAGTAAATTCCGGAACCTCATACACAAGTTCCTGTAAAAATAAAATCCTGCTTCCTTTGCTCTTCTTTCCCGAAGAATACGGAAGCAGGATTTTTCTTTCCGGAACCTCACGGTCTACCCGGCATTTCATTTAATTTTAATTTTTAATATTAGTCTATTTGTGTTTTGTTTCCCGATTGCAAAGATATGCAGTTTATATGTCATTACAATGAAAAACAGATGTACAACGTAAAAGTGTAATGTTTTGATATTCAATAGATTGATAATTTTTTGTGATGTACATAACAGAAAATATAATACCTTTTCTGCCGGTTTCATCACGCCCTGAAACCGATAGGGCGTGGTGAAGACAGTCTGGCAGTCTTCAGGTCAAGGAAGTTTCGTTCCGCTTCCATAATGTCCGCTTCCTGTATGTCGCACAGAAGGTTTATGTCAATGTTTCTGCCCGCAGTAGACGACATCACCCTCCGTGCCATACTTTTTATGATACCCTGGTTTATCAGGTTGTGCACCCATCGCCCGTTCCCGAAATACTCGTCGCGATGTGCGGCAGCCTTTTCTATTACAGCCGCCAGGCGTTTGTGTGCATCTTCAGTCAGCCTGTAGTTGCCGGCCTTCAGCGAGCGGCAAGCCATCTCCATCAATTCCTCTGCCGAATAGTCGTCGAAACGGAACGTCAGCGGGAAACGGTCCTTCAGTCCCGGATTCGTTTTCATCATATCCATCATCTTGTCCTCATATCCCGCCAGAATTACAATCATATCCGGTTGAGGCTCTGCCAGTACAGTGAGCAGGGCATTCAGAATTTCCTTTCCGAAATCCTTGGTATCACTTTCATGCGAAATAAGAGTGTAAGCCTCGTCAATGAACAGTACCCCGCCACGCGCCTCTTCTATAGCTTCCAGAGTTTTCTTCTCTGTCATTCCTATATATTCGCCCACCAGTTTCGAGCGGTTAGTTTCCACTGTATGCCCCTTACTCAGCAGCCCCATGTTGTGATACATTTCCCCCACAAGTTTTGCCACTGTAGTCTTTCCCGTACCCGGATTACCCAGAAACAGCATGTGGTTTCTCTGTTCGCTGTCCGTCTGCAGACACATCTCAGCCCTTTTCATGTTGAACATAGCCATCATCCTTGCCTCGCGCATATCATCCTTCACCCTTTGCAGGCCCACCATAGCTTCCAGTTCCCTTTCAGCTTTTCCGTGTGTCGCAACAGTTTCGTGCTCGTCCTGGTTGTTGCCGTATTTATCGTCCACCAGTCCCTCAAGCAGTTTCATGAACTCCTCATTCTCTTCGTCATACTCATATTTCGTACCCACAGACCTGTCTGTCGACAATCTGAAAGTAGTTTCTTCTGTGAACAGTCCGTTCATCAGCACACATTTCTCCATCATCATGGCAATGTCCTTATCCTTTCCGTGCAGGATGAAAGTCGTGTTTCTGAAAGCATCGTAGCGTATCATGCTGGCCATCAGGTTTACCATATTGATGGTGTGCGCACTATATTTCAGTTCCGGCACTTCCACTATCACAGCCTTTGCCCTTGCCACATTCTCCTCCATGTTTTTCCATCCGTACGCACCCGTGGTAATTTCTCCTAGCGACAGACTGTATTTCATTGTCACATCGTCACCGGTTACGAAACCACCCAGTATCATCGAAGCCAGAGCCTTGGCTCCACAAGTCTCGCCTTCGCCGGTCACCAGCAGATGTGGCACCTTCACCGTTTTCCTGAGTTTCATATCGCTGCTGAATGCATACAGTCTGTCAATCAGCAGGCGTACCAAAGGCTCCTTGAAACGTCCGCAGTGCAGCTTGTTCCACCATCCCGTCATGGCTAGTTCACCGGCAAAGAACATCTCTTCGTGATATTCTTCAATCGCTTTCATCGTTTTCCGTGTCACGCTGTCCGATGACGATGGCAGATTAACTTCGCAGAACCACTTTGGACTTCCGTTCAGATAAATATAGGCACGATACGTACCGGCATCCCACAAATCGTCGTTTGCCAGGACGAACGAAGCCTTCTTCAGTATCCTTTCCGGATTGTGGGCAATACATCCGGCCCCCATAAACCTGTAAGAAGAAGAGTAGATACGAACCGACATTTCTTTCACGTCCATCAGCCCCTCGGAAGCGGAAATCTCCACATCCAGATGGCAGTCGGCATATTCAGGAGCAAAATTATTTGAGATAGAATCGAAATTGCGTTTTACGCGTAATAATACATTTTTCATAAACAATGTGATTTTTGAGTTAGTTACTAGTTGGTTAGTTGACGAGTTGACAAGGTAAGAGTGTGAAGCCTTGTCAACTTAAAAAAAGAACCCTCTCTTCCCCGTCGAAGATCAGGGTATGAACCCGTAAGTCAAAGAGCACAGCAATCCCCGCCGCATCATTTTTTTGCAGCCACAGTAGCGGATTTTTAGTTTAATGAATGATTTTGTTTTTTTAATCCATAAACCTGCTGTTTTGCATCTTCGACATTGTTTTATTGTTTATGAAATGAATAGATCTGGCGGTATGTTTTTTAGCCAATACCGCATGATGCAGGCAAAGATATATCTTGTTGTAATATTTTCCAAATAAAAATGCAGAAAATTTGCATCAGAAAAACGCGGGCAAGTTTGACCTGAAACGCGGGCAAGTTTCAGGTCAAACTTGCCCGCGTTTTATTTCGGAATTTTCGGGGATGAAAATTGAGGTTTTCATGAGCATGAAAACCTCAATTTGGGGACACTGGGGACACTTTCTCTATATGTACCTTTTTTCTTCGTGTTTGCTTTTTAAAATCGCTGTAATTCTTTGATAATAAACGGTTTATAAAATGGCCTCTAAAAGCGTGTTTTCCTACATTTGGGTACAAACTTATTTTTCTACCTCTTTATTAAATCTGAATATCCGGAGGTCTCAGCTATCTTTGTCTTTTGTCACCACAAATGGACTTCTATCTCCTCGGGATGATGCTGGTAGATGTAGTCAGAAAATTGGGGACATTGTCCCTCAATTACTTCTCTCTCTCCTTTTTTTGTTTTTTCTTAACTCTTTGATTATCAATGTTCCCCCTTAGCTTTTACGGTGAGAAAAAGGTACATATAAGAGAGTTGTCCCCAATGTCCCTAATTCATTTGTTTTTTTACTCTTTCACAATATTCGCAGTGCATCCCATAGCGAATCCATACAATTCCAAGCAAAAGCAGAGAGAAAAAGATATTCAACAGAAAAAAGATAAATTAGTCTGATTGTAGAACAACAATTCAACTTCTGACACTCACTGTTAATCCTTTTCTTGATTTAAATACCTTGTTTATAGGCTAGTGAGCACGGACACGGATTCTGAGAAATAATATTTCCCATTTATGCTGATAATTAAACAATAACATTTAATTTTGTGGAAACCAAATCAATAAAGTGGCTTAAATAAAATAACCAGTAATATAATTTTTGATTATGATAGACAGATACCAGTCAATAGGTTTATTTATAGACGGCGGATATTATGCCAAGATAAACGAAGCACTTGAGGAAAGTATGTCAATGAACATTAATGTCTCCAGCCTTATGACCTTCATAAAAGGAGAAATAGCGAAGATAGGCCGTTGCAGTGCTTTGGAATGTCATATCACTGAGAGTCATTATTTCCGTGGTCGCTACAGGGTGAATGATGCCAACAGCAAACACCTCCTTTACAGTGAGAGAAAATTTGAAGATTCCCTTATCGAAAACGATGTGGTATTCCACTATAAGCATCTCAGGGAAGTCCAGAGAGGCAGTAACATCACTGTAATAGAGAAAGGGGTAGATGTATGGTTTGCCCTTGAAGCATACGAGCTTGCCACAATAAGAAAGTTCGATTTCGTGGTTCTGATTACCGGCGATGCCGACCATGAAATGCTTGTAAAGAAACTAAAGACTCTGAAGATACACACCGTACTCCTCACATGGGATGTGTCGGATGATGACAGTACCTCTACCGCAAGACTGCTGAAAGATGAAGCGTGCACCCATATAGAAATAGACAAATTGATTTCAGGAGATAAGGAACTGCTGAAAACGTTATGTCGGACTGTATAGTCATGATACCTAATCTTATGATTATAAAAAGTGTTCAAGTAAGCACGTAGGTATAGATACGTGGGTAAATGAATAATAATTGAACCAGCACAGGCTTATGGATAAAGAGAAAATAAAAGAAATAATTGGCAGTAATTTGCCATCAAATATAGATTTCAATTTTTTCGATGATATACTTCAAGTTGTTTTGAAATCTGAATCTGTGTCCGGTAATATGCAGGAAGATTCATCAGCATTCGAGGGATGGATACTATGCATAAAGTCAGTGTTGGAGAATAATGATTATTCAGTAAAAAAAGTAATTATAAAATTCCAGGATGGCTTCCATATTGGTAGCTCCCCAAAAGAGAAACAATTTTGCTATCGTCTGAATAAGTGTTATCAGAATTATGCCTGGGAAATACCGGATGATGCAGCTATAGAGGCAAATGTTTCTTCGCTGGAAGGAGCAGTGTTGACATGTCCGAAGAATGAGGCGGTAGGCATAGAAGGTGCGCAGAATACAGAAGCCAGACTTGAACGTATATATATTGAGCTTCAAAAGAAAAAAGGAAAGACTATAAATCAGCAATTGCCCATCGGACTTTTTAAGGGCAAAGTAGCCGAAGTAAACAGACTGACTCTTACGTCATTCCTCGATATGTGGGAAATAGAAAACGATACCATGAAAATCTATGAACTGAAGGCTAAAGGAAACACTAAAGTTGGTATAATATCCGAGCTTCTGTATTATACCAATATGATGTCGGATATACTGAACGGTAATTTCCACTTTGAATCGAAAACCAAAGATTATAGAGGTGTGAGATGTTTGAAGGAAAGCATTGGAAAGATTCATCATCTACAGGGAGTATTCCTCACTGATAGCCTCCATCCGTTGATATCAGAAAATAAGGAAAAACTGGCGGAAGCTATGGCATTTGTTTCCGGAACAGTAAACGTATCATTCACATTTGAGAAAAACACGGATGATATTTCGGATTATAATGATTATCGGGAAAAACAGCGTAAACACCATGAAATTCTTCTAAATGATTCGCATAATAATGTATTTCCCGATGACGTTACCGGTGGAGGATGGTATAAAGGACGTAGCCGTTCATTTTGTATAGCCGGAGGGAAAGAAGATTATAACCTGTATCAAGGCATCCGAAACGAAGTAAAAGAATATTTCAAGATAGAGCATATTGCATTTTGGGGTGATCAGGATGGTGTTCCTAATCATGTCCTTTCGTCGCAGGTGGCATGTCTTAATCATCTGTTTGCGATAAGAGAAGATAAGTTAATGACCCTTGAAATTGCCAAATCAATAACCGGTAGAAAAGACATAGTAGAAATGCTTCGTCTGGGATGCGATACAAATCCGCAATATATATCTTTCGAAGTGGTTTCCTCAACAGATCATTTGAGTGAAAAATGTTCCAGCAGAGGCAAGTATTGTACCTCTATAGATGCCGCTATGCTTGCGTTATTAGAGGATGGTAAGAAACTTCTGATAATGATAGAATGGAAGTATACAGAGTCGTATAGTAGGGACGATAAATCTGTAGAATCGGACCCTGGTAGGCCAATGCAACCTGAGGCAAGGGGAATAACAAGATTAAAACGCTATAGCAATCTTATTACTACATCCCGATTTTTGAAATCATGTATAGACTGTTGTAAAGAAAATGAATTGGGGTTAGACGATAGTATCATTCCGTATAGAAATTCTATTTATTTTCAGGAGCCATACTATCAGTTAATGCGCCAGACTTTGTGGGCAGAGCAAATAATCGACAATAAATCATCAGAAAAGATAAAAGCTGATAAATTTGTTCACATTCATGTAGTACCATCTCAAAATAAAGAGCTGCTTGATAACGGTTTCAGTGGGGAAAAAGATGATGACATGGAAAAATCCTGGAAAGGCCAATTGCTGGATAAAACGGTATATCGTTTGGTTAATCCTGAATTGATAGTTGAAACTATTGCTAAGGATGATAAATATGAGGATTTGGTGAGGTATTTGAGGGAAAGGTATTAGTTAGATTAATATAGTAAGAGGATCTTTTGTAAAATCCTTTTTATAGGCATATTTATTGATATTGTTAATAAAGTTGCCGGCCGTTAAAGAATGATTTATTCAATTCTTCCTAATAATTATTATTATCAGAAGTTGTATTCTAACGATAATTATATAAATTTGCTTTGTATTTAAAATATTTTATCCAAGGATAATAATTGAAAAAAAGTAATCCTTGTATAATAACAGAATACTGGAAAACTGTGTGTAGCAATACTGTTTTATTTAAATTTAAAGAGTAGCTATAAACCATAATCGCATATTGCCATGAATGTAAATAAAAAAGAACTTAAGGAACAAGAAATACGCACTATGTACATCACTCCTGCTCTTCAAAAGAAAGGGTGGATGGTAAGTGTAAATATGCGTGAAGAATACTATTTTACTGATGGACGTGTGCTTGTTGTAGGTAATCAGCATTCTGTGGCAGAAGGGAAAAAGGCTGATTATCTATTATATCACAAAGGAAAACCTATAGCAGTTATTGAGGCTAAAGATAACAAACATGCTGTAGGAGGAGGTATACAACAAGCTATGGATTATGCTATGATTTTAGACTTGAAGTTTGCATATTCCTGTAATGGCGATGCTTTCTTGGAACATGACTTTATAACAGGTAAAGAAACCGCAATAAAATTAGAGGATTTCCCGACAGAGGATGAGCTTTATAGTCGTTACCTTGCATATAAAAACTATACTCCTGATGAACTAAGTATCATTGAAACTCCTTTTTATTATGATGCCCATAGCCATGAACCAAGGTATTATCAGCGTATAGCTGTTGACCGTACGGTAGAAGCAATAGCAAAAGGACAACAACGAGTGTTAGTTGTAATGGCTACAGGCACAGGTAAAACTTTTACTGCATTTCAGATTATTCATCGACTTCATAAAAGCGGAGCAAAGAAGAAAATTCTTTATCTTGCTGACCGTAATATTCTAATTGATCAAACAATGGCTCAGGATTTTAAGCCATTCAAAAAGTTTATGACTAAAATAACGTCGGTTGGCGATGGGGAAGAAAAGATTGATTCTTCGTATGAGGTGTATATGGCATTATATCATCAACTGGTAGGGAAAGAAGGTAAACCTGATCCGTTTCTGGAAGTTCAACCCAACTTCTTTGATTTGATTATAGTTGACGAATGTCATAGGGGAAGCGCAAAGGATGACTCGGCATGGCGTAAAGTTCTGGAATATTTTAAAACAGCTACACAAATCGGTATGACTGCTACTCCTAAAGCAGATGAAGGTGCGAATAATCTTGATTATTTCGGAGAACCAGTGTACACATACTCTCTTCTTCAGGGTATTAATGATGGCTTTTTGGCTCCATATAGAGTGACTGCAGATTTCATTAATGTTGACTTGCAAGGATGGACTCCTGAAGAAGGTGAAATAGATTTATTAGGTAAGGAAATAGAGCAAAAGTTATATCAAAGGCAAAATATAGGTCGTGATCTTGCCATTAAGCTAAGGCGTAAGGTGGTAGCAAACAGAATTACCCAGATGTTGCATGATATTGGTCGTATGACAAAAACGATTGTATTTTGCCCTGATATAGAGGAGGCTGCAGAGATGCGTACTTTACTTATCAATATGAATAGTGATTTGTGTAAAAAATCACCTTATTATGTAACTCGTATTGTAGGTGAAGATAAAGAGGGTAAGAAGCAGTTGGATAACTTTATCAGTGTTGATGAACCTTATCCTGTCATTGTAACTACATCTGAACTTCTTTCAACAGGTGTGGACTGTAAAACTTGTGGCCTAATAGTTATAGATAAAGAAATCGGTTCTATGACTGAGTTTAAGCAAATCATAGGACGTGGAACTCGACTTAGAAAGGATAAAGGAAAATGGCATCTGGAGATTCTTGATTTCCGTAATGCAACTGCAAAATTTAAAGATCCGGCGTTTGACGGCGATCCTGAACCTCCTAAAGGAGGTGGAAAAAAGCCTAAACCATATCCACACGTTGATCCGGTGCCAACTCCAGTTTCTGCCTCCAGCGAAAAATACCTCATCAATGGTAAAGATATTCGTATTGCCCATGAGATAGTATCGGTTTTGGGTGAAGATGGAAAGACTATGAGAACAGAAAGTGTTCAATCGTTTGCAAGAAAACAATTATTACGTCATTACCAGACATTGGATGATTTTATACAGACTTGGACTGAGGCAGAACGTAAACAAGCTATTATGGATGAGTTAAAAGAATATGCCATTCTGATAGACGCAGTACGCGAAGCAAATCCTGCATTAAAGGATGCGGATATATTCGATGTAATTTGTCATGTTGCATTTGATCAACCTCCATTGACAAGAAAAGAGAGGGCCAACAATGTAAAGAAACGTAACTACTTCGGAAAGTATGAAGGTAAGGCTCGTGAAGTATTGGAGGCTCTTCTTGAAAAATATGCGGAGAATGGTATCCTCGATTTCGAAAAGGCAAACATATTGGAAATACCACCATTCAACAGTATTGGCAAACCAACAAAGATTGTAAAATTATTTGGCGGTAAACTCGCATTTGAGCAAGCTGTAAAAGAACTTGAATATCAAATATATAAATCAGCATAAAAATGGCAGTAAATAATATAATTAAGCGAATCCAGAATATAATGCGCCAAGATGCAGGTATTAATGGTGACGCACAAAGAATAGAACAAATGACTTGGATGTTTTTCTTGAAAGTTTATGACACTCAAGAAGAAACATGGGAATATAAAGATGCTAATTATAAGTCTATCATTCCAGAATATTTACGTTGGCGAAACTGGGCTATTGATGAGAAAGACGGTGAAGCATTGACTGGAGATGCTCTTCTTTCATTTGTCAATGAAAAGTTGTTTCCGGCATTGAAGAATCTTCCTGTTGATGCTAATACTCCGCGAGCAAAAAGTATTGTTCAGGAAACATTCGCAGACTTGAACCAGTATATGAAGAATGGAACACTTTTGCGTCAGGTCATTAATATAGTAAATGAAATTGAATTTGATGATGCAGAAGACCGTCACACATTTGGAGATATTTATGAGGGTATATTAAAAGACCTACAATCTGCCGGAAACGCAGGTGAGTTCTATACTCCCCGTGCATTGACAGATTTTATTGTAATGATGCTTGATCCTAAATTGGGTGAAACTTTTGGAGATTTTACCAGTGGAACAGGTGGATTCCTTACTTCTGCCTTAAATTATATGGCAAAGAGTGTACGTTCTGCTGAAGATGGCGAAAAGTTACAAAATGCCGTTGTTGGTCAGGAATGGAAACCGTTACCTTATCTGTTGAGTATAACCAATTTATTACTTCATGATATTGAAGCTCCTAACATAACAAACTGTGACTCACTTGGAACTAATGTCGCAGACTTCAAAGAATCAGATAAAGTAGATGTTATTGGTATGAATCCACCGTATGGAGGCAGTACGGAAGATAGTGTAAAGAGCAATTTTCCATTACGTTACCGTTCAAGTGAAACGGCTGATTTATTTATTGCGCTAATCATGTACCGTCTTAAGGCTGGTGGTCGGTGTGGTGTGATTATTCCTGACGGCTTTTTGTTTGGTACTGACGGAGCAAAACTTGCACTTAAAGAGAATCTTTTGCGTAATTTTAATTTGCATACGATTATTCGTTTACCAGGGTCTATATTCTCTCCTTACACATCAATTGCTACCAACATTCTTTTCTTTAACAATGAAGAAGCAGAGGGTAGTGCAGAAGGTTTTAAAACTAAAGAAACTTGGTTCTATCGTCTTGATATGCCTGAAGGGTACAAACACTTTTCTAAAACCAAACCTATGAAAGTGGAGCATACTCTACCTATTCAGGAATGGTGGAATGACAGAAAAGAAATTGTCGGTGATGAAGTTGGAGAAAAAAGTCGTGTATTTACCGCTCAACAGTTGCTTGACTTGGATTGCAATTTTGACCAATGTAAGTTTCCAAAAGAAGAAGAGGAAATTTTGCCTCCGGCAGAACTTCTCAAACAGTATTTTGAGAAACGTGCCGCACTTGAGCATGAAATAGACAAAACGCTTTCTGAGATTCAAAAGATTCTCGGCATAGACATAAAATCGTGTAACTGACTATTGTAAAGTGATATGAAAGATTTGACCATCTCAAACATAGAAAGGCAAAATGTACTTAACAACCGTTTTGCTATCAGTAAAGTACAGGAGCATCTTGACATTGAAGGAATGCTCTTTGAGGGAGAATATCGTTTTACAAAAAAAATGGTTGCCGACTTTTATGAAGTTGATACATCTACGATAGATCGTTATCTGCAATCAAATTCTGACGAGCTGAAACATAATGGATATATTTTATGTAAGGGTAAACAGCTGAAAGAGTTTAAGTTAGAATTTGCTCACCTTATTAATGAGGCGAGCAAAACAACCCAACTTGGATTGTTTAACTTCCGCTCTTTCTTGAATATAGGTATGCTGCTTACAGAGAGCGAGAAAGCTAAAAAGGTCCGTAGTATTATCTTGGATCTTGTGATTACCACTATCAACGAAAAGACTGGTGGAGGAACAAAATATATAAATCGCAGGGATGTAAATTATCTTCCTGCTGCAATCACAGAAGAAAACTATCGTAAAAATCTTACCTCTGCCATTAATAAATATGTGGATGGGCATCCGACATATAAATATTCTCAGATTACGGATTTCATCTACAAAGCTGTTTTTAAAGAGAATGCCAAAGAATACAGAGAAATTTTGAAACTTGACTCTAAGGATAATGTTCGACATACGCTTTATTCAGAGGTTCTGTTGGTCATCTCTTCTTTTGAAAACGGGGTGGGTGCAGCTATCTGTGAACGATTTAAAGAAAACGCTTGCAGGTTGCTTACCATTGACGAAGTGGAGCGTATTGTAAACGAACTTGCTGAACATCCAATGCAGAAGCCTTATCTGAATGATGCGAGAACCAAAATGGCTTCAAGGGATTTCAGCTTCAGGGATGCGTATCATGGTAATATAGCAGATTACCTGCAATCTGTTACCCCTGAAGAGTTTGAACGATTCATTGGTGACCAGTCTATTGATTTTGACCGTATCTTAGCGGATAACAAAGATGTGCTTAAACGTTTAAAGCAGTCAGAAGATGAGTGAGGAAATTGTTTACATAGATTACGATGAAGCTTTAAACATCTATGGCAAAATGATTGATGCCAGTGATGGAGGCTTTGAAGGAGTGCGTGATGAAGGTGGTATTCGTGCGACATTGGATTTTGTGCAAAATGATTTATACTATCCAACCTTTGCCGACAAACTGACCTATCTAATGTATAGATTCTGTTCCGGGCACTTCTTTAATGATGGAAATAAGCGTATTGCACTGACTTTGGGTGCGTACTTCTTACACAAAAATAATTACTATTGGCACGCATGTATCTGTATGCGCACATTGGAAGCTGTCATTTACCATGTGGCAGCATCGAATATAGACCAAGACTTGTTGCTGCGCATCGTCAATAGCTTTATGACAAGTAAAGATTATGACGAAAAACTGAAAATAGACATTGCAAATGCAATGAGCAAAGGAGAATTAGGAATACAAGGAGAAGATTACGAATAATGAACGGAAAACAATTAAAAAACAGCATACTTCAATGGGCGATACAAGGAAAACTTGTACCGCAAGACCCTAATGACGAGCCGGCCTCTGTGCTCCTTGAACGTATTAGAGAGGAGAAAGCAAGGTTAGTTAAGGAAAAGAAAATAAAAAAAGACAAAAATGAATCAATTATCTACCGTGGTGAGGATAATTCCTATTATGAGAAGTTTCTTGGTACGGGAGAGGTTAAATGTATTGATGAGGAGATTCCGTTTGAGATTCCAGCAAGTTGGAAGTGGGAACGAGTTGGCAATATTTTTTTCGTTACAAAGTTGGCTGGATTTGAATACA
This sequence comes from Bacteroides caecigallinarum, assembly GCF_021531075.1. Lineage (GTDB taxonomy): Bacteria > Bacteroidota > Bacteroidia > Bacteroidales > Bacteroidaceae > Phocaeicola > Phocaeicola caecigallinarum_B. The sequence goes on along the minus strand of NZ_JADYTJ010000014.1, from coordinate 5,836 downwards.
CTAAGTTTTTTACCAAAGAAGCACTATCAGCATCTAATCCAGTTCCAATAGTACGTGCTCAAAATGTTCGTATGGGATTTTTTGAGGAAAACAAGAATGAAGCTATTTCTGAAATGTTGTCAAGTCAGTTAGAAAGAAGTTCTTTGAACAAAAAATGTTTGTTAATGACATTTATTGGTGCAGGCATAGGTGACACTTGCATTTTTCCTGCCGAAAGAAAAAACCACTTAGCTCCTAATGTCGCAAAAATAGAACCATTTGATGATAGCATTTCTTTAGATTATGCCGTTTTTGCATTAATGAGTCCTTGCGGACAAAAAGGAGTAAATGCAATCAAGAAATCCACAGCTCAGCCGAGTCTGTCGATGGAGACTATTAGGAAATTGTTGATACCCATTCCATCTTTAAGGGAACAGATATGTATTTCGTTAAAGTTGTCCGAGGCCTTACCATTAGTAGAAAGGTATTCCAAAGTACAAGAAGAACAAAATCAATTAAATACAGAAATCCAATACTTATTAAAAAAATCCATACTGCAGGAGGCTATTCAAGGCAAGTTAGTTCCACAAATAGCAGAGGAAAGAACAGCAAAAGAATTACTTGAACAGATACAACTGGAGAAATTGAAACTTTTTAAAGAAGGTAAATTGAAGAAGTCTGCTTTGACAGATTCCGTTATCTACAAAGGTGACGATAACAAGTATTATGAGAGATTAAATGGACAAATCGTTGAAATTGAGCTTCCTTTTGAATATCCCAACAGCTGGGCTATATTACGTTTGAAAGATATATGCCAACTGATAGACGGTGAAAAGAGAAACGGAAAGGGCATTTGCTTGGATGCAAAGTTCCTACGTGGAAAATCATCTGCAACCATTATAGAAAAAGGCAGATTTGTCTATGCTGGAGATAATATTATTCTTGTTGATGGTGAAAATTCAGGTGAAGTATTCACTGTGCCACAAAATGGATATATGGGGAGTACGTTCAAGCATTTATGGCTCTCTTCTGCTATTTGGAAACCATATATCTTGACTTTCATCTTATTCTATAAAGAGGAGTTGAGAAATTCAAAAAGAGGTGCAGCAATTCCACACCTCAATAAAGATTTATTCTACAATCTGCCAATAGGCATTCCTCCTATAGAAGAACAGAAACGTATAGCTAAACGTATAGAACAATTATTTCAGTTGCTCAAATAGTTTCTCTATTTGTGCAACAATGCGTTGCTGTTCTTTAACTGGAGGTAGGGGTATCAATATCTCTTTTACTTTTGCTATACTTACACCACCTATAATACCTGTTTTATTTTGATTAAACAGTTCAAAGAACGAAGGTGACAGTAAATAATAGTACATGAATTTGCCTATTGCTACAAACGGAGAGAAACAACATAATTTATTCCCAAAACATACATCTTGGTTCAGCACTGCAATTTTTCTTCCAGCACTTCCACCTTCAATACACATCAATATTGAATTGTTGGGAGCAATTCTAAAATCTTGTTCATACTGTTTGGGAATAGCAACACCATTATCGTACACAACATTGTTGTTAAAATCAACATCTTTAGTTCCAATATAATAACGTCCTACAACATCTGTAAATTTTAATCTCTTTTCATTTTCACTAATACTGTTACCTGTATAAATGTTTGCAATATAAGAAAGTCTTGTCCACATCCAAGATTGGGGAATTTCGAAAGGTATTTCCTCATCAATACAATAACTCATTTTCCCTATCTGCTCATAATACTTGTTATCGTCACCTTTGAAGATAACGGAATCTGTTAAAACAGACTTTTTGAGTTTGCCTTCTCTAACAAGTTTCTGTTTTTCCTGCCGTATCTGTTCAAGTAACTCTTGAGCTGTACCTTCTTTTGTAATCTGTGGTACAAACTTACCTTGAATAGCCTCTTGGAGAATTGATTTTTTTAATAAATCATTAATACCTATATTTAAATTCTGTAACTCGTTTGAAAAAACTCCATACTTTTCAATCCAAGGTAATACCATTGAAATTTTATCAATTATATTATGTTGTTCTTTAATAGGAGGCAATGCTATTAGATATCGTCTAAAATCGGAGAGATTGACATGTGGCACTGTCGTTCCTGAAGATTTGTCTACAAGATTTTGCTGAGAAGATGGAGCAAGTATATAATATGCCAAATAGTCGGAAAGAATATATTGGGTAAAGGGTCTAATTAACACTGTTCTTTGGCCCAGGCACACTTTTTCCCCTTCTTGTATAACTGCAATATTTCCAGCAGGAGCTTCACGAGCAAATATTAAATCGTTCGTTTGTGGAACAGCACGAACGTTTCGCTGATTATAAACTGTTTCTGATACTCTGTGTACACAATTTAAGGACAAACGTCCAAAGCCGATATTAGGTGTTCTTACCAAAGGATAACCTTTACCTTCATCTTTCGCAGTCGAATGGGGACAATCTTCAATAAGATAAGTTATATAAGTCAATCTTACCCACTCCCAAGTAACAGGTATTTCAAACGGAATCTCCTCATCAATACACTTCACTTCTCCTGTAGCGATAAACTTCTCATAATAGGAATTCAATGAATTATATTATATATGGAACAATGTCGTTCCCAATAAAAAATAATTATATGACAGAAGAAACATTTGAAATGCTACTCGTACAGGCAAATATGGCGAGAAATACGGTTGCAGCATATATGTATGCCGTTAGAGAGTATTACAAGAGGCACAAAGAATTAAACAAACGAAACCTTTTGGTTTATAAGACTTATTTGATAGATACCTATAAACCAAAAACTGTGAATCTTAGGATTCAAGCTATTAACAAATATCTTGAATATATGGGCAAGCAAAAACTTCGTCTTAAATCTGTTAAGGTGCAACAGCGTTCTTATCTGGAAAATGTAATTACTAATGCAGATTATCAGTTCTTAAAGAAGAAACTGAAAATGGAAGATAATCTAACATGGTATTTTGTCGTTCGTTTTTTGGCTGCTACCGGTGCAAGAGTGAGTGAACTCATTCAATTGAAAGTAGAACATATTTATTTGGGGTATTATGATATTTATACTAAAGGTGGTAAGATTAGGAGGATATATATTCCTAAATTACTTAAACAAGAAGCTATAGTTTGGCTGGAAGGACAAAAAAGAAGTTCTGGTTATATTTTTTTGAATAGATTTGGCGAAAGAATAACTACCCGTGGTATATCTCAGCAGCTTAAGAATTATGCCAATAAATATGGTATGAATGAAAAAGTTGTTTATCCTCATTCTTTCAGACATCGATTTGCCAAAAACTTTTTGGAGAAGTTTAATGATATATCTTTACTTGCCGACCTGATGGGGCATGAGAGTATTGAGACAACTCGTATTTACTTGAGGAGAAGTAGCAGTGAACAACAGGCTATAATTGATAAGGTTATTACTTGGTAAGGTATTGATAGCAGATTAGACCTGAAATGATTATAGGTCTGGTCTGCTATTGATTTAATAACATACTGATTATAGCTTAAAATAATAACATTTTTTTATAAGTTTGCAATTGTAATATTATTAATCACAAATCATGTACATCAAAGAATACAACATACTATCCACCAACCGAATAGGAAGAATATTCGATAATACAGTAGCCACATATAAATATTTTTGGTTCCTGTCAATTATGCAGATTCATGCGAAGACAGGAAACTTAAATATAAACGTATGGGATATTGTTACGCGAATGGTGGCCAATGCCTGGTATCCTATACACTATTTTAAACTATCGTTCGGAAAAACAGATTCTTTATATGGGATTGTAAATCAGCTACATAAGGAAATAAATATTCCTATTGATTCAGGAGTAGATGCAGTAATAGAAGGTATAAAATCATATAATGAGAGTCCTTTAGTAAAAAAAATGTTACGTACATTAACTTTGAATGTTCCATACAGGTTTTTACGTCCGTGGGTTGATACATCAGATGACAGAGAAATGGTGAGGCGTTCGCAGATGTTTGAGAATGATTGTCTGTATTCTATTCATAAGGACGGGAAAGAATTCTATATCAATCTTAATCCTAAGTGGGATGATTTTCTGCATAGACATTACAAAGTGTTGATGGATTTTGCCTACTGGAATCTTACTTTATTTCTTCAGGCAAGAAATCCGAATGTTCCTGCTATACCTAATAAGTTGATTAGACCAGAGGTTAGAAATAGTCTGGCTGCACAACATCATTATTGGAATGATATAATAAGGCTTTCGGGGTCTGTGAGTTGTATTTATACAGGGCGGAAGTTGTATATAAATGAATATGAACTTGATCATTTTATACCGTGGAGCTTTGTTTCGCATGATTTGCTTTGGAATCTGATTCCTGCTGATGGGAGTATTAATTCATCGAAAAGCAATCGGTTGCCTGATTTGAATATATATCTTCCTAAATTGGCTTCAATGCAATTACACGGGCTTAAAACTTTTATAAAATCAGATAAGAAATCGAAAATACTTGAAGATTTTATTTCGCTGGGTTATACTGCAAATGAATTGGCAAATATGAGTGACATGGAATTTCTTAATGTCTTTGAGCGTACTTTTACTCCTATGAATCAGATAGCTCTAAATATGGGATTTGAAACTTGGAAATACTGATATTATGGAAAAAATAAATCATCCTTACTTGACGGCAATTAAACGTACAAATTTATCTGTGCCGACACGTTTCCTTAAAGATAATAATCTGCTAAAAGGCAAAATACTAGATTTTGGCTGTGGATATGGCTTTGATACCGACGAATTACACAGGCAAGGTTATGATATAACAGGTTATGACTATTATTATAGACCGGATTTTCCGGAAGGAAAATTTGATACTATAATCTGCAATTATGTACTTAATGTTCTGGAGCCGTATGCACAGGCTGAAGTGATGATGAATGTAACGAATCTGCTTAAATCAGATGGTACTGCTTACTTTGCTGTAAGAAGGGATTTAAAGGAAGAGGGTTTCAGACTGCATGCTATTCACAGGCAATATACATATCAGTGTAATGTGAAACTTCCGTTTAAAAGTCTGGAGTGTAATTCCAGCTATGAGTTGTATCAGTATAATCATTTTAATAAGCTACCCAGAATGGAGAATAATGGGTGTCCGTTCTGTCGTTTGGCAAGGCGTGTCGAGGTTATTTGTGAAACGGCTACGTGTGTAGCTTTTTATGATGGTTATCCCGTATCTCCAGGTCATGCGTTGATTATTCCAAAGAGACATGTGGCTTCATATTTCGATCTGACAAATCATGAGAGGGAAGCAATGAATGTTATGCTTCAGTTTGTAAAACAGAAAATAGACGAAAGGTTCCATCCCGATGGATATAATATTGGTATTAATGTGAATGAAGCTGCCGGTCAGTCCGTATTCCATGTGCATATGCACCTTATCCCAAGATATAAGGGTGACGTTCCTAATCCAAAGGGTGGGGTGAGGGGTGTTATCCCTTGCAGGCAGAGCTATAATGCTTCTCCATTAAAAAATGAAGCTTCAGCTATATTAAAATCTGAAAAGACGAAAGCCTATACTGTGGAGCAGAAAAGAACCGAACATGGAAATGCCTATGTCCTATGGGATGATGAAACGGACAGATTGCTTTGCCGCATGTATGATGAAGGTAAAAGCATCAGTATGCTGTCGGATATATTTGAACGTACACAGGGAGCAATAAGGAGCCGCTTGAAGAAATTGGGAAAAATACAATGATTTTCCATCTGTTTTTTACCTTTGTAAGGTTAGTATAGTTTGAAATAATTATATAAATTTGTATTTGTAATATTCATTATAGCGAATATTAATG
>NZ_JADYTJ010000139.1 GCF_021531075.1 Bacteroides caecigallinarum | reverse complement strand
CCCCAAAGTACAAGAGAGTCAGGCAGGATTCCCTTGTAGAGTCTGCCTTTCAGGATTGCGGCCAGCTCGTCCAGCTCGCTCCGGCTGTACAGCGTGAATGAATCGCTGCGGAAGGTGTATTCGCCTGTCCTTTCCCTGTCCCGGTGTTTCATGATATGATAGCGGAACCAGTTACGGGTGGTGTAACCGTCATACAACGGATTCGGTTCTCTGTATTCCCATTTCCTGACCGGAGCATCGAACCTTAGACTGCCCGTACTGCTGCGCTTCCCGAATCCCCATGTCCTGAATATGCGGATTTCAGTACCTGCGGGTTTCATGTTCCGGATATTGACCTGCGTCCAGGGACTTCCGGTGGTATCATAGGCGGCTTTTCCCATGTCATCGAAACAGAATACCGTTTCCGGTATCAGGCATATATCCGCATATTTTCCTGTTATCCGTTCTATATGAGCTTTTCCGAAATAGTCACCAGAACGTGAGACAAATTCCACGCAGTCTCCTTCTGTCGGGCACATCTGCCTGTTTCGGACATTCTCCATCAGTTCCAGCATACGGTTCACTTTCCGTACTTCCTTTTCTGTAATGGGATATCCGAAGTCACCGTTTGCCAGTTCAAGACTGTCAAGGTCATATCGTATCTTTGTATTCATCCTGTTCTCCTCCTGTTTTGTGTATAGCGTTCAACCTGTCGGGTGATCATATCACAGAATTTCTGGCCGTTTTCTTCCTCACCCCTGAAATAGGCGGCCATCATCAGCAGGTTCTTGTTGTAATAATGCACCCATTTGTCATGGAAATGTGCGCCG
>NZ_JADYTJ010000138.1 GCF_021531075.1 Bacteroides caecigallinarum | reverse complement strand
AATCATCCTCGCTTCGCTCCGGTATTTTTTTCCGCCAAGCCTTGCAGGGATGCGGGCAAACAGACAACAGGGACAACAAGAAATAAGAATGCCTGTACCTTACAGGCAGACAATGTATAACAATAAAAATCAGAAGTCATGATTACAGACCAGAAGACACAGAACAGGCTTCACGCGGATACCGGAACGGAACTGTTCTCCATCAGACAAAGGAAGGAAGCCGTCACAAGGATGCTGGACATTCTGAAAGAGACTCCGGAATACCTGCAGGTTATGAACCATATACCAGCTTATGCCATGGATGACGATACGTCAGAATGGTGGAAATCGGAAGAATCGGAAAATTTCTTGAACTCACTCCTGGAAGTGATGGAAAGCTATACTCCGGACGGATACAGGTTCGGACCGAAATCCGGCACGACTGACCTTTATGGTTACTGGGAAAGCAAGACCGGGCGGACAACCCTCTTCCATCTGCTTTTCAGTCTGGAAAGCGGATATGAATGGGGAAAAGGTCTTTCCCATGAGAAAACGGACGCTTTCTACAAGGAAATAAAAGAGAAATTTCATGGAGAGGGATTCGACACGGACAGAACCGGCTGTACATCACAGGCCATGTATCTTGTAAAAGGAAAGACACGCCTGTACGTGCATCCGATGGAAATAAGCGGCTACTGTGAAACACTGCATATCCCACAGATTACAGCCATACTGAAAAAAGGAGGCCGTACATTCCGTCTTGTAAAGGATACGATAGCGGAAGAGGTGTATTCCTTCACCGATGAAGAAGAAATGGAATATTACCGTGCCAGATACGGAA
>NZ_JADYTJ010000137.1 GCF_021531075.1 Bacteroides caecigallinarum | reverse complement strand
CTGTTAGTAACTGGCAGAAAGGGTTGCGCTCGTTATGGCACTTAAGCCGACACCTCACGGCACGAGCTGACGACAACCATGCAGCACCTTCATACATGCCTTGCGGCTGATCTGTCTCCAAATCATTCATGCATAATTTAAGCCCGGGTAAGGTTCCTCGCGTATCATCGAATTAAACCACATGTTCCTCCGCTTGTGCGGGCCCCCGTCAATTCCTTTGAGTTTCACCGTTGCCGGCGTACTCCCCAGGTGGAATACTTAATGCTTTCGCTTGGCCGCTGACCGTATATCGCCAACAGCGAGTATTCATCGTTTACCGTGTGGACTACCAGGGTATCTAATCCTGTTTGATACCCACACTTTCGAGCATCAACGTCAGTTACGCTCCAGCAGGCTGCCTTCGCAATTGGAGTTCTTCGTGATATCTAAGCATTTCACCGCTACACCACGAATTCCGCCTGCCTCTACCGCACTCAAGAACGCCAGTTTCAACTGCAATTTTAAGGTTGAGCCCCAAACTTTCACAGCTGACTTAACATCCCGTCTACGCTCCCTTTAAACCCAATAAATCCGGATAACGCTCGCATCCTCCGTATTACCGCGGCTGCTGGCACGGAGTTAGCCGATGCTTATTCATAAGGTACATGCAGAACACTACACGTAGTGTCGGTTATTCCCTTATAAAAGAAGTTTACAATCCATAGAACCTTCATCCTTCACGCTACTTGGCTGGTTCAGGCTCTCGCCCATTGACCAATATTCCTCACTGCTGCCTCCCGTAGGAGTTTGGACCGTGTCTCAGTTCCAATGTGGGGGACCTTCCTCTCAGAACCCCTATCCATCGT
>NZ_JADYTJ010000136.1 GCF_021531075.1 Bacteroides caecigallinarum | reverse complement strand
GAGGCCGTGGTGGTCACCCAGGAAGTGGATGACATCATCAGTTCCCCTGTCGTGAAGGAAGCTATCATCAACAACAGTGACTGCAAGATTCTTCTTGACCAGCGGAAATACATGAACAAGTTCGACCATATCCAGCGGCTTCTCGGACTGACCGACAAGGAACGCGGACAGATCCTGTCCATTAACCAGGCCAACCATCCCGGACGTTTCTACCGTGAGGTCTGGATCGGTCTTGGCGGTACCCACTCGGCCGTGTATGCCACGGAAGTCAGCGATGAGGAATATGCCGTATATACCACGGAAGAGTCGGAAAAGCTGGAATTGCAGAAGCTGGCCAAGGAACTGGGCGGAAATCTGGAACTGGCCGTAAAACGCATTGCGGAAATGAGAAGGGAAAGGAAAAGGTCAAACGGTAAAGCATGACGGTTATGAATGACAGTTTTGAATCGGATGAAAGAAAGCGTAAGGAGACAATCGAATGTCTCTACTGGTCCCTGATGAACGGATGGGACATACCGAAGGATATCCGTGAACATTACGGATTTTCAGAAGACTATGAGCTGTATCACCGGCTTGAAAGTATGGAACCGGAAGATTACAGGGAAAGAAGACTCAGAGGCGAGATACCTGATGCCGTAGAGGTCGATGTAAGACTGACACATGCTGTGGAGAAGGTCTTCGAGCGGCTTTGTTCCCCTCCTCCCGTACAGTATCTTGACAAGCTGTACGGAGAACTGGAAAAGCTGGGAGGTTTCATCGCCAACCCGAAGAATATTGACAGCCCTTTCATTAATTCCTGTTTTCTCATGAAATACGGCATTGACCGGAATTCCCCGGATGAAATCAGGCGGCAACAGTCAGAAAAGGCATATAAAGAACTTTATGC
>NZ_JADYTJ010000135.1 GCF_021531075.1 Bacteroides caecigallinarum | reverse complement strand
GAGCCACTCTGGAGCGTATGGAAAAGCAAATGTAGGTATAAGTAACGATAAAGGGGGTGGGAAACCCCCTCGCCGAAAGACTAAGGTTTCCTGATCAACGCTAATCGGATCAGGGTAAGTCGGGACCTAAGGTTCAGCCGAACGGCGAGACCGATGGCAGAAACGGTAAAGATTCCGTTACTACCTCCAATGGCGATGTGGAGACGCAGCAGTGACACCACCGCCGGCTGACGGAATAGCCGGTTAAAGAGTGTAGATGTAGATTCCCGCAGGCAAATCCACGGGAAGAGTCGAACTTGACAGTACACCAACACCTTCGGGTAGCGGTGATAGTGTGGGTAAGCAGACTGCCGAGAAAATCCGCTAAGCTTAACGTTGGAGGTACCCGTACCGCAAACGGACACACGTAGTCGGGTTGAATATACTAAGGCGCTTGGGTGAATCACGGTTAAGGAACTAGGCAAATTGACCCTGTAACTTCGGAATAAAGGGTCCCTCCTCGCAAGAGAGGGCGCAGAGAATAGGTCCAGGCAACTGTTTAACAAAAACACAGGGCTGTGCAAATATGAAAGTAGAAGTATACAGCCTGACACCTGCCCGGTGCTGGAAGGTTAAGAGGAGATGTCATCTTTGGGAGAAGCATTGAATTGAAGCCCCAGTAAACGGCGGCCGTAACTATAACGGTCCTAAGGTAGCGAAATTCCTTGTCGGGTAAGTTCCGACCTGCACGAATGGTGTAATGATCCGGACACTGTCTCAACCGTGAGCCCAGTGAAATTGTAGTATCGGTGAAGATGCCGATTACCCGCGATGGGACGAAAAGACCCCGTGAACCTTTACTATAGCTTAGCATTGAATTTGGGCACGCGATGTGTAGGATAGGTCGGAGGCTT
>NZ_JADYTJ010000013.1 GCF_021531075.1 Bacteroides caecigallinarum | reverse complement strand
ACGCTACTTGGCTGGTTCAGGCTCTCGCCCATTGACCAATATTCCTCACTGCTGCCTCCCGTAGGAGTTTGGACCGTGTCTCAGTTCCAATGTGGGGGACCTTCCTCTCAGAACCCCTATCCATCGTTGGCTAGGTGGGCCGTTACCCCGCCTACTACCTAATGGAACGCATCCCCATCGTTTACCGATGAATCTTTAATGGTATTATCATGCAATCTTACCATACTATCAGGTATTAATCTTTCTTTCGAAAGGCTATCCCTGAGTAAACGGAAGGTTGGATACGCGTTACTCACCCGTGCGCCGGTCGCCATCGAACTTAGCAAGCTAAGTTCATGCTGCCCCTCGACTTGCATGTGTTAAGCCTGTAGCTAGCGTTCATCCTGAGCCAGGATCAAACTCTTCATTGTAAAATATTTTTATACATCCCTAAAGGATGTGTTATGTCTCTGTTCAGGATACCGTTTTTTTTAATTTTTTAATTTCAATTGACGGTTTATCTTTTTTCCATCACATCATATATATAATGTGACGCTTGTACTACATTCTGTTTGTTTATCTAAAATCTTTCAAAGAACTTACTTCCGTTTTTAAACGGGATGTGAATGCAAAGTTAGACAATTAATTCATATCATGCAAATTTTTCGAAGTTTTTTTTTCGAAAAGATTTTCTCAGACTACCCTTCTCGCTCCCTTGCACAAGAGCAAGGTAAGATACCAGGAAATCTAAAATACTGCCTGATTTTAATCATCATGTCATCTTTCATCACTTTCTCTCTCGAAAGCGGATGCAAAGGTACGCACTTTTTTCATTCCTGCAAATATTTTCGTATCTTTTTTTCACTAAAAATTCAAGCAGCAAAGCTATCTCACTAGCAATCAGAAAGTTGGATTAAATATTTTTTTTCGTATAACATTATATGGCATATCCTTCAGAACAACATTTTTATCTTTATCCAGCAAATACAATGTAGGCATCGCCTTCAAATCATACAATGCATTATCCTTTATAGCCATTCTGTCATCACCTATAATCCAATTTTCCGGCATACCTTTAAGATATTTTTTCCAGACCTCACTATCTCCATCTGTATATATAGCCACTACAGTCACCCATTTTTTATCCACAGCATCATGTAGTTCCTTATCGGCAAACATTCCCATCATTATATCATGACACGAATGACATTCAGGATCATAAAACACGAGAATAGTATATTGTCCTCTCGTCTTAGTTGAATAGAAAGATTTTTTTGTCCCATCCGGAAGGAAATAATAAAAGTCCTCTGCCCTATTCCCTACACAGTTTCTACTTATAAGTTTAAGTTTAAAGTCATAAGCAGAAACCATAGGATCATCCACCGGTAGTGTTGCAATCATTTCTTTCAGGTATATACCATACAACACCTCATTATAATACGGGGAATTTGGATTATACAGAAACTCTTCTACATAATATTTCAGCGAATCAGTCAGACCTTTATATTCCGTAATACCTTTACACAGAACCTGAAAACCATGCCTTATATCTTCACCACGACTATCCGTCATAGATGAAGACATTCTTATAAAATCAGAGATGCCCCTTGATATAACATTCTTATTACCTAGCAGCAAGGTATCTCCAAATCTGAAGCCATCCCAAAAATGAGCCATGATATAAGCCTTGGCATCCTCTTCCGAATTAACCATAAGTGGCACTTCAGGCATGGGGAAACTCGCCTCATATCCCGTTTTTCCCACATTTTCTGTTGCGTCTGCCTTTTTCTCTGCCATTTCAGTTTTTTTCGAGTGTCTGCCACAAGAAAGCATGAAAACGGCAAGGAGCGATATAACAAAATAAAGCCTCATAATCACTGGTTTCTAAGGATTAGATGTTGTTCCACTTGCAGAAGGTTCTTCACCAGAAGCATTATATCTCACACATCTCACTGGCGAAGCAGAAGCACGGTTGGCATAGTCATTAGTAATTCTTCTCGTATATGGAGGATTAACATCCTGAACAGTATAACTGCCGCCATCAGCCAATTTACTCTTACTTATCAAAAAACTTCTTCCTCTATGATTCATATAAGTAGTTGAGTTTTTGCAAACTCTCGCATCTTGATAATCACCAAGATTACCTACTTCATACCATGCATTTGTTTTATCTGTTCTACTTCTGTCATGCCCACGCCATCCTGAAAAAGGAAAATAATTCGATTTACCTTGTACTGTTATTACTATTCCTTTATCATCTACATTATAATTATAACCATAGTTATAGTTGAAAGCATAATAAAACAAGGCAAACAGTTCATCATCTGCCACTCTATATCCATAAGGACACGGGTCGTAAATAGTTTTCTTCTCTACTCTCTTGGTTGAAGGATTATACCCCCAGAGTTGGTCTATTGACGAATATAACCAGTCATTGGCATATGTCTGACTTATTTGTGATGGAGCGATGATTTCAAGTGGATGTATTGCTCCCATCTCTACCGTAGGGTACAAATCTAAGAATATGTAAACTCTTCGTCTTGTACCTTCATCCATATAATAATACTCTTTGGTAGTCATGTCACTCTGTCCGTAATTATACGATGGAGGAAGAGGTGACGGATCTTTCCTTCCCCACTGATAATAAAATCCATATGTATCCAATATATCACCTTCACCAGTCCATGACGCTTTTGTAGCACCAAGATTCATATTCATAACACTTATACTACTCAATGTTTTATATTCAGTAGAACTTGGATAATTACCATATTGAGGACTATCTTCCGGATCTCTAAAACTAATATTACTATATGTTATATCCTTGATTCCGTTATTCACCCAAACATGCCATGACCATATAATGTCACCATTTTCATCTAGTGCGGCAATAACAGCATTTCCCTGAAGTCCATTAGTCCTACATTCTTTATTTAGTGAAAAACGTATATAACCATGAACTAGTTCCACAAAAGTGACTAGATAAGGCTCATCCTGCCACAATATTCGTGCAGAATGAGGAGTGAAATATTTTTCTTTCGGATAAAGGTCCGCTCCAGTCCCAGTAACAAATCCTTTCTCTCCACGTCCAGGAACTATTGCCTGGAAATAAAATCCATCATACCACTCTGTTGCCGTACCATTTCCATCTTCCGATTTTACCATCATATCCTGATTAATGATAAAACAATTGGAATATTCAAAATCTTTTATCGTTTCATTATAAGGTGTAAGGTTGCGGAATGATTCAAAATCCTCATTACCTACAACAATATCCAGACTTCCATCTGCCTTCATATCAACCACTATATTATAAATATAGCCTGCTTTGAGAATTTCCTCACTACTATTTCCTGAATCTAGAAAGAAATGAGGAATTGTGCCCTTGAAGACCCCCGCGTCAGTATGAATTTCAAAATCCACATCTTTTTCAGGTTCCAGCAGGATATATCCCATATAGGTTCTACCCAAAGAAACAGTATTCTCCAACTCCAACGGATACTCAGGTGTTTGTGCAAACTCAGGATGCTCAGGGTCACCTTCAGCCATAGGAGTCCTGATGATAGGCATATTCATCCTATCTCTCCACTCTATTACTTCGCCAAAAGTAGGATTAACACCTTCAATCTGTAAAGTAGGCGTAGCTCCTGGAACGATTGAAGTAGTACCGGTGCCTCTGCTTTGTTCCACCGGAAGAGATATAACTGCTGTTTGTGGCTGATTCATAAAAACCACATTATTAATGTTCTTCCATGAAACAAGACTCAAGTCACTGGCTTCAACCTCTACGAATAATCTTACTGCAGTTAGATAATGCTTGAAAGTAAAGTAATTACAATACTGATAACCATTGCTGTCATCCACCAGATTTTTAAATATATGTCCGTACGGTTGTACATCATAATCATATGTGTTATTCTTGAAACCCTTAGATGACAAATCATATCTTCCTTCCCTCATATCTGTCATCATAAGGTCTGTTTCACCATTCAGTTTCTTATTAAACACAACACAGTCGTATATCTGTCCTTCCTTCTCAATTGTTTCATACGAATCTGTATTCTTGAATATAACCTCACCGGCAATGCCATTATCATCAACCGGTACTTCAAAAGTTTTTGGATACCATCCCACCATTCTGCTGATATATCCCACAATTTCAGGCTGTGCTGTAGGATCTGTTTCACTTTTCAATTCTTGCATCTGATATGTCAATCTTGGCGTAAATGTTACAGAACGGAAGCCAATATTCTGTGTCTGGTCCGGGGATGAAAATATATACCCTTCCACTATTTGTGTTTGCTGGTCACTCCAACTAGTAAAATCTGTAGGAATGTAGCCATCAGGAGAAGTTAATACCTGAGTCTTTTCATCCAGCTTTATGAAATTACATTCCATTTCTGCCACAGTGGACTGTCCTATAATTCCTCTAGTAGGCATACCTGTAGTATTACTGCCCGGATTAATCTGTACCACAGAGCAGCTTGCATCTATTTCCTTATTTCCAGCCGTATTAGTTTGTTCGTTTTCAGGAATGAATAAATCCTCATTTCTACACGCGAACAACGACATTATAAATAATATACCGACTATGTATCTCATAATTATAATCATTTATTCCATCTGACATCTTACTACTCTTCCGTCAGCCATGTTGTTTTCAGTATGTTTTTGTTGAATTTCATAATAATAATAGTTACTCCACCTGTCAACGTAATGAAGTCTTTGCCATCTTATCTCTCTTGTATTAAGAGTACTACCTGAAGAATATGGTGTAGCAGTCGACAACCTATAATTACCATCATTAAGGAAATATCCTTTTTTGTCTATCGCCCTGGTATTTGGGAACCAAACTCCCCCAGCAGAAATAGTACCTTTTGCCTTCATATTATCTATAAAATAGATACCATAATTATTATCATAATTATCATAATAATCATAATAATAATTATTATAAATCATAATTTTGTGTATATTTTCATCATTAGACCCACAAATATTAGCATGTTCAAAAAGGTCATGCTGCATTACTCTATATCCTGGTGGGCAAGGGTCAAACATAGTCTTAGCAAAAGATTCACCTATAGCACCTGCCCTTCCTACATATCCCCATAAATCATTAGCTTCACCATTATAATCTTCATAAGTTGTTTGCCAAAAGGAATTATCATCAGACTTGTAAAACAAAAGAGGTTCCTGAACAGACTGACGTATATAATTTTTGTTGGTAATATTGTTCTCATTCATCGTATACCAGATACCCTTTTCCTTCATAAACCAATAATGAGTATTTGTATTATTATTATTCATTCCCGATGGTGGAAAAAATGGGTCCTTTCTACCCCATTGATAATATAGACCAATATTAGCATAAAAATTATTCTGATTAATACCTGTTTCATCAGTTGGTGCATATGTAGCACCCAGATTTCTATCCATAACTGTATATTCACCAAGTCGGACATCATAAACTTCAGGTAGTATCCATATATGCCATGACCAAAGAATCTTGCCGTTTGCATCGTATGCTGCCAGACCAACATTTCCATTAGTAGTTTCATCCACTTTCACATAGAATGAAGCAAACCCATCATCAAGTATTCCATTATCAAGGACAACCAATGGACATTCAGCTTCAATTTCTGCACTGGAAGGATTTTTATCAGCAAAGCTACGGTAACTACTTCCTGAAGTTAAGTCACCTTGCCACCATAACACGTCTATTTTGTCTACTCCAGATATTCCTGCACCCATTCCATCATCAAAAGCGTGATACAAAGAAGACCCATCACTCTGTACAACATGCAGTCCTGTCACACCATTTCCTCGTGTTGTCGCACGGAACTTATAAAATCCGCTTTTGGTTACCATATATGAGTTTGCAGTCTGCACTTCACTCAAGTCTGTCACCGTAGGAGACGAACTTTCGTACACACATCTCACCGGATATGCAGCCGAACGTTTTACGTGATATCTATCCGGATCTGCCACCAATACCGAAGAATAATCCTGACCTAATTTATCATTATATCTGAAATGATAAGCAAGTCCTTCATACTTTGGGTCTGTTTCCCCATATAATGCAGCGTCATATGGAGTAGCACTGTACATATACACAAAATCGTTCAACTCAGTAGCTGATTTCTCATCACTGACCTGTAATTCGCCTTCTGCCAGACATACTGTGTTAGGATAATAAATTTTTATTCTATCATAAATACTAAACTCATACCCCGCAAATTTACCGCTACTGTTTGTAACTTTTGTTTTTTTCATTTCTTTATTATAGTTTTCCCAGATAGCATTTCCTGGTACTCTATATCCCGGTGGACATGGGTCGTAAATTGTTTTCTTGACATCATCCCTTACAGAAGTATATCCCCAAAAGTTGTCACTATATTCAGTATCAGTAGTCCAGTTTGAATAAGTTGTACTATAAAAATATGTAGTAGGATGCTTATGTGCAAAATCCACAGATACAGCCATACGTGTCACATCCTTAGGCCAAAAATTACTCCATTCAGGACGTTCATCCACTGTAGGCCTGAAAATAGGATCTTTCCTACCCCACTGATAATACAGACCAGCCCATAATGAGCTCTTCTCTCTGAAAGTATTGTAATCTGTAGTTACGGCACCAAGATTTCTGTCCAAAGCCACATATCCGTTAGAGTAACCTTGATTTTGTGGTTTATCCGTTATCCATATATGCCAGCTCCACACTATCTCGCCATTTTTGAATGCTCCAATCTTCACATTTCCTTTATATATAAGTCTTGAATTATCCGGTTCGTTCTCTATTCCCGGAACGCTGAAAACCACCTTCCCATCTGTCAGTTTGTTAGAAAGCAGTTTCAAGATTGGAGTTGTTATTCTGTCTTCATAGTCTTCTATAGGTTGCATTGTTCCACCTACCAACTCCATCATGGCATCACTTCTCAATATTGCCACAGAGTCTATATCCAGACGTGTATCCCTGTCTGGCAAAACGATAGTGGTTCCGTCTCTCTTTGTAAGTGTATTCACTCCATTACCTTTAACCGTAGCGTCAAAGCAATATCCACGATTGGCAGACGAAACTATATAGCAGTTGGCAGTTCCGTATCTGGACAAGTCCGTAAGCAATCCATAGTCCTGTGACACTTCATAATCCTTATTTTCATCATAAACCCAGTCAGTTCCGGAAACTTCTGCATTAATGATTCCTTTTGTAGAAAATTTCAGATAAATATTATATGCATGTCCCGGAGTAAAGTCACGTACTATTGCCACAGTTACCGACTCATTTTGTCCTTCTGTTTCCGATTCAATATACAGCACACCATCCTGAATCTTATCACCAAAACCTGCAGGAACTCCTTGCAAAAGAGTACCCACATGTATAGCATTCTGCATACCTACAGGCAATTCCATTGCCGGTACTCCATCCATAAGTCCATAATGTTTATATTCTGTCTGTCCGTCCTCACCCACAGGGGTATGATAAGTAAATGCAGGCTCCCACGTATCAGTAAAGCTTTCCGGGAGAGTTATCTTAAGCTGTTTATGAAGATTTGACAAAGTAACCTGGCTAAGCTTTCCCCACTCTTTTACGCAATCCCCATCAACTGCATATGCATATATATTATACATGCATAGTGCATGTTTGAAAGTCAACGCCGGTATCCCTTCCTGAAAATTACCTTTAGAGAAATCACTAATCATCACATCTGTTGTTCCATCCAAATTGTATGTCATGGTATTATCAGATGCTATTACCTTTCCATCACTTTTAACCCAACCGTTTCCTTCTGCATCCGCAGCCGGATACCATCCTGCAAAACCCACATAATCCTGTTTGTTCTTATAAAACTGAGAAGAAGAAAATTCAATTTTCCTCAACCATGTACCGTCCGAAGCAGGACTCCCCATTTTGGCTCCCAGCTCCGTTGCTGCAGATACAGTATTATCTACATTACTTTGATCCCATCTTATCATGGTTATTGGTAAATCTGTATTTGTATTATAATCCACAAAATTTGCTTCTGTCCTGGATAATACAGCCGAAGTGACTTTTGCACCAATATTTATACGCATGCCATTTAAAGAGAATTCATCTTCAGGCACACATCCAACCAAGCCATACACACATACAGCCAACAATACCATGTATAAATATAACGAATTTCTCATAAGCTTAATTTTTTGGCAACAATGTTGATTCTATATAATCCATCGATTTCCAAGGTTCTACCACACCTTCCAGTTTAATACTGGTATCAATACCTATATAATATCTTATTTTGTGTCCTCTATCCCACGAACCTATAGAATAATCAGAAAGTTTAAACTCGCTCTGATATGTAACCCAATTACCATTCTCATTTACTTCATAATCTATAGTTAATGTAGGACCATCTATCAAAGACTGAGGAATAACGAGCAATTTCATCTGCAGGAAATTTTCGTCAAACCTGTTATCAGCATAATTTAATAAAGACGATACTGTGTTTCTTGTATAGTCGGTAACAGAATTGTCATCAGGCTCTACAGTCCATGTATTCTTCATTCCATACAATCCTTCCGAATCACCTGGTACAGCATGTTTCGTCAATCCCAGTTTTGCATATGTCTTTACGTCATTAAATGATATGGATTTAACTGTCACTTCTCCCATACTTTCACTTTTTGCCATATATAACTCCACACATGCTGTTACTCTTTCCATGTCCAGTTTCACAAGTCCCTTGTTCGAACCGTTTGCACTTACACGATACGACATTAGATAATCAGACCATACACCCGGATCATCAGAATAAGATTTAGGTTGTTGCATATATACCGTATAACCTTTATTGGAGACATATACTCCCTGCGACCCTGCAGAACTTGCTTTAGGTGATGCTATATAGGCATAAAATGTATACTGTTTTCCTTCCTGCCACTCCGTCTCTGAGCGCCACACTCCGTTGGCAACATATTCAACTTCCGTATTACTAAAAACACCACCGACTTCATCTGTAACATACAATGGCAGCTTCTTACCATTATTTAATAAATACTTTGTATCTTCTATCAACGCCCTTGACGATGCAGTGACTGCCTGCTGCGACTTGACATAAAATGCAATCTTCTCTCCATTATCCGGAGAGACTTCCTGCTTGCTGCACGACGCTACCAGAAGTGTTGCAGAAAACAACCATATGTAATACAAATACTTTCTCATTATTCTTCAATTATTACATCGTCCACTACCCAAGGAACTACCTTTACCTCGAATGAGATACGGTTGTCCTGGATATAGAAATTATATATATACCTGTTTCCGGCGCGCCAGTTGTTTGTTGCGGCATCATCAGACAAATTAATTGTTTTATACACATAATCCAAAACAGCGCTACTATAATACGAAATAAAAACGCTGATATTGTTTTTAAATTGTTCCTCAGTGTGAGGCCATAACAATACATAGCCCTCAGGACCTACATTACTAATTCCTGAAAAGACATTGTGCGGAACATTATACTCAAGTACCTTTGAATCATATGATGAAAAATTACTTTTTTCAGTATCTGTTTTTGTTAAATTAATAACCGGCACACCTTTTGTAATTGATACGCTACCTTTCTGATATATACCATTAAGGGTAAAAGTTGGATTTTGAATTGTTACTGTTGGCATGAGGTTCACCACATTGAACTGTACGGCACAGAGAAGATGATTAAGACTGAACTCCACAGGACGATGTGGCTCAGCCTCGTTCATACTGCGTGAATGATAGGCATAGAGGAAATCAAACTGGTTATCCAAGGTTATTTCCCATGGTGATATATTTAGCGTTTCTAAATTTTCATCGTATGTCACTTTGGGATAATTTGTTGTATTTAGTGTTGTGTTTCCGCTTTCGCTCAGATATGCCATGAATGAGTGTGTACCTGTTTCTGTCCAGTATTTCAGTGGAGAGTATGTCCAATTTCCATCTGTGTATCTCACCGGTGTGTCATCCATATACAGGATTTTATCGTTTGAAGATGTGGTATAAAGGTCGTACACCGTAAGTACATTGTCGTTTTGGTTTACTCCTTCGGTATTGAGTAGTGCTCGTGTTTTTTCTGTACTGTCTTCGGCGTAAAATGACATAGGTATGCCTTTCTGCTCCTGCACTTCGTGTTTGGAGCATGAGGTTGCCATTATAGCTGACAATATTGATATGTATATTGATAATTGCTTCATACCTGGGTCGTTATGTAATATGGGTATTACCCTTACCGGCTGGGGAAGAGCCGGTAAGGGAGTATAATAGGAGTATAAAAAGTATTAGTCTCCTGTACTTGGTGTAACATTGATATCATCTTCTACAGGTGAACTATTACCCCAACCTGCAACACTAGTTACATCGAACGTGATAAACGCATCCTGACCTAAAACATCTGTACCGATATATACTGTGTAAGTATATTGGGTATTAGCATCCCAATCTGTATCTATATCAACAGAAGCTGTTGCACCTGTTTTTGCTACTACATTATAAGCTCCACTAGCATCTTTAGTCTTGATATCGAATGTAAGGGTAAGTTTCCTGTTTGGTGCCTGTTCTTCAGTTTGCGGAACTACGAACCATGAGAATTTATTTTCAAGTGGTGTTAAAACTTGAGTAGGAGTACCTGTAGGACCTGCAGGTTCATAGGTGGTTATGTTATCAGAACTTAAAGTTGTAACAAATGAGCCAGAAGTATTAGGACTGTCCGCTGCACTCCAAGTATTATTTGTATATTTCTTATTAGTAAGAACATTAGATAAAGTAATATTCTTTATAATTATTTGCACAGGTGAAGTCCACGCAGTAGTTTCACCTCCTGTATTTGCTATTTTAGGCTGAAAGTTAAAGATAATATTAGACACTATATGGTTGAATGTGAACCCAACCTTTCCACCACTAATAGTTGATTGAACACTACTTTTAACTGTTGCTGTCAAATAATCAACCTGATTAGTATATTTACCCTCTGAGTATGTTGCATCCAATGTTATTTCTCCAAGAGTATAACCATTAGTATAGTCATAGCTAAAAGCAGCATTGTATGGAGCTACAGCGGCAAAGGTATAATCTTTGTCAGCAACCCAAGGGACAAGTGGAGAATACTCCCAAGCTCCATTAGCATCATCTAAATTTCCAGTATTACTCCATTTAACTTCTTTATTATTAAAAACATTTACATAACTACTGCCACCCTCGTCGTATCTTCCCCACACACCAAAACTTGTATGCCCAAAAGTTTTAGCATTCACTGTCGCTCTCGAACTCTTATTCGCAAACGCATCAAAGCCGATGTTGCGAACTTCCGCTTTTTCCACTACTTCGTCCACCGAACATCCTGTCAGTGAAACTGCTGCAGCCATTGCTGCCAGCCAAAAAACATTCTTTTTCATAACTATTTAAAATTAAACATTCTTATAAATTTATATCACATTGGTATATCTATACTTTCATGGTCGCCCCAGTCATTTACATCTACATCGAAGCCACTGTCATTGTCGCCTTCCCCTTCTTCCGGCGTCACTTCAATGTCTTTCACTATCAGCACTCCACCTCTCGGCTGTTTCAGAATCTGATCCGTAACGTCTGTTTCTATTGTCTTAACTTTTCCGCTTCTCAGCGCAAGTTCCAAAGTAAGTATATTTCGCGTCTCTTCATCTACACGGGGCCTGTCCTGACGCGAGATACCTGTTCGCGAATCTATCTCGTCCGGCGAGTAGAAATGTCCGTTGGGATATTCATCGGTAGACACAGGGTCGAAATTACAAAGTCCGAACGAACGTATCACTGCCTCTACCCCGTAGTCGCTCACCTCGGCTTCTTCATAAAGCACCGTCACCATATCGTCCAGCGTCCGGCGGGTACTGAGGTTCACCGTTCCTGCCATGCCCGAAAGAGCTCCACGCGCTTCCACCACAAATTCCTTTCCCGAACTGAATTCATACCTTACTATATATGTCAGTACCACGGGATACATAGGGACATCCACCACAATACGTATCACATCGCCGGTAGTGGCATCGTATTCTTTTTCGTCTATCACGAAATCGTCGTCATAACTTGAAAAGAGGAAGTCCGGCTGGTTCACCGTCACCTCATCCGGCCTGTTCTCGGAATAAGGGCTTCTGGTTCTCGACCTTGTGGTGGCGGTAAGCGCCGACGACAGTTCCGCATCCTCAAATATGATATATTCCGTATCGTTATTGTAAAGCAATACACTGTAGGCACCCGGCTGCAGTTCCAATGGTCCTCCTCCCGGCGGAAGGTTGTACGTCTGCTTGTACTTATCGTCGTGTTTCTGGGCTACAAGTCGCACACCCTCAGGCTCCGGCGGAACAATCTTGCTCCAGTCAATCTTCCATTCCGGGTTCCACTGTGTCTCCCAGTCTATATAATACTGAAGATTCCACTTAAGATACCAGTTCACTTCTAGCATGACATTGGCGTTATGATTATGGTCCATACACAATTCCTTATGCTTGCACGAGCTGGAAACCATAGCCATAAGAAAGACAAACAATATGAATACTTTTCCTTTCATAAGCCACTATCTTTTATTACCACCAATTATCCACACCAGACTGACCTCTGCCTTTGTAGGTCCTATCCAGTTTCTGCGCGTAGTCTGCTGCCATACGTAATGCCCGCCTATAGGGAGATACTCCTTGAAATCGGCCCTGAAATATCCCAGTCCGATAGAGAAATCCATGTTCAGACGTTTGGTCAACGGCAGTGAATATCCGTACGACACACCGCCTCCGAAGCTCCACTTGTCCACCATCTGTCCTCTGCCACCGGCCTCGAAATCGAACGTACCTGCCTGTGCATAAAGTCCGAGGTGATGTCCTGTGAAATTGTCGCCATATCCGTTCTTGCCGAACCACCATCTTCCTTCCAATTCGCCTCCATACACACGCCAGTACCAACTGCGTTTGTCGCTCTCCCACCATGCATACATCCAGTTGGCAGATACAGACCACCGGCGGTTGAAGAAAAATTCCACACCTATGTTAGGCACAAGAGCCACGTCATACAGTGTATTTGTCTTTATGCCGAAAGGAGGCAAGCTGAACTTGCGCTCCGGTGTTTCCGGCTGCGGAACATATATATGCTGCGGCCTGTCCATATCCACTGCAAGACCGCCCTCGCTGAGGGAAGGAAAAGCCATATACCTGCACGTATAATTAAGATGAACATATGCCGACCTTAATTTATGGATGTGGTTACGCATGACATATCTGTAGAGGGTCCTGTTATTTCTGAGCCACTTTTCCTTGGCAGCTACCGTCATGCTGCCATTATCTATAATCTCTATAAGCTCATTGCGCATAGGCATCTGCACGTCTGTAAGGGCAATATCCCTGAAAGCTTCCCAGTTTTCGCCCACGGGAAACTTGAACAGTATATTCTTATCAAAGTCAGGATTTTGGGTTGAAATAAAACGGTCTATGCTCTGTCCGCGTCTTTCGGACAACCTGAAGTTATACAAGCTGTCTCCATCGGGCGAAGCGGAAGATATAACCACCAACGAGTCCAGGGAAACATCTTTCAGAGACAGGATTTTCTTAATGTCACTGTCCAATCTGTGCAGCTCAGCTTTATTGTCATAGAATGTTGTGTCGATATTGGATTTCTCTATTTTGTACAGAATGACATATTCTTTTGAGAAACGACGTTCCTCCACTTGCTGTGCAAACAGCAAGGCTGTGATAAAAGAAATATTCATCAATACGATGAGACGTCGAATTTTATATCTATATTTGTAACTTGAAACGTTCATATAAAACACTATTACAAAACAAGGTACAAAAACATGAAAATCAATTTATATCCCTCTAGTAAACTCTAGCATGCAAAGATAATAGATTAATTTTACCCCCCCCCCCGTTTTTAAAGATATTAAAAATATAGAAACTATTATTACTTTATATTAACCATATGTTTTTAATATTAGTAAAATCAATAAAAAAAAATGCCTTACACGACAATATATCGCATAAGACATTTTTTCTATGATTTTCTGCTATCAGTATTATTTATTTCTCCAGTTCCACATCATAGCTTGCCGCATCCTTACAGATAAACTTCAGCACCGTCTGTT
Source organism: Bacteroides caecigallinarum (assembly GCF_021531075.1). GTDB lineage: Bacteria > Bacteroidota > Bacteroidia > Bacteroidales > Bacteroidaceae > Phocaeicola > Phocaeicola caecigallinarum_B. The sequence continues at coordinate 49,292 of NZ_JADYTJ010000013.1, read as the reverse complement.
TCTTGTCGGAAGAAAGCACTTTGCAGAAAGGAGTTTCCTTTACATTCCACCTGCCTTTTAAAGTAACCGTTACCGGTATCTCCAGACTCTCGTCAAACTTCCACGGACGGGAATATATACTGCGCTCCTTTCTCTTTCCATTTTCATCGAAAGCCTCGTCGCTGGCGCCACGATACAAAGCCAGGTCGGGCTGTGCCACTGTCAGCAACACTTTATCCTTATTATCCTTAACCATTACAAGGCACGACGTATCTGTTTTAAGAACAAGTCCTTTTGGCAGTTCAGACTTAGGAGTTTCGAACAATACGTACGACGTGAATTTGCCATCGGCAGTCCTTACTATATGTGCGTTTCTGTCACGCTGGAGCACCTTGTAATCCGGTTTCTTTGCAAACTTACCCAAAGCCTCAATGTCTGTGCGTGGAAGTACGGCATATTCATATCCTTTAGCCTTTGGAGCCTTTCCGTGTGCTACAACCAACGACACCCAGTCGCCTGTGGTAGGATTGGTTTTACGTTCACCCACCGTTGTCTGTGGGAAATTCTTTTCGAACTTTGCTTCCGCAGCTGTTTCCTTCGAAAGATAATACCCCACTCCGTTAGGGTCGATAAACACCTTGCCGTCCGGAGTATAGTCCTGCCAGTATTCTTTCATTTCAGGAGTTACGGCAGCAAGCTGGAACACGGTTGTTTCTGTTTCATACTCCTTCACATCGTTCTCTATATCCGACCCGAGACACACTATTGTGCCATCGAAGAAATGATATGATTTCCTTGCCCTGTGCGAGCCGTTGTACTTGTCATGTTCGTGCAGTTTCATACCGAAGTTACCATTAGTTCCGGCCTGCGACAGTCCGCCTGCAAAAGCCTCATCTGAATAAAGCATTTCTTCCATTCCTGAATAAGTATCGACGTTCAATACTACAGCACGAAGCTTATCGAACGGAAGATGCACTGATGTAGCTCCGGGGAAACGGTTCCAGTCGAAACCATTCTCCTGCCAGCCTGAAGTGGCGAAAGTAACGAGTTGTCCCGGCTTGCCTGTAAGTATCTGCATACTGCCATGCGCCAGATAGCGTCCGTAGAAATTGGCATCAAGATAATGCTCGGCTGCCCAAAGGTATCTGGAATGACCTCTGACCACAGCTGCCCAGTTGTCGCGGCGCTGTACACTGACGCATCCATATCCAAGAGCAAGATTTCCCTGTGGTTCGGGTTCCGGTTTGTAACCGCTGTCTTCGAACAGCTTCTTAAGTTTCAGTTCAAGCGCATTCGAAGTACGTGGCAGATAATCAGGCGCATCCTTATCTACCGACCCGCTGAGCGACATCAGTCTGAGGTATGCCGAAGCCATATCGGGGTCTATGCTTTTCTGTCCGTCCGGTGTTCCGGCAATAGCCATCATGGCATACTGTACAGGTATCAGCTGTCCCTTTCCGTTAGGGTGTCGGCCTGACATCGACAATGACCACTGGCGTGTGTTGCAATAGAAGCGCATGGTGAGCAGAACCTTCTTCACTGTGCTGTGTGCCTCTTCCGATAGTCTGAGATCCGTACCGCTAAACAGATAAATCATGTTTGTGGCACCGTCAAGGCCTCCCACTGCATATGCAGGATAGTTGTTGCAATGGTGGAAACAAGCCCCATCCGACTTGAACGAGCCCATCAGTCCCGGTGCCGGACGACATCCGTAGTCTATCCATCTGGAGAACGAGCGCAGATACTGAAGTTTCTCCGGAGTGTCTTCCATTATCAATATGCTGGCTATGCGTCCCTGAGTCTGTGTGTTGAAAGTATCTATATCGATACCGTTTCCGGTTGGTTTAGGATAAACCTCGTTTGCAATGGAATACCAACGGAGTGTGTTCTCTGCTTCCTGCAGTTTTCCTCTCTTTCTGAGTACGTCCTTCATAAGGAAATATGCCGGATAAAGTCCTCGCATACTGTAGCCGTAATGATGAATGTTTCCCCAACAGCTTCCGTAGGCCACACCCTGGTCTGTGATATGGTCGTACATGGCATTGAAGATATATTCCAGTTCTTTCTTGTCGTCTTCCTTCACGGCATTGTTGTATGCCACAGCCACACGCTTCATCAGATTGAAATAATTGTTCATCTCCATGCCCAGTTTGGTGAACATATCCTTATTCCAGCCTTCAATCATACGTTCGTATGCCTCGGCCTGGCGTACCATGAAAATAGGCATACCACTCACCTTGCCGTTCTTATATACTATATTATATTTGGCAAATGCCTTTTTTATGGCATTAACTTCTTTCGGAGTGAGTTCGGACGGAGTGTAAAGCATGTCACGGAATCTTTTCTCCATCAGTTGCATATCCTGCCTGTTTTTTTCTGTCAGGTCAGTAAGTTCTATATCAGGTTTCCACAATGAATGCGGATAGATGAGCAACCAATGACTTTTTGTGCCTTTATTTACGAACGGCACCTGTACATCGGCTGTCTGCTGTCGAGGGTCAACCTTGCTTGCCGTTATCACATGATCGAAATATAAAGTACCTTCCACATCCGGAGCCTGCACCCTGATTTCGTTCATCCCCTCTTCGGGAGTACCTTCCATATCTCTTTCATAACACACCCATGCGGCACGCCATCCTGTGAAGTTGATGCCGAACGGGAAAGATGTACACTCCTTGCCATCCTTCAGGAACTCGAAACGGATTTTCTTGTCCTGTGCCTTCTCGTTATACACCCAGACTATGAAAGCCGACAGATACAGGTCTTTTCCCGAAGGATCAAGCTTTTCGAACTTCAAGTCTTTTTTTACAGACAGCACCGCACCGGGTTCGAAAGACCACTGCATACAGTTCAGTCCATCCTTGTAGTGTTCGTCATTGATACCTAGAGTTCCTTTGTCGGTAGTAATGTATGATGGTACAGAACCATCCTCGAACGAAAGCAACCTTTCATGTTTGACTACCTGGGCAGATGCACCCATTGCCATGAACGAAGCCATAGCCAAACCTAACTTTGCCTTTAATTTAAGATTAATGATTTCTTTCATGAATATATACGATTAGAATAAATATTTTTATTTTATAAGGCAAAGATACAAAATATATTGAATAAAAAACACACAGACGTATAATTGTCCGTGTGTCAGTATATTTTTTATTGTTCCACAAATATCAATCTATAAATTTGATTTTTTCAGCTTTGCGTGGTTTGGCAGCCGGCGATTCATCCGGATATCCGAAAGAAATGGCATAAAGCAGATTATAATTCTCCGGCAAGTCAAGACGTTTGAGCAATGCTTCCGCTTCCGGTTGTTTCATTGTTCTGGCTATTCCTCCCAGACAGCATGAACCAAGCCCTAACGATTCGGCAGTGAGTATCATATTGGCACCCAGCAGGCCACAATCCACCTGCGAAAAATCGTACGTTGGGTCGTTGGCAATGAAAACCATCACCGGTGCACCGTATGATGCATGGCGAATCTTGGATTCGTCGGCGCCTTTAGCAATGGCAAGGCTTCTGTTCAGTGAGTCCAGATCAGAGATATAGTCCTCTGTCACGACACGAATCTCCCACGACTGTTTGTTCTGACCGTTAGGCGCATTTATGCCGCAATTCAGAATTTGCTGCAACTTCTCCATTTCCACCGGCTGCTGCTTGTACTTGCGTATACTCCTGCGCGTCATGATAGTTTCTATAACCTGGTTTTCCGAATTAGAAGCACTTTGCGCTCCAGCATCCTTCTGCGACGGAGCACATGCCGACAAAGACACAAGTCCGGCAATTAAAAATAATCTTGAAATTGTTTTCATGTTGGTAATTACTATAATGTTTAAAAATATTTCATTTACGCCTCATGCTGCGCAACTTTACTTTCATCGCTTCGTCTACACGATATGACTCTATGGCTTTCTGAATAGCCTTATTATAAGTAAAATCATCCAGTTTCGCACGCATCAGATATTCCATCGTCTTTTCCGGATAAGCTACAAAGCAAAAAGATATGGCCCATGCCACTGCCATCTTCACATAATAGGCATCATGAGTGATATTGTCGTAAAATCCGAACAGTTCGTCAATATGACTTTCATCTATAAAATACTTCATTGTCATTACCACTCCGAAACGTATCTCGTATTCCTTATCGGAAAGTATAAATGGTTTAAGATACTCCCATATCCTGTCGGAATGGACAGAGAAATATTTCCCGGTTCCTGCAAACTTGAACGAATCGCATACGGACCAACTGTTTATTATCTTTACAAAGCGGGTGACATATGACAGATATGATTCGATATCGTCATCCGGTTTCACATATCCCAATACCAGGCCCTGCAGCATCCTTTCTTCCATATAGAACGATGGAGCTGTGGCCAGATATGCCTTCCAGTCGGATTTGGCAATTTGCACAGCCAGTTTTCTCATATCAGGCAGACGCAAGCCCAGCACATTATCTACCCCAGGATTAAGTTTCTCCGCAAATGCCTTGTTCGAATTTACAGAGAGTGCAAGAAGATGTTCCCTCACCGGTTTGCCTTGTAAAAGGAATATATTATCAGTAACCATATCGCTTCAACTTATCAAATATTTTGCCGATGAGCAAATATATAAATAATATCCGAAATTTGCATCGTTGATACGCCTCAAAAAAAACGACAGGACGTTTTGGGTAAAACGCTTTGTCGTTTTATATAAAATGACAGCACATTTTTTTTTAATGCCTAAGGTTATTATCTTTGCCCTAAATTAAACACCGGATAAATATGATAACAAACAACGACATGCTGTTAGCCTTCGCGCTGACACTGATAGCCGGACTATCTACCGGCATAGGAAGCCTCATAGCATTGCTGTCGAAAAAGACAGACACCCGTTTCCTGTCTGCATCACTGGGATTGTCGGCAGGAGTAATGATTTACGTATCCTTCATGGAACTTATGCCCGAGTCTGTTCATCTGCTAAGCGGAATATACGGCGAAAAAGAAGCTTCAGCCTATATGCTGCTGGCTTTTTTCATAGGTATAGGACTGATAGCACTTATAGACTTCCTGGTTCCCGAAGATGAAAATCCACACGAAATTCACACATTCCAGGGTAATGACAAGAAACTTAAACGTACAGGAGTCATGATGGCACTAGCCATTGGGATACATAACTTTCCTGAAGGACTTGCCACGTTTACATCGGCACTCACGGACCTGGAAATAGCAATACCTATAGTATTTGCCATAGCCATACATAACATACCTGAAGGTGTAGCGGTGTCGGTACCTATCTACCACTCCACCGGCAGCCGCAGAAAAGCATTCTGGTACTCATTTATGTCGGGAATGGCCGAACCTATAGGTGCACTGATAGGAATACTTTTCCTTATACCATTCTGGACTCCGTCAATCAACGCACTACTGCTGGCACTTGTTTCCGGAATAATGGTGTATATATCATTCGACGAACTTCTGCCCAGCACAGAGAAGTACGGTCACCACCACTGGGGAATCAGCGGTGTAATATTGGGAATGGCAATAATGGCTGTGAGTCTGCTTATAATATAAAATCAAAATTTCACAATGCAATACTGTTAAAATAGTCTGTTAGTTTCGTTTTCTCAATAAAAAGAAGTACATTTATAAACGAATAAAACCTATAAATCCTTTTAATCATGAGAAAGTACATTGCAGAACTATTAGGCACAATGATCCTGGTATTGCTGGGATGCGGTAGTGCAGTATTTGCAGGCGGTGCAGCAGAAACCGTCGGTGCAGGAACAGGAACTATTGGTGTAGCATTGGCTTTCGGACTTTCCGTTATAGCCATGGCATATTGTATCGGTAACATATCCGGATGTCACATAAATCCTGCCATAACCTTCGGAGCGTGGATTAGTGGCAGGATAGATACAAAGGATGCATTCATGTATATTGTGTTCCAGATAGTTGGAGCCATAATAGGAGCAATGATACTGTCGATACTGGTAAGTACAGGCGGGCATGCAGGTCCGACAATGACAGGGGCAAACACTTTCGACAACGGAGAAACAGCACAGGCGTTCATAGCCGAAGCTGTGTTTACCTTCATTTTTGTACTTGTGGTATTGGGCTCTACTGATGAAAAGAAAGGTGCAGGCAATATGGCAGGACTCGCTATCGGACTGACTTTGGCACTGATACACATAGTCTGTATTCCAATTACAGGAACTTCCGTCAACCCGGCAAGAAGTATCGGACCTGCAATAATGGAAGGAGGACAGGCTCTGAGTCAGTTGTGGCTGTTCATTGTAGCACCATTAGTGGGAGCAGCATTCAGTTCACTGGTCTGGAAGTTCATCGGCGGAGGTAAGCGATAACCTGGCTGTTTATCAGACATATCCCTTGTATTGAAACTGTTCAGATAATTTCAATACAAGGGATTCTATTTTTTTAACAACTGAGATATATAATCTTTATGTGTTTACAAAAATAATAAATAGTCAAAAATGAAGAAAAACAAGTCTTTTTTTTGGATTTAATGTATAATGAAGTAATTTTGCTAGGCGTAGAAACAAACATAAAATATGACACATATAGAAAAACTGAATTATATACCTCAAAACATAGATTTGATGGCCGGAATAGACGTTACAGGTAATGTAAAACATTTATTCAAGACTCCATCAAAAGTTCCGGGATATATGTTTCTGTTATGTTTCCAGGGAACATGTACGATAACAGTACACCTCACGCAATACACAATGAAGAAGGGTACGTTACTGATACTGCTTCCGGATCTTTACTTCCAGGTATTGGAACAAAGTGATGACTGTAAATTCATTTTTGTGGGATTTGCTACAGAACTGGTAAGAAGTTCATCTTTATTCTCCAAATCGATAGAATATACTCCGTTTATATTTGAAAAACCGGTAATGCAGCTTGACAAGAAGGGAAGCGAACTTATATACAACTACATAAGAATAATAATCAAGGCTAAAAGTATATCGAACAATATAGTGACACAGGAACAGGCCGCACTTACTTTCACACAGTTGATACTGGGACTTGGTAACCTCATTAAGAACGGCAAGAGCGTAAACCAGCAATACAACAGAAACCAGGAAATAGTGAAAGAACTGGTTAGGACTGTTGTAATGAACTATCACACTGAAAGAAACGTCAGTTTTTATGCTGAGAAGATGCATCTGTCGCCACAGCATCTCAGCACTACCATAAAGAAAATAACCGGCAAGACTCTTACTGATATCATATCATCATTCATTATAAATGATGCAAAGGCGAAACTGAAATCTACAGAGATGACTATTCAGGAGATAGCCTACTCACTGAACTTCACGGACATATCGTTCTTTGGAAAATATTTCAAAAGATACACAGGCTTGTCGCCTAAACAGTACAGAAACACTGAACTATAAAAAAACGAAATGCAATGTCCCAACAACATTGCATTTCGTTTTTTATTTATCCTTGATTTCTTCAATAGGAGTTATATCAACTATATTCCCTTCTTCTTTCATTACTTTCTTCCTGAAACGGATAAGCCTGATCAAATCTGTTAGAGAATAGACTATGGCTGAAACTCCAAGAATAGTAAAAGGAAGAGTTGCAGCCTGGAACGGATTAGCCAGGACGATTATACCTGCCAATAACACCAATACCGGAATGACATACATCAGGAAAGGCACCCTGGTGAAGTTTCGTACCGAAATGAAGTTGAACAGTTGCGACAGACCAGCCAATACCAAAAGCACTCCGAGTACATACATCAGTGTTTTGATAAAGAAATCCGGCATTATCATAAGCCAGAAACCCAACAAGGCACTACCCACAGCTGCCACAGGAAAAACAGGCCTGATACCAGCCTCTTCCCTACGCTTTGCTGTTGCCAGATAGCCAAAAACTCCGATAAGACCGGGCAACAGGAAAAGAACTCCTATTGTTATCACAAGATACCTTACCGCTTCCCCGGGCCATACCACCAACAGTATACCTATTATCAGAGCACATATACTGCTCAATGCATAGTAATTAAAATTCCTCATAACCAAAAATTTGTTTTTATTATCAATACGAATTTAAGTATTTATCGCATAAATAACAAAATTATTGGCATTTTGATTACTTACAATACCTACTTATAGGTATTTTTAAGTATAATTTTACCAATTTATAGGTATTGATGTAACATAGAAAAGCCTATACCTTTGCCATGACTTAAAAACTATAAAACAGACATAAAATCATGGCAACTGGAAAAATCTTATTTACGGCCGTTTTCTCGGCCATTACACTCAATGCCGCATTTGCCGACAACAGTGCTGAAAACAAGAAAGAGGAAAAGAAAGAAAGCAGACTTACCTTCGGAGGATATGGCGAGGCAGCCTACAGCAGAAACTTCTTCAGTGACAACTATCTCAGATACACCGATGCGAAAAACTATACCGGAGAAAGTCACGGCAGATTTGACCTTCCACACGTTGTTTTCTATGTGGGATATGACTTTGGCAAAGGATGGTCGTTGGGTAGTGAAATCGAGTTCGAGCACGGAGGAACTGAAAGCGCCGTAGAAATAGAAGAGGAAGAAGCCGGCGAATACGAGAGCGAAATAGAACGCGGAGGCGAGGTGGCACTCGAACAGTTCTGGATTCAGAAATCTTTCTGCAAGGAGTTCAATATCAAGATGGGACATATCATAGTACCTGTGGGAGGGACAAACCAGCATCATATGCCAACTGAGTTTTTCGGCGTTTACCGTCCGGAAGGCGAAAACACTATTATGCCTTGTACTTGGCACGAAACAGGAATCAGCCTTTGGGGACAGGCAGGAAAATGGAGATACGAAGCCATGTTACTGCCGGGGCTTGATTCCGACCGTTTCAACCGCATGAACTGGATTCAGGGTGGAGCCGGAAGCCCATACGAATTTAAGATTGCAAATGCCATGGCAGGTGCTTTCAGAGTGGACAATTACTCTATAAAAGGACTGCGGCTTTCTGTAAGCGGATATATAGGAAACTCATTCAGCAACACTCTGAGCAGAAGCAAGAAGGAGAAGTTCAAGAACGTGAAAGGTACAGTGGCTATAGGTGCATTCGACTTCGGATATAACGGTCATAACTGGATAGTAAGAGGAAACTTCGACTACGGCCACCTGTCCGACGCACAGCTGATAAGCGAATATAACATGGGAATGAGCAGCAACTCCCCTTCCCCCAAACAGGCTGTAGCTTCGGATGCAATAGCAGCAGGAATAGAAGCCGGATACGACCTCTTTTCACAGTTTGAAAAGACAAGGGCAAAGAACCAGAAATTCTACATCTTCGGAAGATACGATTACTATGACTCGATGCACAAAACAAGCGGACTGAAATACGAATACTGCGGCAGAAACCGTGTAGCAGCAGGTATCAACTATTTCCCTATGAAACAGATTGTCATCAAGGGGGAATATTCCATAGGACTTCTGAAAAGCATGTACAACAACGAGCCTGCCGTATCGCTTGGCATAGCCTACGCAGGATTTTTCACAAGATAACCACAAAAAAACAAACATGTATAACTTTAATTCAAAATCAAAATGAAAAGTATTTTAAAGACTTCTGCCTTTATAGCAATGAGTGCTATCATGGCAACATCGGTTACATCGTGCGATGACAACAATGGCGAAAACACAGGCGACTTGTCTGCAAAGGAACAGACTCTGAAGGATGCCGTTACTCCTTACGTGAACAACACCGTGATACCTACCTACAAGAGTATGGCGGATGCGGCTATCAAACTGATGAATGCATGCAATGAAGCGAAAGAAAAATTCGAAAGCGACAAGGAAGGAGCTCAGCAAAAAATCACAGAAGCAGGCAACTACTGGAAGGAATCAAGAAAATACTGGGAGTTGAGCGAAGCATTCCTTTTCGGTGCTGCAGCAGATTATAATATCGACCCACATATCGACTCATGGCCTCTTGATAAGGATGCTCTTGAACAGTTACTTAACAACCAGGGTATGATGAACGCCATCGGTGAAGGCGGAGGTGCTTATGTAAGTGCAAACCTGGGATATGGACTACTTGGTTTCCATGCCATTGAGTATATGCTCTTCCAACTCAACGCGTCAGGCGACAAGTCGTCGGCAAGAGACGTAAACTCATTGAACAAAAACCAGATGATTTACATGGCAGCTGTAGCTGAAGACCTTTGTTTCCAGTGTGTACGCCTTGAAGCATCATGGGCAGGCATGGACAATGTATCTAAAGAAAAGCAAGATATACTTACAGAAAATGAACTTGAACCAACCTTCAACTATGGCGAAAGTATGCTAAATGCCGGACAGGGAGGTAGTAAATACGTCAATTATACAGATGCCGCACAGGAAATACTGCAGGGATGTATAGATATAGCGGACGAAGTGGCAGAACAGAAGATGGGACGTCCTGCTAACGGAAGTAGCAAAGAGGACAAAAACTATATAGAATCGCCATACAGCCTCAACTCTATTGTTGATTTTGCCGACAATATCAGAAGTATCCAGAATGCATATCAGGGAAGCAAAGACGGTGACAAGTCTGTAAGTGATTTCATTGCATCAGTCAATGCAGAAAAGGACAAAGAGCTTAAGGATGCCATTACTGCAGCCATAACTGCTATAGGAAAGATTCCTGAACCATTTGCAAAATATGCTACAGGACAAGCTACCAAGGATGCCATAAACGCAGTAACAAAAGTATCCGATTTACTAAGCGAAGCATCAAAAATCCTGACAGAAAATTAATAATAAATATTTACAGTTACAGTGTGAGGTGTATAACCTTAGTGTTATACACCATATACTGTTTGTAAAACATAAAAGTGTATTAAACATCCTTTAAATATAAAATAACTAACTTATGAAGAAACTTTATTTATTAGGTACAGCATTACTTGCAGGACTTACTGCATGTAATGACAATACAAACGACTTGCCTGACAAAGGCAATCAGCAGAACGGCGACTTGCCGGAATGGTACTACACCGGCGGTCAGCTTGGTACATCTTTCCTCGCTACCTCTAACGCTCTCGAACAGCCAACTCCGGCTGTGGAACAGGCAGGAATGGACAGCCAGTTCAAAAACGGTGAGGCTCTGTTTGAGAAACCTTTCATGAGCAATCAGGAAGGAGTGAGAAGCGGACTTGGTCCTGTGTATATCCGTACTTCGTGCATCCACTGCCATCCGGGCTACGGTCACGGTAAAAGGCTTCCCGCAGGAAAATTCGATACAAACGATATTGGAAACGGATGTCTGCTCGTGGTATATAACCCACAGACTGATGCTTATGTCAGCTGGCTTGCAGGTATGCCGCAGACACATGCCGTAGAACCGTTTAAGGCTCCACTGGACGAAAGCAAGATAACAGTGGAATGGAAGAACCATACAGACCAGTGGAACAACACATTCCCTGACGGCGAAAAGTATGAACTGCAATATCCTGAAGTTACAATTCCTAAAGAAGCAATATACGTATATAATCAGGGATATACCCTACCGGAAGATTATGCCGTAAGGATAGAGTCTACAATCGGCATATATGGAACAGGACTTCTTGACGCTATCTCAGACGAAGACTTGAAAGCCGAATATGCAAAACAGGAAACAGACGGAGTGTTGCCTAACGGAATAAATCCTGCATTTTTCAAGAACGGAGAATGGGTGAAACAATATAGCAATTCAAAAGAGACAGATGTTCTGCCAGGAACAGTGAAGGAAGAACATCCGTTCAAGTTCACATACGCCCTTAGCCGCGGACCTCTGCAGGATGCAGCTGGAACAAACGCCCTGTGGAATATCACAAACGTGACAAGAACGAACAGAAGATATCACTATCTGGATGCGGCAGGAACATATGCAGAATATTCTGCCAAAGACCCGGAAGTACAGGCCGGATATAAGGAATATATAGAAAAGGTAGATCCGAATAACAACCATCCGACATGGCATCCGGCAAGCAATAATGCAGCAGACATCGAAAAAGCAATTAATGAATATCTCACCTCGAAAGAACTTGACGTAGAAATGAGCGACGAGGATTACGTTGATTTCATGGTATGGCACAGAGGCCTTGCTGTTCCGGCAGCAAGGAATGTAGACGACCCGGATGTACTGAAAGGCAAGGAACTCTTCGAACAGATTGGTTGCACATACTGCCACAAACCGTCATGGACTACAGGCGACGACAATTTCTACGACCCGAACGGCGTTTTCAGCAAGGGCGACAGCCGTCTGCCAAAGTATCCTAACCAGAAGATATGGCCTTATTCGGACATGATTCAGCACAAGCTATACATGGTGAACGATATCCGTACTGGATGGTGCCGAACCACTCCGCTTTGGGGAAGAGGACTTCACCAGAGATGTACAGGCTCGCCTACAGCCGACAGGCTTCATGACAACCGTGCACGAAACGTAATAGAAGCCATCATGTGGCATGGAAACGAGAAGAGTGACGCTTACTATACTGTCAAGAAATTCAGAGAGTTATCGAAAGAAGACAGGGATGCGATAGTAAAGTTTATCGACTCTATCTAACCAATAAACAAATTCAGAATTTTAATTTACAAGACTGTCCTCTGGTAAGAAACTGGAGGACAGTCTTTCCAAACAGATACACTTTTTATATGACAAGCCAGTCGATGAAAATCGCCAAAAACATTACCATCATAACCATCTCACTGCTGATAATAATCATGATGACAGCCACAATAGTGGAAAAGACATATGGTACATCATTTGTCGGCAAATATTTCTATTCCAATCCCCTGTTCATAGTTTTATGGTCCATAGCTGCTGTTGCAGGAATCATCTATACCCTTAAACGAAAATTACACAAACGGATAATCACTTTCTGTATGCATGCCTCCTTCATCATTATCCTGTCAGGTGCCTTCATAACACACATCTTCGGACTACAAGGTAGCATACATCTCAGAATGAACGAGAATCCCATACAGTGTTTCAAAACGGCAGATGAAATGGAACATAAACTCCCTTTCAGCATATCGCTTGAAGACTTCCGTACCGAATACTATTCCGGTACTACCACACCAATGGATTATGTGAGTACAATAACCATACACGATGGTACGGACACGGAAGGGAAAGTTTCGATGAACCGTATACTAAAACACAGAGGTTATCGTTTCTATCAGTCGGGATATGATGCCGACGGGAAAGGTAGCACACTATACGTAAGCCACGACCCGATTGGGATTGCAGTAACTTACAGCGGATATATAATTCTATTTCTTTCAATGATTCTGTTTTTCTTTGAGAAGAAATCAGCTTTTATGAAGAGAATTTCTACTACAGGGATGTTACTGCTTATACCATTTATGTCATCATTTGCCGAAAGTAAATTGCCACCTGTACTACCAGCCGGCACAGCAGAAGCTTTTGGAAATATACGTGTAAATCACAATGGACGTATTGCTCCGACACAGACTCTCGCTATAGATTTCACCAAGAAAATATATGGAGAGAAAAGCTACGAAGGATTGTCGGCAGAACAAGTGCTTACAGGATGTTTTTTCTACTACGACTACTGGAAAGAGGTACCTTTTATACGTATAAAAAGTAAATATGTGCAGAATATTTTAGGAATAGAAGGCAAATATGCCAGACTAACGGATTTTATAGGAACTGACGGATTTAAAATAGACGAGCAGCTTAAGACAGAGAAAGACAGGACTCACATACGTGAGCTGGAAGAAGCTGCAGAGAAATTCAGTCTGATAAGCTCCTTATGTACGGGAAATCTTCTGAAGATATACCCTGTGTTCGATAAAGAAAGAGAGACATTTACATGGTATTCCATCCCAGACAATCTTCCACCGAGCATTGAACGCGAGAAATGGCTTTTCATAAGATACAGTATGAACTATGTAGCCGAGAAGGTGGCAATGAAGGATTTTAAAGAGACGGAAAAACTCATAGACAAAATAATAAGTTTTCAGGAGAAGGAAGCAGGAAAATCATTACCCTCGGTTCTGAAATTCAAGGCAGAGAGAATTTACAATTCGTTTGCAAACCTTAAGTTACTTGCAATGTTCTGCCTAACGGTTGGACTTTTCGGCTATATATTTCAGATTTACAATATAATAAAGGCTAGAAAGAATAACGGTATAAACAGTTGCCTTTATTTATTGCTATTCCCTACCCTCGCTTATGCGACAGGTATTATTGCGCTGCGATGGATAATAAGCGGACACATACCTGTTTCAAACGGCTTTGAAACCATGCTGATTATGTCTGTGGTATCGATTTCGTTCAGCATCATCTTCCGCAGACGGATTAATAATTCTGTATCAGTGGGATACATGATTTCAGGGCTTGCACTGTTGGTAGCTATGATGGGCGACAGTAATCCGGCCATTACTCCACTGATGCCTGTACTGTCGTCACCGCTTCTGAGCATACATGTTATGTCTATCATGATTTCGTATTCCCTGTTTGCAATAATGATGCTGAACGGTATTTCAGCCGAAATTCTTCATAGGAGCGGAAACAGAAGCAGTGACATCAGCAGTCTGGAAAACAGCAGCAGGATAATTCTCTATCCAGCCGTTTTCCTGTTGGTGTTCGGAATCTTCATAGGAGCAATTTGGGCTAACGTATCGTGGGGAAGATATTGGGGTTGGGACCCTAAAGAGGTATGGGCACTCATCACCATGCTGATTTACTCGGCTGCCCTGCATACTGAATCTATCCACTCTTTCAAAAATCCGATGTTCTTTCACCGTTTCTGCATACTGGCATTCACAGCAGTGCTGATAACCTATTTCGGTGTGAACTTTATACTTGGAGGTATGCACAGTTATGCATGAGTGAACGGGCAGTAAACGGTTACTGAACAGAAGCTAAACGATTTCTAAACGTTACCTAAAACAATAACGCCCGCCGTACACCGAGTTCATCCGGTGTTCAGCGGGCGTTCATCCAACGTTCACTCAGCGTTTAGCACGCATTTAAATTCCGTTTATTAGCTGTTCAGACGTATCAATATACCTCAACCTTATCTGCAAGTGACTTACATTTGTCACGTAGTGCATCAAGGTCACCGCCTACCTTGTCATAGCAAACTACGACGCCCATACGACGGTTGAGTTTTGTATATGGCTTTCCGAATATACGCAAGTATGTGTCAGGCTGTGAACATACATTCTCCAAACCTTTATAGCGAGGTGCATCCTTGCTGGCTATTGGTGAAAGGATAACAGCACTTGCGCCGATGTGTTCCTGAGTAATTCCAGGAATTGGCAATCCCAGAATAGCATACAGATGAAGTTCAAATTCGTTAAGGTTCTGTGTATTTGCCAATGTCACCATACCAGTGTCATGAGGACGTGGAGAAAGTTCTGAGAAATATACACCATTGTCATGGCTCAAGAAGAACTCTACTCCCCAAAGTCCGTAACCTGTAAGTGCTTCGGTTACCTTTGCAGCCATCTGCTGAGCCTCAGCCAAGTGTTCAGGAGCGATACGTGCAGGCTGGAAACTTTCGCGATAGTCGCCCCCCTTCTGTACATGTCCTATAGGAGGACAGAACAATGTAGGACCATTCTTCTGAGTAACTGTAAGAAGTGTTATCTCGCTGTCGAATTTGATAAACTCTTCTACAATGAGTTCCTTGATGTCGCCACGGCTTCCGCTACATCCGTAGTCCCATGAATACTGCAAGTCCTCAGGACCTTTGGCTACAGACTGTCCTTTTCCTGAAGATGACATCAATGGTTTGATAACACATGGATAACCAATCTTTTCGGCTGCTTCCTTAAGTTCTTCGTATGATTTGGCATAGAAATATTTGGCTGTCTTAAGTCCCAGTTCTTTTGCCGCGAGGTCACGTATCTCTTTACGGTTCATTGTAAAATTCACGGCTCTTGCACTTGGAACAACCTGAATACCTTCTTTCTCCAGATGGAAAAGACGTTCTGTACGAATAGCCTCAATTTCAGGAACAATAATATCCGGACGATATTTTGCCACAACCTTGTCGAGTGCATCGCCATCGAGCATACTAAACACCTCACACGCGTCGGCAACCTGCATTGCGGGTGCACCGGCATAAGAATCACATGCAATTACGTACTGTCCCAATCTTTTGGCAGCAATTACAAACTCCTTACCCAATTCTCCGGAGCCAAGCAAAAGTATTTTTTTAGTCATAATTATAAGAGTTTTGTCTATATGTCTGCAAAGATAACATTTTTCCTAATATATTATACTTATGAATTACAATATTCTGTGGAACAGAAGATGAGTCGGGTGAATTATGAACGGTGCCTGTGAAACCAATACTATACTTACAGAAGCCGCAACTATCCACAGCAAAATCATAAGTATTTTCATTGAGGTGGACATAGGTTCCTTTTTTCCAGTAATATGAAGTACAAAATGGATAAGGCCAACCACAGGTATTCCTATCAGCAATAATCCGCAAACGACCATTGTGACAGCAAGTCCAGCAGATGTTCCAACCATATCCCAGTTGATGTAAGGCAATGCCTCATAGAAGAATGCCGGAACACTAACCAATACTCCGGTGGCAGCCATCAGCAAAGCAAAAAGTACAATCAGACCTACCATCACGACAGGAGCACAGCATATAGCCAATATGACAAATGCCAGCTTTACAATGAAGCCAAGTACCGAAAAAAAGATATTTCCCAATTTTTCTACAAACGAACGTGGTTTGTCGGAGTGGACATAGTCATTCATCTTCTCAAAACCGTCTGTCACAGTCTTACCTATATTCTCCATATTCACAGGCTCCCCTTTCATCTGAAGTTTTTCTGTAGCAGTACGGGCCACTGGTATTATAATCCACGCTATGATATATGCCAATATAAATCCATGAAGGAATATACCACATATCAAAACTGCGATGCGTGTCCATGCTACATCCCATCCGAAATATGCAGCAAGACCTGACAGTACACCACCAAGAATCTTGTCGTTCGGATTTCTGAACAAACGGCGTTTCGGAATTTCATCACCGTTAGTAGCACTGCCAGAATTATCCGCATTGTTGTTTAACTCTTCTTCTGCATTTATTTCCTCCGGTTTACCCATACGCGCTATCACTTCTTCCACATTCTCTATGGTAATTACTTGCTGACCACGAGAGATATATTCGGAAAACAACTCAGCTATACGGTTTTCCATGTCCTTTACTATCTCATCGGCATCAGCCTCACTACGGAAGTGGTATTTCAGATTGTTCAGATAATTATCCAATAAAACGTATGCATCTTCATCTATGTGATAAACAGTACCACCCAAATTAACTGTCAATGTCTTTTTCATTTTGATTCAATTGTTAAAAGTTCGTTCCTTAAATGATTTACCGTATTGGAGAGTTCGTCCCATGCTGCTTCCAGTTCGGACAACACCCCTTCTCCATCAGAAGTCAGTTTATAATATTTACGTGGAGGCCCTTGAGTTGACTCTACCCATTCGTAAGCCAAAAGTCCATCATTCTTCAATCTGGTAAGTAATGGATAAAGGGTCCCCTCAACAACTATCAGTTTTGCGCCTTTCAACTTCTGAATTATATCCGAAGCATAGGACGGCTCTCTGTGCAGCAACAAGAGTATGCAATACTCAAGCATCCCCTTTCGCATTTGAGACTTTACATTATCAACATTCATGATTATTCTTATTACTTTGTTTGTATGGCACAAATATATGTATAATCAGATTACCTTGTATTGCAAAGTACCTGATATTTTAGTATTTTTAATACAATTAACTAAAGTCGGGTTACAACCAGCCCGATAAAAACGTATTTTTGCAAGAGTACAACTAAAAACAAGAGTATATGACTAATATTAGAAAAGCTACAACTGAGGATATTAAACTGATAAACGAGTTGGCATGGATAGCATTTCCTGCTACTTACAAGGATATCCTGACCAAAGAACAGATAGACTACATGATGGAGTGGATGTATTCGCCTGACAATCTTCTGAAACAGATGACGGAAGAAGGACATATTTACTATCTGGCATACTCGGGCAACAAGCCTGCCGGATATGTGTCAATACAGAAGGAAGGCGAAGACCTGTTTCATCTGCAGAAAATATATGTCCTGCCTGAATTCCAAAAGGAACATATCGGAAAACAGCTGTTCTGCAAAGCCAAGGAAGCTGTAAAAGAAATAAACGGCAAACCGTGCAGGATGGAGTTGAACGTAAACCGTAATAATCCGGCTTTGGGATTCTATCAGCATATGGGAATGAAAAAGGTTTCTGAAGGCGATTTCGATATAGGCGGCGGATATTATATGAATGATTATATAATGGCGATAGATATTGAATAAAAAAATGCATGCAGACTGTGGGGAAAACCACTCTGCATGCATTTTTATATCATAGAGTCAGTAAAAAAGATTACTGATGCTGTTCTCTCAACAAGTCGTTGACAGTCTTGACCGGATTGAAAGTACTCAAAGGTACTTCAACGAAGATAGTGCTCCAGTCGCTCATAGAACCATTCCACAATCCAGGAAGCTCAAGTGCCTTAAGTTCCTTGCCACCTTTTGATTTATATGATATAAATCCTGTAGCCTTATCAACATAGTTCACAAGGTTAAACTTATTTCCCTTATAATCGCGGACTGCACAAACCAAGTCAACAGGATTAAAGTGCGTACCCTTTTCGAACATAGCTTTCTTTTCAGGGTCGTTCATATCAATCTGTGAGCTTTCAAGAATCTGCAATGAAATAGTTCCATCAGGATTATAAGCAAGGAAAGGACCACCACCAGGTTCGCCAACATTCTTCACCATACCGCAAACACGCATAGGACGGTTAAGTTTCTTACGCAGATAAATAACCAAATCGGCATCCTCCATATCCTTTATATCATCCTTGCGGCAGTGAAGCTGCTGCTGAACAAAACGGATGATATTTTCCAATTCATCATGGCGGTAATGACCACTATCAAGGAGCTGAAGATATTCGAAAGCCTGTTTCTGAAGTGTAACCAGAACTCCGGCAAGCAACTTCTTATAAGTAACAGTATCACCCTTAAGTCTGTCTGGAACAACATTGTCAATGTTCTTGATAAATACTATATCAGCATCAAGATCATTGAGGTTTTCTATCAAAGCACCATGACCACCCGGACGGAACAACAATTTACCATTGTCGCGGAAAGGCTTGTTTTCCATATCGGCTGCAACTGTATCTGTGCTAGGTTTCTGTTCCGAAAAACTGATATTATATTTTATTCCGTATTTAGCAGCATACTGGGCAACTTTCTCGTCTACAAGTTTCGCAAAAAGTTCGCGATGTTCTGTAGATACAGTGAAATGAACATTCACTTCCCCACTCTTTCCGGCAGCATATAACGCTCCTTCAACCAAGTGTTCTTCCAATGGAGTACGTACACCATCCTCATATTTATGGAATTTAAGGAGACCTTTAGGTAGTGCTCCATAGTTCAAACCTGCAGATTCAAGAAGGTTAGCTACTACAGCCTTGTAATTTCCCTCTGAAATCAGAGCATCAATACCTTTAGAATTATTCTTTACGCACGCAGTATCAAGGTCGGCATAAAAAGCAAAGTTCTTGATATTGTTAAAGAATTTCTTTTCGAAATCAGTTGTAGGAACATCATAATCCGCGCCAAGGAATTCGAACATATTCTTGAACATACGGCTTGCAGCTCCAGATGCAGGTACAAACTTGACTATTTTCTTGTCACTTTCCTTATATGCATCCCAGGCTGCCAGATAAGTTTTCTGGGCATTTTCGTCAGCAAGCATAATACCGCGGTTTTCTACTGATGCAGCAGCAAATAATTTTAGAAAAGGGAAACCTTTTTCGAAACAAGCTAACTGTTCGGCAATCTGTTGTTCAGAGATACCTTTCTTAGCCAATAATTCTTTGTCTTGTTGTGTTAACATAATGTATAAATTAAGTAATGAATTCGTTCAATAGTATAGAAATCTGCTCAAAATTATAAAAAAGGACGAAATATAACGAATATAATGAAGAAAAAAACTACCTTTACACTCAAGAAAAAGGATAAAGTCATGGAAGAAACAGCTTTTTTTAACAGTGATGAAAAAGAATTGCTCTTTGCATTATATAAAAAACTATTAAGGCTATCAAAAGATACATTACAAAAAGACGACTGCAGAAAGATAAAATCGCATCTTATCAAGGTGATGAAGAACGGAGGAATTCCAAGAAACGCATTTGGAATGAACCCAATAATAAAAGATATGCAAACAGCCGTCATTGTAGCCGAAGAAATAGGTATGCGACGTGCCTCCATTCTAGGTATAATGCTGCATGAATCTGTGAAATATAATCTTTGCACACTAGATGAAGTAAAAAATGAATACGGAGAAGACGTTGCAGGAATAATCAAAGGGCTTGTAAAAATCAATGAGCTTTATGCCAAGAGCCCAACCATTGAATCGGAAAACTTCAGAAATCTTCTGCTCTCGTTTGCAGAAGATATGAGAGTTATTCTCATTATCATTGCAGACAGAGTAAATCTGATGCGACAGATAAAGGACTCGGAGAATGAAGAAGCCAGAATCATGGTATCAAATGAGGCTGCATACCTTTATGCTCCACTGGCACACAAATTAGGTTTATATAAACTTAAGTCTGAACTTGAGGACCTTTCGCTGAAATATACACAGCATGACATCTATTATCATATCAAAGATAAGCTGAACGCCACAAAACAGGCACGCGACAGATATATCGATGCCTTTATCGAGCCTATCAAAAAGAAACTGGAGGATGCCGGACTGAAATTCCATATGAAAGGCAGAACCAAGTCCATACACTCCATTTATCAGAAAATGAAAAAACAAGGTTGTCCTTTTGAAGGTGTTTACGACCTATTTGCCATTAGAATAATACTGGATTCCGAACTGGAAAAAGAGAAACAGGAGTGCTGGCAGGCTTATTCGATAGTAACGGATATGTATCTGCCTAACCCAAAACGTCTGCGCGACTGGCTGTCTGTACCTAAAAGTAACGGATATGAATCACTCCATATCACGGTCATGGGGCCCGAAGGTAAATGGGTAGAAGTACAGATACGTACTGAAAGAATGGACGAGATAGCCGAAAAAGGTCTGGCTGCACACTGGAGATATAAAGGTATAAAAGGTGAGACAGGACTTGACGAATGGCTTAACTCTATACGCGAGACTCTGGAGAATGCAGACAGCGATATAGAAGCAATGGATCAGTTCAAGCTTGACCTGTACAAGGATGAGGTATTCGTATTTACTCCGAAAGGAGATTTATACAAACTTCCACAAGGGGCAACTGTACTAGATTTTGCATTCACTATCCATACGAACCTAGGTAGCAAATGTATCGGTGCTAAAGTGAACGGAAAGAATGTCCAACTGAAACAGATTCTGAATAGTGGGGATCAGGTTGAGATTATGACATCCAACACTCAGGTTCCGAAACAGGACTGGCTGAATTTTGTCACAACATCAAAAGCCAAGACAAAAATACGTCAGGCACTGAAAGAGATTGCCGCACGACAGACTCAATTCGCCAAGGAAACTCTGGAACGCAAATTCAAGAACAAAAAGATTGAATACGACGAATCAATATTGATGAGACTCATCAAGAAGATGGGATTCAAGAGTGTAACAGATTTCTACAAGAGCATTTCCGACGAAAGTAGTGATATAAACACTATTATTGATAAGTATCAGGAAATGCAAAAACGCGAAACGGAACAGCGGGAAGAAGTTATCTACAGAAGTGCTGAAGGATATAACCTGCAGCAGACAGCAGACACCAAGGACTATTTTAAAGACGATGTGCTAGTGATAGACCAGAATCTGAAAGGAATAGACTTTAATCTTGCAAAATGCTGTAATCCTATATATGGTGATGATGTATTCGGTTTTGTTACGATATCCGGTGGTATCAAGATTCACCGCTGCGACTGTCCTAATGCTCCGGAAATGAAGGCACGTTTCCCTTACCGTATAGTACGCGCAAAATGGGCCGGAAAGAGCCAAGGCAAACAGTATCCTATCACGCTGCGTATAGTAGGTCATGATGATATAGGAATTGTGACAAACATCACCTCCATCATCAACAAGGAAAACAATATACTTCTGAGATCAATAAGTGTAGACTCGCACGATGGGCTATTTTCCGGAATGCTTACAGTAATGGTGGACGATATATCCAAACTGGAGGCTCTGATAAAGAAACTAAGAACAGTAAAGGGAGTAAAACAGGTAAACCGAGGTTAAATTGAACATTCAGGAACCTGGTTCTGTTAATTAAAGTGATTAAAAACATTCACAAATTAGATTATAAACTATATTCGCAACGATTAATATAAAATAGAAGTATATGAAGAAGTTTATTCTTACCACATTAATGCTCTTTATGGGTATAATAATGGTAATGGCCGCCGGTACAGCAGAAATAAAGTTTGAGAAAACTACGCACGATTTCGGAAGTTTCTCTGAAAACAGTCCTAAAGTGACATGTACATTCAAATTCACTAATGTAGGCGATGGTCCTTTGGTTATTCATCAGGCAATAGCTACATGTGGATGTACAGTACCACAGTATCCGAAAGAACCAATAAAACCGGGAGAAAGCGGCGAAATAATTGTTACTTACAACGGAGCAGGCAAATTTCCGGGAAGATTTCAGAAAACAATCACACTAAGAACAAACGGTAAATCCGAAATAACACGTCTTATTGTTAAGGGCGATATGATGCCGGCTGCAGCAGATGCACAATAATATAAAAAAAACGAAGAGGTTGAAAAAGCCTCTTCGTTTTTTGTTTATATGTCTTACAAGAATTATTTTAAAAGTTCTCCAAGTTTTGCAGCAATCTCATCACCACGTAAATCTCTTGCTATGATATTTCCTTCCTGATCGACAAGTACAGTGGCTGGAATAGCACGTACTCCATACAAAGCAGCACCCTCGCACTGCCAAGCCTTAAGGTCTGACATCTGAGGCCATGTAATGTTCAAATCCTTGATAGCCTGTTTCCACTTGTCAGCATCCTTATCAAGAGAAACACCAACTATACCGAAACCTTTATTCTTAAACTGCTTGTATGCAGCTACTACATTAGGCATTTCCTGACGGCATGGTCCGCACCAACTAGCCCAGAAGTCAATAAGAGTATACTTGTTCTTGCTAACGAAATCTGAAAGTTTTACAGTCTTTCCTTCTGGTGTATTCATCGAAAAATCAATATATTTCTTTCCTACAACAGTCTTCATAGCATTGTCAATGTATTCTTTCAGACGAGTCATTGAAGAAGATGCAAGATATTTCTGAGGGAGTTTTTCTAGCAAAGCACCAGTCTGTTCAACATCGAACGAAAATCCGTTAGACTGTAACAGATAAGCACCTACAGCATTATTGATATTTGCTTCTGTCTGGGCATATACAAAATCCATGCATTCAGACATAATCTTGTCATAAGCCTCTACCAATGAATCTCTCTGAATGTCTGTAAGTGTTGAATCTGTACTATATATTTTCTGAATATTTCCCAATTGCCTATCAAATGAAGTATACTTATCATTATAGACTGTAAATATATCATTTGCAGGTGTACCTGTTATTTTATTATTACCCAAATCAGCATTTATATTACCTTCTTCTATAAATACCATAGCCATCAGATTATTCGTTCCGTCTCCATATGTTAAATATTTTGGAGCAAAAATCGAATCCGGCATTCCCTTGAACTCAAACTTACCGTTCTTCACAATGGCTGAATCCAAAGTGAAAGCTTCTCTCCCATCATAATAACGCATGTAAACATAGTCACCGTCTTTTGCTCCGGCAATAGTACCATCGATGGTAAAACCACCTTTCTCCTGACATGCAGCCAATGCCATAACACCAGCTGCGGCAAATAGTAATCCTTTTTTCATTATTGTTTTTAACTTTAAATTATTGATTGCAAAATTATATCATTTAAATCTAACAGACAGTTATAAGGGAAGCATTTTAATTATATTTAAATCACTTCCGATTATATAATTCCCAAATAAAAGGTATTATACAGCAAGTCCAATAAATCCAATCCAATACTTCATGAGTTATTCCCATACAAACAGGCAAGCCACTATACTTGAAGGCAGCAACAAATTGAATGACAAAAAACAATGATACGATATATGATGGGAAACGATAAAACAGATACGACATACCATTAACAATATCAACATCACTTCGGTAACGGTCAGCAGAATATCCATAAACCACTGATGTAAGACTTATAGCTATTGACAATATACAGAACGCACCATCATGCAAAGGTGAATCTACATATCTGCCCGTCACTCCACGAACTATGTTCCAAGGTCCCCAAGCCAATAATGCATATACCGTAAAACATAAAATAGAAACGATAGATGCCCCCACCAAAGATTTCTTTTCCTTTCCGGAAAGTTTTCTTTCCCGTTTCACGATACGCCATAACACATTGCCCAATCCTGAATGCATAAACAAACCGGCAGACATAAAAGAGATTATAAAAAAGTAAAGCGCAGGCGATGACATAAGGTTTTCTTCTGTATATCTTAAAAACCACCTCAGAGCCTCTGTGCTTATTATATTCTTTATACCTTCCCATGCGTATACGTTACCTATCCATGACAGCACTGCCACAAGCCACCACAGACAGAAAAACAACGTAGCCGGATGTATTACATTTCTATTCCTCATCAGGTTCAAGATTATCTATATCCAGTATTCGCAGTTCGAATGCACGAGTCACAAGTCTACAAGCATTTACCCCAGTCCTTTCATCAGAACGGAACAATCTGTTAATCAACTCATTTTGTCTCTTCTCTATAGACTTCACTCCAAAAGGTATTGCCTTTAGATTGGTTATCATCTCTTTGGTATATCCTAGTGCAAGATGACGCAACAGACGTTCGTCGTATTCGTCAATATCATAATCTATTATTGCCTCCTGACGTTTTTGTTCAACTGCTACACTCTGTTTGAAACGTGCCACAATCTTCTCCAATATAGGATAATTGAATACCAGTTTTTTTCCTTCCATTACGGCTTGAACATCAATGGCTGTAAGCAATTCTCCTGTTTTTAGTATTATTCCATCCGCACCGGCATTTAAAGCATCTACCCATAATTTCTCATTCAGAACCTCTCCCGTGAAAATTAGAACCTTTATCTCTGGTCTCTCTTTATGCAGACGGGAACATATTTCAATACCAATAGTAGTAGAGCCTCCAAGTCCTAAATCAAGAAGTACCATATCCGGAGATTTTGTCTCCATCAATGTCCAAAATTCAGCTTCAGTCATGGCTGTACCTATAACCTCTGCGTTAGGTATTTCATGACGGAATATTTCTTCCGTACCTTTCAATTCCAGTTTTACGTCCTCTACTATTATTACTTTAAACTTCTCCATGTTCAATATCTCTTTACGTTATGTTTATCAACAATTTATTTTCATTTGTTTTTCAGCGGAACGGTAAACCATACACTAAAGCCACACCCATCGCTGGCAGGAGTTGCATTTATACGGCATCCTCTACGCCCGCCGAATTCATCATGATCTCTTATTATCTGCTTGCATATAAGATACTCAGCACCCGACAATATATCTCCACTATCTGACATATTTACCTTAGCATTATCAGGGTAAAACAGAAGATTCAATTCTCCTTGCGTAAAATTACGACGTCTGTCCGTAAAATCGAATCTTGCAAACCCGTCATAACAGCTTACTGATAATATTATATCACCGGCTACATTATATCTCAGAGCCTCATCGATAAGATTCTCCAATAAAAAACGAAGTAGAATTTCATCACCAATCACTACATATTCTTCCTTGACATCAACAGCGAAATCCGGAAACACTTGCATTCGTTTTATCGCTTTTTTATAATATTTATCCGTATAGGAAACTAAATCGGAGACATTTAGCAGCGATCGTCTGAATGTAACTCCTTCGAGCATACGCGATGCATTGGACGACAGAATTGTAAAGACTTCCTTGTAATAGTTCACAAGTTCATCCATATCGCGAAGACTCTTTTCCATTCCTGTTTCATTTATACCTGAGGAATAACTATTTCTTATTTGTTCAACCAGTTTCCTTAAACGTCCGGGATAATATATTGTTTCATGCTTGATAGTGGAAAGACAATTGTCAAGAACCAGATTCTGTACATGCAGCGTATTTTCCTCGTGCTCAGCCCTCGAAGCATCGTCCTTGGCAAGTTCAATATCCTGAAAGCGTCTCTCTACTTGTACTATTGTATGATACAAAGCAACTCCAAGATATTCGCTTACAAGTTCAAGCAATATTTTATCTTCATCACGCACAGATTTTTCATCTGAACATAACCCTATTACTCCGATATATTTAACTTCGTTTGGTGCATATACACGTAATGGTAAAATTATCCATTTTTTTTCTTCATCGTACATAATACACCTACGATTATATGATTTATTAAGATTTTCCAACAAGACATCATCATCACATTCAGCAAACCACGACAAAACCAGTTTCTTTTCCACTTCATCATAAATACCTATCACAAGATTATCAATAGTAATAAGTTCATTAATATCACGGAAAATAGAGTTCACTGTCCTTGAACAGATTTCTGATGTTTTTTCAGGAGTATCATTCGATACAGATGCAGAAAATACAGTCTGATTTATTGTTAGAACCTGCTCCATATTATACCTGTAATGAAGCATTCGTCTTAGATATATCATATAATATGCCACCAGTCCCACTATTATCATAACCATAAAAAGCATTATAGCCACCATTTTATTGTTGGCCGATTTCTGCATATTGTGGCAATACTGTTCCAAGGATTTATCTTCGCTTATCTGTTTGTACAATGTAGTATAAGCTTTATTATTATAATAATATTTTGAAAAATTCTTCACTGCAAGACTTGCCACAGCCACTTCATTCCTTATATCAAGTATTATATAATAGTCTGTATCAAACTTATCATTAAGCCACACCAGTTCAGGAGCCTCGTCTTTACTGTCAGTATCAAGCAGAGGAATCTTCTTACCGGAATATTTAATATAATGGCGGTTCAAATATAGAAATGCACTGTCTGCCAAAACCAATGCATTATCATAATCTGCTCTGACATTACAATCGTACACCATATTAGCATACATATTGGCAATAGCAAGAAGACTATCATACCCGGTCACTACATATCCGTCATTCGTCACTATGGATGTGTCGGTAGCAATATCTTGCGCATGAGAATTAATTACGGACATCTGAGAGAAAGATATAACCAAAGCAATTACCGACAATATTCTCCTAACTCCTTTAGGAAGACGGAAATAGAAACGACTACCTCTGCCTGGTGTACTTTCAATACCAAACTTGCATACATCAAACAAAGGACTTGTCTTTCTGTATTTTTCTATTATACCTTTACAGTTCATGAGCCCGAAACCATGTCCTTTCTGCCTGCTAAGCTCATTCTTATCAACAGCTGCATCCGTACCTATTTTGCCTGAATCATACACCTTTTCATTCAAGATGTGCTCTACATCGACATCTGACAACCCCGGACCATTATCTTCTACTGAGATCTCCACATATCTTTCGTTTT
This sequence comes from Bacteroides caecigallinarum, assembly GCF_021531075.1. Taxonomy (GTDB): domain Bacteria; phylum Bacteroidota; class Bacteroidia; order Bacteroidales; family Bacteroidaceae; genus Phocaeicola; species Phocaeicola caecigallinarum_B. Next base: position 21,671 of record NZ_JADYTJ010000013.1, on the reverse strand, counting down.
CTACGGCAGAAAGTGTTATAGTTCCACCATCTGGGGTATATTTACGTGCGTTATCGGCCAGCGTGTTTATCATAAATAAAGTAAGAGCTTTATCTGCCTTCACTAACAAGTCACTGTATTCAATATTCAGTTGTTGTCTTTTTACTTCAAACGAATGTTTCCCCTTTGATATTACTTCGAACAGACTATCAAGGGAAAAATTCTCTATATTCAAATTTATATCCCCTTGTTTCATCTTTATCCATACGGCCAATATATCATTGTAATCATTAATTTTCGACAATAATTCATCGATATACTGCAACTTTGCATTTCTCACATCAACATTCTGTGCAAATGATGCATTCCTCAGCTTGGCAACTTCATTTATCACTCTGTCTATGTATGGCACTATACCATTCACTATAGCTACACAAGCTTTCTTTATTTCATTCTGACGTTTATTCTCTGCTATATGTATGCGATGTATGTATTCTTCCTGTTCCAAACGGATTCTGGCATCAGCAAGCATCATAAGATTAAGTCCATTCTCAAGAGTCCATGCCATATACGGAGTAATGAGTCGCATCATCGACATTTCATCACGTCGCAACTTTCCATCTTTTTTAAGCCACAATTGCCCTATTGACTCCCCCTTACCAGGAGCAATCAAGTCTAATACAGGCGTTTTATCCTCACGAGTCCATTCAGGTTTATCACATTCATTACACGAAGACTTTAATTCAATCCATAAATCATCGGCAGCTGTCAGACTAAGGACGTCAAGACGTACGGCTTTCTCTACCTGTTCTACCACTTCGTCCGGTCCGGAAGCTTCTACAGGTACAGCAGCCGTGATATTCCTACAAACCAGAAGAACCCTATTCAGCTTGTCTATATATAGATTATTACGTACACGCCAGAATTTGTTAAGCAAAATAAGAACTACGGCAAGAACAAAAAAGCCGAGTACAACCATCATAAGAAGAATATTCAGCAGATACGATTCTCTGTCCAATGCAGCATATCTGCTCTCCAATTCCTTATCCTGACGAGTGTAGTCAAGAATATCAAGATATATATTTCTATTATAATCCGATTGCAATTTCATCCCCATAGCCGAATAGGTCCGGCTGAGCTGTTCCCTTAATCTTGCAATCCATTCAGGTACAGTCTTTATCCCATCATTGTTTATCCATTTCAGTTCAAGCGAATACGGAAAATCATCCCTATATGTCTTCAGTCTGTCTACAGTATCATTGCAAGCATAATACTTTTCATGATGCTTATTTACATATTGCAATGCTGTATCAAGCAAAGGCAAAGCACGTTCCGGAACACCTATGTAATTATAGTATGTAGCCATTGTTCTGTATGCTCCGGAAATTTGATACCAGTCTCCATACTCCTTAAACAAGGTTAATGCTCTTTTTGCTATATTCAGGGGCAAACTGTCCATAGGACAACCATCTTCATTTATGAAATCAATCCATCCTTTGCGTCTGCCAAATATCAATTCCCTATTCGATTTAAAATTCAATATCTCAGCCATTGCCTGTAAAGCATTAGCTTCGAAATAAAGATATCCACGTTCATTCGACAGTCTGAAACATTCTATCAGATAGCCAAATTCTCCTATCACCGCATCTTCAGGAGTAGGTGCAGAATACATTCCTCCTGAGCCTCTCATATACATATAATATAGCATTTGAGATGTATCAGATTCGATCTTATCTACATCTATTGCATCTATCTCGGCCAGCGATTCTTTCTCTTGCTGTAAGTAATAGAAATATATTCCTGATGTAATATGGAATTCAGACAAGGCATAATTAAATCTTGCAGAAAAAACAGAATCAGTTTCCACTATTCTATCCTGTTTTATACGTTTTATGCGCCTCTGCGCTCTGTTCCGATAATCATAAAATTCTTTGTTTGATGATATACGCTGACAAATTTTCATAAGTCCAACATCTGCAATCAGACATTCTATCTCATTGTCCGATGTATTGATCACTCTGTTGAACAGTCTCATAGATTCATCAAAGTTCATCTCCATAAAAGCACAGAAACCCATATTATTCAAAGTCCGTGCATTGTCAGCATTACTACCATCCAACAAGGAATATGCTTCTTCAGCCAATCTGGAAGAAAGTGCCAGATTCTTATAACGAAAATTATATGACAAGGTGTTCAACGAATCAATCTTAGACACAAGTGTATCCTGAGCGTTCTGCCTATGACATGCAGAAAAAGAAAGAAAAACGAAAAACGAAAGGAATATGCCAAAGATTATCTTCATCAAACTAGCCTCCATCTAAAATTAAATAAAAAGGTTGTATCACTCCATAATAAACCGAAGTAATACAACCCCACTAAACAAAACGTTGCTTCAACATTATTTCTTAGATTCTTCCAAAGAAACTTTTCTAAATTCTTTCAACGCTTTTTCCAATTCCAAAGAAACTTTACGTGCTCTTGTTCCGGCAGCTTTGTTTCCTTTTTCGGCCTGCTGAGTAGCCTCAGAAATTAAAGTCTCACTTAATTCCTTAATCTTTTCAATTAATTCGTTCATAAATTATAATTTTTTAATTTTTCAATTACCAAAACCGTTTATTAAAAACCGCTTAGTATTCCCAAAGTAAATATAAAAACTTGGAATTACATCAATGATGTTATTCTATTTTACATCTTTTAACCAAATCCTTATATTCTTATATCTTATTATCTATTAATATGTTTCCGTTTTGGGAAAACGATAGGAATACCCCTATTTCCTTCATGATTCCGACAGAACTGAAACTTCTATAACAATCTTAGTTTCAGCATCTACACAAAATCTATTATCAGTCCTTTCATTGACCAACCACACTATTTCAGAACCAGAGGTTACTACCATAACATTTTCTTTTTCAAACAGAGAGAACTTCCTGTCACGCAAATAGTCTCTCACTTTTTTGAAACCTTTCATACCATAGGGAACAAACTTATCGCCCGATTGCCATTTACGCAAATTCAGTTCTCCACGCAGCTTGCCGGCATCCAGATAAGCTTTCTCTCTACATTTTGGAACTATGAAATCCGGATCGACATTAAAAGTCCTTACATTTAGCTTGTAGGTACTTTCATCCGCAACTTTTTCCTTCAGAAACAAGCAGTCTCTGTCGCGTAGTAATGTCCAATTATTTGAATAAAACATTTTACCGGATGTAGATTTAAGACTTCTCTCTATATCTTTTATTTGCGAAGCATTGAAGCCAAAGGGTGAAAGCCATTCAAACAGTATAGCTTGGGGGGCCACTTCATTCAATAATTTCTCTATAGATAAAGAATGCGAGGATATCATTACACGTTCCATAGATGACAAAATAGCCGACTTATATATGGCAGCGACATCAGCCAGACGGGAAGCTGTTTCAGACACCGAATCACAAAATGAAGGGTTTATTTGTTTGAATAATGGTATGATATCAAGCCTTATTTTATTTCTTGTATATACATTTTCCAGATTGGTACTGTCTGTAACATAACTCTGACCTATACCACTCAAATAGTCTAGAATATCATCCCTGTCTATTTCCAATAAAGGTCGAACTATAAATCCATTCTTAGGCATTATACCCTTCAGACCGTTTATTCCGGTTCCACGCGAAAGGTTCAGCAGAAATGTCTCCACACTGTCATCCTTATGGTGAGCCACTGCTATATACGCTGCCCCATGCTTTTGCCTGATATTATCAAACCAACTGTATCTTAACTCACGTGCTGCCATCTCTATTGACAGTCCATTACTTTTTGCATAGTCGACAGTCTGGAAATGAACAACCTCGAGAGGGACGGAAACTCTGGTACACAAATCCCTTACAAACGCCTCATCCCTATCCGATTCATCACCACGCAAATGAAAATTACAATGCGCCGCCACACAATCGTATCCCAGAGAAAGTAAAATTCTAAGCAATGCCACCGAATCGGCACCGCCACTAAGAGCCACAACCAACTTATCGTTAATATCAAACAGCTCCTTATCGTTTATAAATCTTTCTATCCTTTGTTTTATCATAATGCAAATGTAGTCTTTTTGGATGGACAACGTATAAAAAGAAATATATTTTATCATAATAAGAAAATAATTTCTGTATATCAGAAACAGATAATTCAATTTATTATTTAAAAACAATCTAAATAGCTTGCATAAAAAGCCACTATCATCTATCTTTGCCGAAAAATATGAAATCATGAAACTATCGGAACTCAAAACAGGAGAAAAAGGAGTAATAGTAAAAGTATTGGGACACGGAGGTTTCCGCCGCAGAATAATCGAAATGGGATTTATAAAAGGGAAAACCGTAGAAGTGATACTAAACGCTCCTCTCAAGGACCCTATCAAATATAAGATAATGGGATATGAAATATCATTACGCCGTCAGGAAGCGGAAATGATAGAGATAATCAGTGAGGAAGAAGCAAGAAAGACTAGTTCTGCCACATCATTATATGACCCTATATCGGAAAACATCCCTGTAACAGAAGAACAGATGAGAGAGCTAGCACAGGGAAAAAGACGCACTATAAACGTTGCTTTGGTAGGAAATCCAAACTGTGGAAAAACATCACTTTTCAATATCGCATCAGGTTCGCACGAGCATGTGGGAAATTATAGTGGTGTTACAGTAGATGCTAAGGAAGGCTTCTTCGACTTCCAGGGGTATCATTTCAGACTAATAGACCTTCCGGGTACATACTCACTGTCTGCCTACAGTCCCGAAGAACTGTACGTAAGGAAACATATCATAGAAGAAACGCCTGATGTGATAATCAATGTTGTAGATTCGGGAAATATAGAACGTAATCTTTACCTTACAACACAACTGATAGACATGAACGTAAGAATGGTTATCGCACTGAATATGTACGATGCCCTTCAAAACAGCGGAAACAAACTCGATATCAAGAAACTGAGCCAACTGCTTGGTGTTCCTGCCGTGCCTACAATAAGCCGTACGGGTGAAGGCATAGACGAACTGTTCCACGTTATCATCGGGCTGTACGAAGGTGCCGATTTTATGGGACAGAAAGAAGAGATACAGAACGAAGCTCTACAGGAATACCGTAAATGGCATGATGCTTATGTGCCTGACCACAAATATGGAAGCCACAAGGAAGAGGAAAACGACTTTACACCAAAGAATTTCATACGCCATATCCATATTAACCACGGTCCTGAACTGGAAAGAAGTATAGAAGCCGTGAAAAAGGAAATAGGCAAGATAGAAAACATACGGCATAAATACTCTACACGTTTCCTTGCCATCAAAATGCTGGAAAACGACAAGGATATAGAGCGCCGCATTATATCCGATATGCCTAATGCCGACACCATAATCGACATAAGAAATAAAGAAGCTGAAAGATTGAAAACAGTATTGAATGAGGACAGCGAACAGGCCATCACTGATGCCAAATACGGTTTCATTTCCGGCGCACTGAAAGAAACATATACTGACAACAATCAGAACACTGAGATGTTTACCCGTATTGTGGACAGTATAGTTACTCACAGAATATGGGGCTTTCCTATTTTCTTTATATTCCTATACATAATGTTCGAAGGAACATTCGTTATAGGAGACTACCCTATGCAAGCCATAGAATGGCTGGTAGGCATGATAGCACAGGGTGCCGAGTCGTTCATCCCAGCCGGACCGCTGAAGGACCTGGTGATAGACGGTATTATAGGAGGCGTGGGAGGCGTGATAGTGTTCCTGCCTAATATTCTTATTCTATACACCTTCATATCAATCATGGAAGACTCCGGATATATGGCACGCGCAGCATTCATCATGGACAAGATAATGCATAAGATGGGACTACACGGAAAATCATTCATCCCGCTTATAATGGGATTCGGATGTAACGTACCAGCCATAATGGGTTCACGCATAATCGAAAGCCGCAAGTCAAGGCTCGTAACAATGCTCATCACTCCACTCATGTCGTGCAGTGCACGTCTGCCAATCTACCTTATTCTGATAGGAGCGTTCTTCCCTAGCCATGCCAGCCTTGTATTACTTGGTATATATAGTATAGGCATCATATTGGCTATTATAATGGCAAGAGTGCTGAGTAAGTTCATTGTAAAAGGCGATGACACACCATTCGTAATGGAACTTCCTCCTTACAGAATGCCTACTGCAAAATCGGTATTAAGACACACATGGGAGAAAGGTGTACAGTATCTGAAAAAAATGGGAGGTATAATAATGGTGGCATCCATAATTATATGGTTCCTGGGATACTATCCGAATCATGAGCAATATTCCACACAAGCCGAACAACAGGAAAATTCATATATCGGCCAAATAGGTAAAGCCATAGAACCTGCAATAGAACCCCTGGGGTTTGACTGGAAGATGGGTATAGGAATCCTATCAGGAGTAGGTGCCAAAGAGCTGGTAGTTAGCACACTAGGAGTGCTGTATGCAGGCGATGAGGAAGTGGACAGCGCAAACCTTGCAGAACGCCTGAACATTACTCCACTGGTAGCCTTCGGATACATGTTGTTCACACTGATATACTTCCCTTGTGTGGCAACTATAGTGGCCATAAAACAGGAGTCAGGAAGCTGGAAATGGGCCATTTTTGCCGCCACTTATACCACCGTACTGGCATGGATAGTATCTTTCCTGGTATATCAAATCGGAAAACTTTTCTTATAAATGGACATACAGACAGTAATAATAGGAATAATAATAATCTTGTGCGTAGTCTTCGTAGGGCTACGCATATATAGATTATTATCCGGCAAAGGCAAGTCGGCATGCGACTCGTGTGCCGGATGTGCACTAAAAAAGAACTGTGAAAAGAAATAACCGGCATTGTATTTATATAAATAAAGAATATGTAATGCCGTTTAAGAAGTTATTTTACAGACGAATAAAGACACTAAAAACACGATTCAAATATATTCTCAAAATGAAAGAGCAGTCTTTTTTCAAAAACTAATCATGCAAAGTATTGATATACAAGATTAAAATTAGACTATCAACAACAATAAGCAATATATTACAATTTAGAGGTGTGAATAAAAAAAGATTTTTTTCATCCAAAGTATTGCATATTTAAAAAAAAGACGTACCTTTGCATCGCATTTGAGAAGAACAATATCAAAATGCCTTCCGGTTCCTTGGATGAGTGGCTTAGTCAGCGGTCTGCAAAACCGTGTACGGCGGTTCGAATCCGCCAGGAACCTCCACTTTACTGAAAAAAATTGATTGCTACGGTTCCTTGGATGAGTGGCTTAGTCAGCGGTCTGCAAAACCGTGTACGGCGGTTCGAATCCGCCAGGAACCTCAAACAACAGGTAATGCACTCTTAGCTCAGTTGGTAGAGCAACTGACTCTTAATCAGTGGGTCCAGGGTTCGAATCCCTGAGGGTGTACATCGGAAAGAGAATGTCAAACATGGCATTCTCTTTTTTTGTATTCATCAATTGATTTTTGTACTTTTGCAGTCGCTAACAAAATAAATTTATTAATTATGGGTCTATTATCATCCCTGTTCGGCGGAAACAAGAAAAACGAAGGTAGCGAACAGGAGAAACAGGAAAAGAAAAACTTTGAAATTCTAAAATACGATGGCATCAGAGCACGCAATATCCGACAATTGCCATATGCCATCAAATGCTTTGAAGAAGCAACAGCACTAAAAGAAGATGTGGAAACAATGGAACTCCTTGCCGCATCTTACCTTCAGACAGGTAAAACCGACGAAGCAAGAAAAGTGTATCACAGACTTACTGAAATAGCACCTGACAACGCCAAAATTCTTCTTTCACTGGCAGGTGTCTGTTTCATGCAGGAAGATTACCCGGCTATGAAAGAAGCCTGCGAAAAGGCAATAGCGCTGGATGAAAAGAACAAGGCAGCATTCTATCTGGCAGCAAAGGCAGAAAAAGGAACAAAGAATTACATTCAGGCTATAGTAATGCTTACAAAAGCTATTGCCATAGACGAAGAATTCAAAGAAGCCTATCAGCTAAGAGCTGAGGTTCTGTGGGATATGCGACAGGCAAAGGAAGCTACAGAAGACCTTGACACTATCTTATCAAAAGACAGCGACGATGAAGATGCACTGGTTCTGAAAGGTGAAATCTGTGCAGCAACAGGAAATATAGAGGAAGGTATATCATACCTTGACAAGGTGCTCTCGCTTAATCCTTTCAATGAAAAGGCGTATCTAGTAAAAGGTACTGCTTTGCTGGAAAACAAAGAATTCGACCAGGCTATTGCCGTATACGACGAAGCACTTGAGCTATCTCCAGAAAATGCAAAACTATATCAGGAAAGAGGACGTGCCAAATTGCTGAAAGGAGATAAAGATGGTTCAGTAGAAGACCTGAAGAAAGCCATAGAGCTGAATCCTGAAAGTGAAAATATGATAAGCGGAAATTACAACAACTTCGGTCAGGAAAACAAAGTAGGTATATATTAAAAATCTGTTTATAGACTGTTTACTGAACGTTCACTAAACAGATAATAAACAATAAAATATAATAACAAGAAAATCCGGAAATGGAAGAAAATTTAGTCTTTCATTTCCGGATTTTATATACTATGATGTTGCATTATGATGTTTTATATGCTTCAGCCAGCTGTTTCATAGCACGTTCAACTACAAAGCGCTGAGTTCCAACATTCATCCTCATAAATCCGGCACCTTCGCGACCAAACATTTCCCCATCATTCAAAGCCAGTCCGGCTTTATCTGCAAAGAAAGAGTTTAGTTCGTCATGATTCAATCCCAATTCACGGCAATCCAGCCATATCAGATACGATGCCATAGGACGTATAACCTTTATCTTTGGAGTATTGTTCTTAAGGAAAGAATCTACATAATCAATATTTCCCTGAATATATTCCAGACACTGGTCCAGCCATTCCGTTCCATTTGAATACGCAGCTTCTACAGCCGGGAAAGCAAACACATGTCCCGCATTCAACTCGCCAGCTTCAAGATAAGTTTCAAACTTTCCACGCAATGCATCATTATATATAATAGTGTGCGATGCTGCCACACCAGGCATATTGAAAGCCTTGCTTGGTGCCATGAAGGTGACGGAATTGTTTTTCGCTTTTTCGGATACCATAGCAAAAGGCAGATGTCTATACGGTGCGAGTGTAAGGTCAGCATGTATCTCATCAGAGAATACCAATATATTATCCTCTGCACAGATTTCTGCCAGCTCTTCCAGTTCTTCCCTCTTCCATACTACCCCACCCGGATTGTGAGGATTACAGAGAATAAGCACGCGTACACCTTTCTTTATGTTTCTAAGGAGTTCAAGATTCATTCTGTATTCTCCATTCTCGAATATCATAGGACATTCCACAAGTTGTCTGTTATTTCTGGTAGTAAGCCATGCAAACGGATGATACACCGGAGGCATGATAACAACCTTATCACCCGGAGATGTAAAACAGTTCAATGCCATACCCAGTCCTGCCACTATCCCTGGAACGTAATTAATATGTTTTTTCTCAATCTCCATTCCGTAACGTGCTTTCACCCAATTTACTATAGAATTATAATAGCTGTCTGATTTTACGGTATAGCCAAACACAGGATGTTCGCAACGTTTCTTCACAGCATCAACCACAAAATCCGGGGTAGCAAAATCCATATCAGCCACCCACATCGGGATCAGATCATCTCTCCCCCATATATCTTTCATTTCGTCTATCTTGACAGCATTTGTATCTTTCCTGTCAATTAATTCATCAAAATTATACTTCATAATGATTTTTATATGTATTACTAATATTAAACCAGCATCGCAAAATAAGATAATAATGCTTGAAAATTAAAAATTTTGAAGATTTTTTTAATCCTATTCTTGTTTTTTCAAGAAAAGTATTACATTTGCACCGTAAACAATAACAAAAAGTATTTATGAAGACATTTGCTACATACTTCTTCTTTTTCTTTTTTTACTTTTACTTTAGCAATGAAGTGAAGCGGGAAGTCGTATGTGCATAATACGAAAAGAAATCAATACAAAATAAAATAACGAAATCCCGCTTCAACATGAGGCGGGATTTTTTTTAACATTACATAAAAAAATGAGAAAGATAGCAATTCAAGGAGTAAAGGGCTCTTATCACGACATAGCTGCCCACAAGTTTTTCAAGGATGAAGAGATAGAGCTTATTTGTTGCAACACATTCGAAGAAGTTTTTGCACAAATGAAAAAAGACAGCGACGTGATAGGCGTGCTTGCAATAGAAAACACAATAGCAGGAAGTTTGCTACACAACTACGAGTTACTTCGTGAAAGCGGAGCAACAATCATAGGCGAACACAAACTCAGAATAAGCCACAGCATCATGTGTCTGCCGGAAGACAACTGGGAGGACCTGACAGAAGTGAACTCACACCCGGTAGCTTTGGCACAATGTCGCGACTTTCTGCACAATCATCCTGAAATGAAAGTAGTAGAAACTGAAGATACAGCAGGAAGTGCCGAAAACATCAGAAAAAACAATCTGAGAGGACATGCAGCTATCTGTTCCAAATATGCAGCAGGACTTTACGACATGAAAATCCTGGAAGAAGGAATAGAAACAAACAAACACAACTTTACACGATTCCTCGTTATCAGCAACCCTTGGTTGGCAGACGAACTGAAAGACCGCTCAAAAGTGAACAAGGCAAACATAGTATTCTCACTTCCCCACAGCGAAGGAAGCCTTTCACAAGTATTGTCAATTTTCTCATTCTATAAGATAAACCTCACAAAAATACAGTCACTTCCTATTATCGGACGCGAATGGGAATATATGTTCTACGTAGACGTAATGTTTAATGACTATCTGAAATACAAACAATCTATAGATGCTGTTACACCACTTACAAAAGCACTTAAAATTTTAGGAGAATATGCAGAAGGAGAATCTACAATATAATATACAGCCGGCCGACAGACTGGCAAACGTAAGCGAATACTACTTCAGCAGAAAGCTGAAGGAAGTGGCAAAGATGAATGCCGAAGGTAAAAACGTGATAAGCCTAGGTATAGGCAGTCCGGACATGCCACCGTCAGAAGAAACAATCAATGTTCTTTGTGAGAATGCAAAAAAGCCTGATGCTCACGGCTACCAACCCACTGTGGGAATACCTGAACTAAGAAAGGCTATGGCAGACTGGTATAAAAGATGGTACAATGTAGACCTTGACCCTGCCACAGAAATACAGCCCCTTATCGGCTCAAAGGAAGGTATCCTTCACGTAACACTTGCTTTGGTTAATCCGGGCGACAAGGTTCTGGTTCCAAACCCCGGCTACCCTACTTACACTTCACTTAACAAGATTCTGGGAAGTGAAATTATCAACTACAACCTTCGTGAGGACAACAACTGGCAGCCTGATTTTGAAGAACTTGAAAAGATGGACCTCACCGGTGTGAAAATCATGTGGACCAACTATCCCAACATGCCGACCGGAGCCAACGCTACAATGGAGCTGTACGAAAAAATAGTTGATTTCGCACGCCGTCACAACATCGTGGTAGTGAACGACAATCCATACAGCTTCATCCTCAACAAGAAACCGATAAGCATACTCAATGTTCCGGGAGCAAAAGAATGCTGTATAGAGTTCAACTCTATGAGTAAGAGCCACAATATGCCGGGCTGGCGTGTAGGAATGCTGGCAACAAACGCCACTTTCGTACAGTGGATTCTGAAAATAAAGAGCAATATCGACTCAGGAACTTTCCGCCCATTACAGCTGGCAGCAGCACAGGCATACAACAACAGTGCAGAATGGCACGAAGAAGCCAACTTCAATGTTTACAGTCGTCGCCGTAAACTGGCAGAAGCCATAATGAACGAGTTGGGATGTACTTTCGACAAGAATCAAGTAGGTATGTTCCTCTGGGGTAAGATACCTGAAACATACACTGATGTAGAGGAACTGACAGAAAAAGTTCTCCATCAGGCAAGGGTTTTCATCACTCCGGGATTCATCTTCGGAAGCAACGGAAAGAGATATATCCGTATTTCGCTTTGTGCCAAAGAAGAGAAACTGGCAGAAGCACTTGAGAGAATAAAGAATATGAAATAACTGGAAAAATACAAATAACTACTAAAAGATTACAACTATGGCACTCGAATTAGAACCTATCAGACTGGAAGGCGTATCAGAAGAACGACCTATGATAATTGCAGGACCTTGCAGTGCAGAGACAGAAGAACAAGTAATGAGCACGGCCAAACAACTGGCTGGCAATGGCATAAAGATTTTCCGCGCCGGAATATGGAAACCACGTACTAAACCGGGAGGTTTCGAAGGTATAGGAGTAGAAGGTTTGGCTTGGCTCAAGGAAGTTAAGAAGGAAACAGGTATGTATGTTTCAACCGAAGTTGCAACAGCAAAACATGTTTACGAATGTCTTAAAGCTGGCATCGACATACTTTGGATTGGAGCTCGTACCACAGCCAATCCTTTTGCAGTACAGGAAATTGCAGATGCCCTTAAGGGAGTTGACGTTCCTGTATATGTAAAGAATCCGGTAAACCCTGATCTAGAGTTATGGATTGGTGCAATGGAAAGAATAAACAACGCCGGAATAAAAAGACTCGGAGCTATTCATCGCGGTTTCTCATCATACGACAAGAAAATCTACCGCAATCTTCCACAATGGCATATTCCTATCGAACTGAGAAGACGTATCCCTAATCTTCCTATCCTGTGCGATCCAAGCCATATCGGTGGTAAGCGTGAACTCATCGCATCTCTTTGTCAGCAGGCTATGGACCTTGGTTTCGACGGACTTATAGTAGAGTCACACTGCAATCCGGACTGTGCATGGAGCGATGCATCGCAGCAGGTTACTCCAGACGTACTTGACTACATACTGAATCTGCTGGTTATCCGTAAAGAACACCAGACAACAGAAAACCTGAATGAGTTGAGACGCCAGATTGACGACTGCGACAACGAACTTATGGAGATTATGGCAAAACGTATGCGTGTGTGCCGCGAAATAGGAACATTCAAGAAAGAACATAATATGACTATCCTCCAGACAGGACGTTACAATGAAATCCTGGACAAACGAGGAGCACAAGGCTCATTATGCGGTATGGATTCTGAATTTGTTAAACACGTATTCGAGGCTATACACGAAGAAAGCGTACGTCAGCAGATGGAAATAATAAACAAGTAAAAAACTCAAAAAAATGCGTATATTGATATTGGGAGCAGGAAAAATGGGCTCCTTCTTTACAGATGTATTAAGTTTTGACCACGAAGTTGCAGTTTACGATGTGAAACCACAAAACCTACGTTTCGTGTACAACTGCCAGCGTTTTACATCATTGGATGAAATAAAAGAGTTCAGACCAGAACTTGTAATAAATGCAGCTACAGTGAAATATACACTCGAGGCATTCCGCCAAGTGCTACCTGTAATACCGCAAGACTGTATAATCAGTGATATCGCATCAGTAAAGACAGGGCTTCAGGATTTCTACGTAAACTGTGGATTCAGATATGTATCAACCCACCCTATGTTCGGTCCCACATTCGCCAACCTAGACCAGCTGAGTTCCGAGAATGCCATAATAATAAAGGAAGGCGACTGCCTAGGTAAAGTATTTTTCAAGGATCTCTATCAGAGACTCGGACTAAACATCTTTGAATACACTTTCGACGAGCACGATGACACAGTAGCCTATTCGCTGTCAATACCATTTGTTTCGACATTCGTGTTTGCGGCAGTAATGAAACACCAGGATGCACCCGGAACAACATTCAAACGTCATATGGCAATAGCAAAAGGTGTATTAAACGAAGATGATTATCTGCTTCAGGAAATTCTTTTCAATCCACGAACTCCTAAACAGGTGGAAGGAATACGAACAGAACTGAACGAGCTTCTAGACATCATAAGCCGTAAAGATGCTGAAGGCATGCATGCCTATCTTAGCAAGATTCGAAACAATATAAAATAATAAAGACACAGGCTGTTACGTTAGTTTACACTCTCGTAATAGCCTGTATTTCATTTTATAATAACACTAATGTTATATCTGGACTTCTATTTTCAATTTACCGCCCAACCCTTTCTCTACTATATCATAAAGAGTTTTAAGAGTGATATTTCCACCGTCATTCTCAACTTTTGATATAAAAGACCGTTTTCTATCAATACGATCCGCCAATTCAGACTGGGTTAATTTCATTTTCTCTCTTGCTTCCCGAATTTTTATCCCTATACGCAAAGCTTCAAGTTCTCTTTCCAGATTATCACGTTCAGGAGTTCCTTTTTCTCCATAATAACGCTCTTTAATCTGATCAAGTGATGTTGTATTCATTTTCCTGCCTCCTTTTCTTTTTCAATATAATATTCGGACATAAGACGTACAGCCTTTTCTATTTCTCCCTTAGGAGTCTTTTGAGTTTTTTTCTGGAAGCCACTTAATAATACTACCAGCTTAGAACCATCAAAGAAACAAAATATCCTAAAGATATTGTTACCTAACTGCACACGTATTTCGAACAGCCCGTCAGTACCTTCAATATATTTAAGATAAGTAGAAGGTATTCTTTCTATCTGTTCAATGATATCAAGTATCTTGATTATCTTTGTCCTGACCTTTAAAGGTTATTCCTTAAAGAAATCTTCAAAATACGATTTATACGTGATGACTTGCCTTATCTTGTCCATAGCACAAAGGTAACTTATAAATGACATTTATGCAAGAAAATGGCAAAATAATTATAGCATAAAAAAACAGACTATTCCGTATACGGAACAATCTGTTTCTTATTATATCTATAAAGTCTGATTACTTTCTGTCAGCTTTCAAACGGTCAGCCATAGCCTTTGCAAGTTCTTTTGCCTGAGCATAGTTGTCTTGCTTCATTGCCTGTTTCATTTCTACAGGGTTGCCTACGACTTCAAACTTCAGCTTTTCTGTGTATTCGCCAATCTTCTTCACTGCAGCACTTGCCCAAGTATATGAACCGAAGTAACCCATCACACGGTTTTTCACTTCGCGGGCAGCGATTTTGCTCAACAGTGATTCCATTTCAGGATAAAGGTTCATGTTGTATGTAGTACATCCCACGATAAGACCTTTGTACTTGAATACGTCAGCCAGGATATATGAATGATGAGTGTGAGAAACATTGTGCATGATAATGTTCTTGATACCCTGACGGCTCAACTCTTCAGCTATAACCTCTGCCAGTTCCTCTGTATTGCCGTACATAGTTCCGTATGCTATCACAACACCTTCTTCAGCTTCGTAGCGACTCATCTTATCGTACATATCTACAACCTGAGGAATCTTTTCTTCCCAAACAGGTCCGTGGGTAGAACAGATAGTATTGATTTTCAATCCGCCAAGTTTCTGTAAAGCTTTCTGTACAGGGTTACCAAACTTACCTACGATGTTAGCATAGTAACGGCGCATTTCGTTCCAATAAATATCTGTATTGATATTCTTGTCAATGCATCCACCGTTCAAAGCTCCGAAGCATCCGAAAGCATCTCCAGCAAACAGGATTCCGTCAGTCTCATCGTATGTAACCATTGTTTCTGGCCAGTGAACCATAGGAACCAGATAGAAACGGAGATTGTGATAACCAAGTTTCAGGAAGTCACCATCATTAACTACATAACGGTCGCCAGTTACACCATAATATCCTTCCACCATTTCGAAAGTCTTCTTGTTTCCTACAAGAACGATTTCAGGATAATACTGTTTGATTAGAGCGATAGAGCCTGAGTGGTCAGGTTCCATGTGGTTTATAATAAGATAATTGATTTTACGGTCGCCTATAATGCTACGGATTTTCTTCAGATATACTTCGAAGAATGCAACATCCACTGTATCCACCAATGCCACCATCTCATCATCCGCTATCAGATAAGAGTTGTATGACACGCCGTATGGCAACGGCCAAAGATTTTCGAACAATGCTTTGGTGCGGTCGTTCACACCTACGTAATGTACTTTACCTTTAATTTCCATCTTTATTATGAATTTGTTATTTATATATTGATTATTTTTTTTCCTTGATATGAATCCCTCTCTACCATCCTCTTCTTCAGCTTCGCAGTGAATTCATGATTCTTCAGTCCCCAATCGGGGGCAATAAGCAAATCGCGAGGCGACTGCGAAATAAACCTTTCCAATACCAGGTCGGGACGCAAGTGCTCTATATAGTCTAATACAAGATCGATATACTCGTCGGCCGTATACAAATGAAAATCCTTAGGGCATTCATCGTACTCGTGCGCCATTCTTGTTCCCTTTATCAACTGCAACTGATGCATCTTCAGCGTAGTGAGCGGCAACGACGATATATCTTCAGCCTGACGTATAATCATGTCATTATCCTCGCCGGGTAGTCCCAATATAACGTGTCCTCCTGTCATTATACCTCTTGAAACGGTACGCCTCACAGCATCAGCAGTACATGCAAAATCATGTCCGCGGTTTATGCGTTTCAGTGTAGCGTCGTTTGTACTCTCAATACCATACTCCACCAAGAGGAAAGTCCTTTCATTCAGTTCCTTCAAATAATCAAGAAGAGAATCGGGCATACAGTCCGGACGAGTACCTATAACCAGCCCCACTACTCCATCAACAGAAAGCGCCTCCTCATACATGGCCTTCAGACTCTCCAGTTCTGCATAAGTATTTGTATAAGCCTGGAAATATGCAAGATATTTCATTTCGGGATACTTTCTTGAGAAAAACTCCTTTCCCTCTTCAAGTTGCTGTCTCACAGACTTTTCTGTCCGGCAATACTCCGGATTGAATGTCTGGTTGTTACAATAAGTACATCCTCCATATCCCTTGCTGCCATCACGGTTAGGACATGTAAAGCCTGCGTTGACTGAAATTTTCTGAACTTTAAACGGAAAGTGTTTCGCCAGAAAACATCCAAAATCATTATATCTTATTTTATTATCCATCTGACTAAAAATACGATACAAAGATAATATTTTTCTGCCGAAACGACAATAAATGAAAAAACAGATTTTTATAAGTCATTAAAAGGGTTATAACATACAAAAAAGTAATCATCAATTTATATTTCACTAAAGATAGAATTCATAACTCGCATTTTACAGCCATATAACCTATACAGAAAAACAGCAACAGTAGTCTTCACTCATAGAAACACTTATTATACTTTATATTATATACAGCCTTGAATCCTAATGATTAATATAATTAGATACTATTAATGATAATCTCATTATACAACCTATTTTTAAGTGTGTTATCTTCTAAATCGTGATGTATCTACCACTTTCACTTCCTGTTTTTTATATCCACCGAAACGGTATGTAAAGTTCAAAGATACTGTACGCGTATAGAATCCTGTGTTCATATCCAAATACTTCCCTTTGAAACGGACTTTCATATCTGGCATACTGCAATTAAAAATATCACTGCAACGTGCAGTAAGCGAATATTTGTCTTTGGCAAAATTCCATTTCATTCCGACTGTAAGATTGAATGCACTTGCAAGATCCAATGTTCCCTATATGAAAGGTGTCTGTATGTTACCTGTCAACTCAAACGAAAGTTTTTTGCCTATTTTGAAAGTATTGTCAAGTGTGCCGACAAACATCCATTTCTTACGGTCAAAAGGTACATCAAAGAAACTGTCACATTTCTTGGATACAAGAAACTATATATATTGCTCCTTCCTGTTAATTCTAATAATACCTATTATTAAATCACCGAATAATAAAAAACTTACGAAACAGTCAGAATATTCTTGAATTATATATTATGGCTGATTTAAAGACCTGTTACATATCATTTGCCAGACAATGCATGCAATGATTATCAAGTCATCAATATTTAACCATTGGAATACTTAATATCCCTCTATTACATTCTTTATCACCAACAACCTTAAATCCTAATGATTGATAGAATGGGACAGCATACGTTGAAGAATTGACTGATATTCTGGTAAATTTGCAGTCTTCCATCATATAGTTAAAAAGAGAGCTTCCTATCCCTTTCCGATGGTATTGCCTATGTACAAAAAAAAGTGATATATGTTGCTTTTCTCTCTTGATTCCAATAATACCTATTAGTCTATCATTGTCAAAAGCTCCATATATATCAAGTTCAGCCATTAGCGAAATATCGTATACAAAACTTTTGAAAGTTTCAAATCCTTCTTGGGTAAAATCATTACACTCCATGCAAACCTGAAATGAGAGATTTGCAGCGTTGTTATATTCTGTTGTTGCCAACTTCTTTAATTTCTTCCACTCCATTGCTTCTGTTTATAAGTTTCTTTTGTTATAATTCCTTTTCCTGCCTCTTCCTGAGAATCCGCTTCTTTATAGAAAATCCAATGATGTATTACATTCCCTTTATAGAATGAAGTATATGCCTGCTGAAAATTCCATCCTTTTTCAGACATATAGTTCGCAGCATCCACCATACTATTAAAATCTATTTCCTTACCATCCTCATCTACCATTTTCTGCTGACTTTTCAAACCGTTCCATATAGAATATACAGAACTTTCACCAAAATCAAAAACAATCTTCAGACCTGCCGATAAAGTCTTGTTAGTACCTTTAATCTCACAAAAATATTTTCTTGCATTCAATTGAATAGGGATGAAAAACAAAAGTCCGATACATAAAATCATTAATCGTTTCATAATCTAAATTCTAATTATTTGTAACATAACTACTTAAAAAAAACTTACAATAATCAGGCTTAAAAGCTGATTACATAAATTAGCTAGTGAGTTTTAAAATGTATATTTGCTTATCAGAATTATCATTAAATTCACACTCTGCAAAATCACCGAATTTATGGACAACACTAAATCCCGCTTGATGAAGATATGAATTTAACTCTTGTGGAAAGAATAGCCTCATGTCCATGTTCTGTACTGAATGAAATGTACCGTCAATAAAATACTGCCATTTTATACGATTGATTTGAGATGCACTTTCATAATGCATACTTTGTTTTATCAATACGCGTCTTCCATCATTAGTCGTATATTCAGCCATAACATGTTGTTTCCGTTCGTTTTCAACAATATATTGGATATTGGGATTGAAACAGTCCAATAAAAACAAACCGTTATCTTTCAGGTGTTTTTTAACAGTGTTCAATGCCTCAAACAAATCTTCATTTTTATACAGATGATGAATAGAATTGAACGGAATAAAAATAAGATCGAATTTCTCTCCCAAGTTTAATTCTCTTATATCCGCTTCAATGAAATCTATTTTTAATCTGGCTTGAAGTGCTTTTTCCTTTGCCCGTTCAAGCATGGATGAAGTATAATCAACGCCCTTAATGTCATAGCCATCCTTTGCTATTGGAATCGTAAGTCTTCCCGTTCCACAGCAAAGTTCAAGTATTTTGGCCTCTTTATTTTTTGGTAACCATTTTTTGTAAAACTCTAAATCGGAAAGAAATTTATTAAACCCATCATAAATATCTGCATCATAGATAAAATCTCCGACTTTATAATCTATATTCATATCCTTTATTTCTTTATTGATTGCAAGTGCATTATAATGCTTATCTGCAAACAGATTTTTCAATGTTGTTTTTTGCTCGTTGCAAGAGCGTCTTGCAAATTAAATTATGGAACGGTTTAATTATGGCAAAATAACATTTTCCAAAACGATTATGTAATCTGACTTTTGTACTTACAGATATACGTTGACTATCACATTCCATACGCTCGGTTATAAAGGCTATTTCCAAATCAAGATGCTTGTCATTTTTACTTACTGTTGCCAGGTTCTCGGACTCTATATGCACTAAATCCGATAAACATCTTCCTTTTTTCAGACCGAAAGGTTTCATAATGATATTACGTATTATCATTAATACAGTTATCCACCTGGGAACGGAAAAGAACAATTCAGATAACTCTGCAGCATTTATAAATTTTGCAGTATGGATTGTATCACTAAACTTATCCGTATAATTGTAACTCTTATCGTCTCTCATAAATCCATATTTCAACAGATTATTCTCTATACTTTCTATATCACTTCTGCTTATTTCACACTTTATGCTTTTATCTAAGACCATTACATGATAGCTATTTTGCAAATATACATGTCCTGAGCGACACAATTCTCAAACTACTTTGAGAGTTGTAAGCAGAATCATATTCCAATTGCATAAAATTGACATTGCTTTTTCTCATAAACTCTGTCAATGATAATGTAGGAAGCGACATATTTTCACTTTTACAAGTATGGCCATAATAGAAGATTCCTGATTATATTCCTATTGAAACTTTGATTTTAAATGCAAAGTACGTGATAATAAATAAAAAAGGCCTTGAAATATTTCAAGACCTTTTTCTCTAAATGTTAAAAAATACGGTTACTTCCTCAATTTTCGGCGTATATGACTGACTGTTTCAGGAGTCACCCCCAAGAATGAAGCAATGTTTTTCAAAGGTACTGCTTCTTTTAGATTAGGACAACGCTCCATCAGTCTTTTGTATCGTATTTCAGGACTGCAATACGAATCGAGCAGTCGTTCATATACCATTTCATACAGGTTTTCAGCTACGCATCTTCCGAATCGTTGGGTTTCCATGTTTGTCTCCCAATATTCAATCATATCATGGTGTGATATTTCATAAACGGAGCAATCAGTTATTGCTTGAATGCTTACCAAGGACAAGCTACCTTTCATGAATGAGGAATAGTCACATACATATTCATTTGTAAACGAATACCCTACGATATGTTCTTCTCCCTCTTCGTCAATATGAGTATATTGAAAGGTACCATCTTCCACCCATCCCGCAAAACGCTTTTTTTCATGCTGACGGATAAAAAAATCTCCTTTACGATAAGTACACACTTTTCCTTTCCTTTCACATAAATCTTTAATTAAAGAATAGTCTAAGTTATTGAGGTATGTATTGAACTCGTTCATCTGATAAAATCATTTGTTCTCAAAAGTAATTTCCTTGCGGATACGGCTGAGATAGGTTGGTGTAACATTCAGAAAAGAGGCAATTTCTTTAATTGATATGCTTTGAAGAATATCAGGACATCTTTTCAATAAAGCGATATAGCGTTCCTTGGGTGATAAACGGTGCATATCTAAATATCGTTTATAAACGTCATGGAACAGTAAATCTGAGAGTTGCTGATGAAGCTCTCTGTTCTCATTGAATACTATATTGAGTACTTCACAATTACATGCCAGAACCTCCACATTTGTTGCAGCGACAAGACTGGTCATACAAGGTGTTTTGTAAATGGTACTTAAATAGTCACCGGCAAATTCCCCTGGCAACGCCAAACCGGTTATATGTTCGTTACCCTTTGAATCTGTTACGACATATTTAAAATATCCTTCTTTCACGATTCCCATATATCGTATAACATCCCCCTGTTGCACAAAGAATTCTCCTTTTTTATAATGACACAGTTTACCGTTCTTAGCACAAATCTCATGCCAGAAGTCCATGTCTAATTTGTCTATAAAAGAATTAAAATTGCCCATTTCTACAATGTAATTATCAATATAACAATTATGCGCAAAGTTAGATATTATAATTCAATAAACATAGCAGACAATTAATGGGAGATATGAGATGTTGAGATATATTTGTTCTATTACTAAGATTATCTATAC
>NZ_JADYTJ010000134.1 GCF_021531075.1 Bacteroides caecigallinarum | reverse complement strand
AACATCAACCGTACCGCGACCAAGGCCGGAGGATTTGCAGCCGGTGCCGCAGGTTCCGGACTGGGAAATATCGGAGGGCGTCTGCGTGGAAAATAAACAGAACAGGAACATAAAAATCATGAAAACAGATGGAATTCAAATCACTGACCAATATTGAAAGCAGTTTCAGACGGATACGCCTGATGCTTGCGGTCTTTGTCGGATGCTGCACGCTTGTGACCGTCTTTGCCCTGTGGAACTCATACCGCTTTGCGGAGAAACAGCGTGAGAAAATTTATGTACTCGATGGCGGCAAGTCACTGATGCTTGCCCTTTCACAGGATCTTTCACAGAACCGTCCGGCTGAAGCCAGGGAGCATGTAAGAAGGTTCCATGAGCTTTTTTTCGGGCTGTCACCACAGAAGGATGCCATCGAGCACAATATCAACCGTGCCTTGCAGCTGGCGGACAAAAGCGCCTATCATTACTATGTGGATTTTGCCGAGAAAGGATATTACAACCGTCTCATTTCCGGTAATATCAATCAGGTGGTACGGGTGGACAGCGTGGTCTGCGACTTTTCCGGATACCCCTACAGGGCCAGGACGTATGCCCGCCAGATGATTATCCGTGAGAGTAATGTGACGGAACGTTCGCTGGTGACTGACTGCCAGCTTCAGAATACGTCCCGTTCCGATGACAACCCCAACGGCTTTATCATCGAACATCTGACCATACTGGAAAACAAGGACATAAGGAGCGTAGAGCGATGAAAAGGAACCTGACGAGACAGGCGGACCTTCAACTCAGGAGGTTCTGCCACAGACTTACCGTTAAACAGCGCAAGGCCGTTCTCTGGATACTGTTTGTCCCGTTTACCGCCGCATGTGTCTATACGGCATGCAGACCGTTTATAGGCAGTAAGAACCGGGAGTC
>NZ_JADYTJ010000133.1 GCF_021531075.1 Bacteroides caecigallinarum | reverse complement strand
GATGTTTATATTGAATGCCCTTATGGAATGAGGTTTTCAATCTATGTTCTCTCTATATTTAGTTCCGTATTTTTCGTAATATTTCTGGTTTATCTTTTTTTGAAGCACTGTTTGTGCTTTTTTGTAGTGCCTTATAATTGTATTTTTGTTTTTATTGACTTTATGTGCCAGAGATAAATATGATTCATTATTTAATCTTCCAATAATGATTTGTTTGTCGAATATAGTTAGTTCGTTTATAGATTCTTCCAATATATCTAAAGCTCTTTTGTCTTTTATTTCTTCTATATTGCATTTGTGGAATATAAAAGGTTTGTATGGTAGTTCTTCATAATATGATGTGTTTTTCCGTTTGTATTCTGTAATTCTGTCTTTACAAAAGTTTATGACCACTTTTTTTATCCAAGTATCTAGTTTCCCCTTTTCATGGTAATTAGTTGCAAATCGTTTTACTACATGTAACAATGCATCATGATAAAGATCTTGTTTTTCTCCTTCATTGATGGTGAAATATACTATTACTGAATCAATTTTTTTGTATATCTTTATCCATTCTTCGTCCTTTAAATCATTGTGTTTCATATTAAATAAAATAGTATTTAAGGAATAGTAATGATTCTACTGTTATAATGATACTTTATTTTTGCTAGTATTGTGATTATTATCAAGCGACAATTTATATGAAACTTGATAATAAATTCTATTAGTGTGTATCACATAAAAAGTAGATACATTTATAAGCGTAAAAATAAAATAATTAGTACACATACAAAAATATTTATATTAAAAAAAGTAATAATTGATTAGTTTTACATTTATGAACTACTGCTTTAATAATTTACACTTGAAATAATATTGTTTAAGGAGTCTGTTTGTTATGAATAGAAAGCTCTTAGGTTGGGTATGAAAGATAGAGGATGGATATTTCTATGATAGATTGATATCTCAGAATTGTCTTTAAA
>NZ_JADYTJ010000132.1 GCF_021531075.1 Bacteroides caecigallinarum | reverse complement strand
CGGGACCATCCGGTAAGGCTAAATACTCCCGAGAGACCGATAGTGAACCAGTACTGTGAAGGAAAGGTGAAAAGCACTTCGAACAGAAGAGTGAAATAGTACCTGAAACCGTGCGCCTACAAGCGGTTGGAGCTCCGTAAGGAGTGACAGCGTGCCTTTTGCATAATGAACCTACGAGTTACCGTGTCCGGCGAGGTTAAGGGTCATGAGACCCGGATCCGAAGCGAAAGCGAGTCTGAACAGGGCGTCGAGTCGGATGCGGTAGACGCGAAACCAAGTGATCTACCCTTGGCCAGGATGAAGTCTGGGTAACACCAGATGGAGGTCCGCACCAATAAGCGTTGAAAAGCTTCTGGATGAGCTGAGGGTAGGGGTGAAAGGCTAATCAAACTTGGAGATAGCTCGTACTCCCCGAAATGCATTTAGGTGCAGCCTCGAGGATTACTGATGTGAGGTAGAGCGACTGATTGGATGCGAGGGCTTCACCGCCTATCAAGTCCTGACAAACTCCGAATGCGCATCAGTTCGACCCCGGGAGTGAGGGCATGGGTGCTAAGGTCCGTGCCCGAGAGGAGAACAATCCGGACCATCAGCTAAGGCCCCGAAATGACAGCTAAGTTAAACTAACGAAGTCAGATTGCTAAGACAGCTAGGATGTTGGCTTGGAAGCAGCCATTCATTTAAAGAGTGCGTAACAGCTCACTAGTCGAGGAATTTGGCGTGGATAATAATCGGGTATCAAGTTGTCTGCCGAAGCTATGGAATTGGACAATGGCCGCAAGGCAATTGTTTCCAATTGGTAGGGGAGCATTCCATTCGGCGTCGAAGGCGTGGCGCGAGCCACTCTGGAGCGTATGGAAAAGCAAATGTAGGTATAAGTAACGATAAAGGGGGTGGGAAACCCCCTCGCCGAAAGACTAAGGTTTCCTGATCAACGCTAATCGGATCAGGGTAAGTCGGGACC
>NZ_JADYTJ010000131.1 GCF_021531075.1 Bacteroides caecigallinarum | reverse complement strand
TACAGAAAAGAATCTGTTTTTCCGCTTTTAAGCGGCAAAGGTCTTGGATTGCCTGCCTTTTGCCGCAAGGCTGCCCTCAAGGGCTTGGCTGGACAGGAAAAAATCATCCTCGCTGCGCTCCGGTATTTTTTCCTGCCAGGCCTTGCGCAAAAAGGCAATCCAAGAGGCTGGAGGCCTATAAAATCGGGAAAACACATCCCGATGGGATTATTCATTCATAAAATTAAGGATTATGAAACTACAGATTATCAGAAAGATCGGCAGACATGCAACAGCGATATTCCTGATTACCGGAATATGTCTGCTGACAAGTAAAGGGATTGTCCCCACCGGAATGATTACGCTGCTGTTGCTTGCAGGAGGGTTCATCGGTTTCCTGTTCAGGATACTGGTCATGATTTTCAAGATTCTTATTCTTCTGTTCATTGTAGGATTATTTGTCGCATAACCCCCAATATAAATATACATATATGGAAACAGTTGCTATAACCTCACAAGCTCCTGTCATGCCGACTGCATGGCCACAGAGCGAACATATCAGACCGGTTAAAAGACGTCTGCCCAATACAGTTGATGAGCCTAAAAACATCGGCTACTATCTGGAATCGCTACGTGATATTTCCAGCAATCCGGACAGAGAGAATATTCTGAAAGAATTCTTCAAGGAAACTTATGTATAACCATAAAATTTTTCAATTATGTTTTTTCAATCAATTTATCAGATGATTACAGCAGGTACGGATCTGAATATCAATATCCGTAAAGTGGACAACAGCCTGAGTGTGGCAGTCATGCCAAGGCGGAACAGCCTGAAAGAGGATACGCGACAGAACATGGTGCCATTGGTCGTGAACGGAACACCGGCAGAACTGGATATGGGCTTCCTGCAGACCATACTCCAACCGATACAGAAGGTACAGGGACTGCTTGTCAATGCGGAAAATTTCGAGAAACAGGCAGAAAAGGCTACATCACAGGCCAAATCATCCAA
>NZ_JADYTJ010000130.1 GCF_021531075.1 Bacteroides caecigallinarum | reverse complement strand
TGCAGTCCCGGTTGTCCACATAGGCATGGAACGGGGGAAGGGAATTGAGGTTGACGGTGATGTCCGTGTAGGATTCCCAGCATTCCGGATTCTCCTTAGACCGGGATTCAAGTCCTACATACAGATTGTCATTGTCGATATAACTGTTAAGGACGAGTCTGACCTCAATGCGCTCAGCCGGATCTGTGGCTGTTTTCCAGTATAGAGTGTTCGATTTGTTCATACTTGTATTGTTTTTATGAGGGAATACGGCAGTCATTCTACCGCATTTCCCCGAATGTTATGATTTGATATTTATTTGTTCCTGTGCCGATTCCTTTTTCACGGTCCTCAGTCTTTTAAGGAGATACAGGAAATATTCACGGTCATAGATCCGGAAAAGAAATTCCTCTGATGTCTCCTTGATATGTCCGATGAAAGTTGCGGATTCCCTGCCGGGAGGATATTGAAAGAAATGTCCGTCGGAAACAAGGGTGAGCTTCTTTCCTGATACATGGTCTATCAGTTCGTCCGGAGTTTCGTAATGTCCTTTTCCTTTATAGAACTGATAATGGTTCCGGCGAAGACTTTTCAGGGTATTCGCCATGTCCGTCCTTGCTTTTCTGGAATCTGATTGGATGACAAGGTTGCAGATGAATACGGACTGTTTTCCGTCCAGTGAAAAATAATAGGGAATGAGTCTGGTTCCGCTGATTGTTTTGCTTGTTTCCTCTTTTGAGATCACGGCTTTCCGGTTGATGATTTCCATGTGACGGTCTATCTGACTGTCCAGTTCGGATTGCGGAGTAAGTACGGAGCGCAGGCCCTTGAAATATCTTCCTTGACGGGTAAAGCAGAAAGAGTATATATTTCCGTAATACGGTTCTCCCACAAAGAACGAGTTTTGTCTCATGCGCAAGGGTGGCAGTACATCCAGCAGGTCATAGTAGTCTTCTTCGGTGATTTCCTTGAACGGTTCGGACAGGGACTGATTGTATAGCCGCAGCTTCTTGTCTATATCAGAAG
>NZ_JADYTJ010000129.1 GCF_021531075.1 Bacteroides caecigallinarum | reverse complement strand
ATGAAAGTCCTGATACTTCATTCTTTTTATTAATGTGAAGTGTTAAGTTTATATTTGTAGAGTTAAATAATCTGGCATTCATGGAAGTTAGATTTGGAGAAGAAAGAGTTAAAGATGTTAACTTTGAACAATCATAAAAATTTCCATCATAAACAGTTATAACAGATGGAAGAATTATTGAAGATAAATTATGGCATGCAGAAATAGCGCTATATCCTATACTTTCTAGTTTGGGAATGTAAATAGAAGATAATTGTGAACATTTATAGAATGAATTATTTCCAATGGTATTAGCTGATGGTAGATTTATAAATGAAAGACTAGAGCAGTTAAAAAAAACGGAAGAACCCAAATTTACTGCCTTAGGGATGTTTATAGAAGATAAATTTATACAGTCCCAAAATGAACTATCTCCAATATTATTTATTATAGGCATATCAATATTCTTTAAGTTCGAACATCCATAAAAAACTCCATCATTGCTCGAACTGCTATTTTTTATATTGCCAATAGACAAGACATTTGGAAGTGAAATAAATTTTAACTTTGTGCAACCTAAAAATGCACCATTATCTATAGACTTTACTGATGGTAAATATATGGACTCTAAATTTGTACACCTTGAGAAAGCATCTTTGGCTATAATTGATAATTTAGGAAACTCGATAACGGATAATGTTTCTGCACTTTCGAATGCTTTCTCACCAATAGATAATACAGAAGGAAAGTTTGTATAGGAAAGTTTATCACAATTGTAAAATGCTCCTTTACCTATGGTCTCTACAAGAGGGCAATTTATAGAAGATAAATCCATACAATATTCAAATGCATACTCACCAATATCCTTTACTTCTGGGAAATCAACTGAAGATAATTTGTTTAAACCTATAATATTACCTTTTTTCCCACTAAAAGCATAATTCCCTATATTCGTTACTGATGGTAAATTAAGTGAAGATAGATTACTACATCCAGCAAAAGCATAATTCCCAATATTTTTTATATTTATAGCACTGAATGAAGA
>NZ_JADYTJ010000128.1 GCF_021531075.1 Bacteroides caecigallinarum | reverse complement strand
GGTAATTATTTGTCCAATAGGTTGATGATACGGACTGCCTCTTTGAAGCGTCCGATATTTTCCGGAAGAGGATTCCTGTATTCCTCTTCCTTCATGCGTCTTATAGAAGGTATTCCCGTCAAGGGCATAGCCTGGTTGACTTTCCATCCATCGGTGAATGCCTTCGGCTGGAGACTGTCATGACAGATTACTTCCCCGACACATCCGTGGACGAGCATGTTACATACGGTCATCATGCAACAGGTCCGGCTGATATCTTCTCCAACCAGATAGTTTCCTGGATTGTGTGCATGGTATGCCAGCAGAAGCCTTCCGCTGCCGCATGTAGGGTCTCCCATCCTCTGTCCGGTCTCTTTTTTACCTGGCGCACACATGACCATGAGTTCACAGATATGTGACGGCGTGAAGAACTGTCCGTTTGCCTGCTGTCCCGGTTTTGAGCAGTAAGCCATGTGGAGTTCACCGAAAGCGTCGAACCAGCCCGACCTGCCTATCTGCCTCTGCATGATACGTGTCCATTCGGCTGTCATTTCCATGAACGAGGCGTTTTGCTGACGCTTGTATTTCCAGTTGCTTATTGGCGGTGCTCCCGGAGAGAAGCCGTGGATGATGAAACGCAGCAGGTCGTTGAATACGGTCTGTATTTCATAGCCGCATGAGGAGGCAAAGCCTGTGATAAGCCTGTCGAGCGGCTTGACTTCGTTGGAGATTTCATATCGTGCCATATTCCTTAATTTTATAATTGGTTATATACTGTCGTTGATTCTGTATACTGTTACGGTATGGTTTTCATTGTCCGTGTGTATTCTGACCGGACCGTATCCCATGAATTTCATGCGGATTTGTCCGTGCTGTCCCATACCGTTCCACTGCTCACGTGATATTTCCTTAATATACATGCGGTATCCCCAAAGTACAAGAGAGTCAGGCAGGATTCCCTTGTAGAGTCTGCCTTTCAGGATTGCGGCCAGCTCGTCCAGCTCGCTCCGGCTGTACAGCGTGAATGAATCGCTGCGGAAGGTGTATTCGCCTG
>NZ_JADYTJ010000012.1 GCF_021531075.1 Bacteroides caecigallinarum | reverse complement strand
ATTCTACATTATCAAGTATTATATTAATCTCATAGTTATGTTTGACCTCACCGTCAACCACTTCCGAATGTTTGTACACCTCATAATTTTCTATTTCACTATACTTGAACTCCTGACCATTGATTATAGCCAATTCCAAATTATTATAAAAAAAGGTCCTTCCAAAATCAATCTCAAGTGTTGGTTTGCCATACTTTTTGAAAACACGTTGTCTTTCTCTGTTCAGATACCAAAGAAGTGCACCCGAAATTATTATAAACGCTGATATTGCAATAGCAATAATAGTACTATTATCCATAATGATTTTGACTTTATTAATTATTAAAAACAATAGAAATAAGTCCAATGCGAAGGGAGACAACATAAAAAGCGTGGACTTTACGCTGTACCGACTTCCAAGGTATCGCCAAACACCCAATCAACCATATACAACAGTAAAAGCCCACGCCGATGAGGACGCAGGCATTACCTTGTCATCTTTGGTTGATTTCTGTTAAATTGGCGATTTTTGGAAATCCACAAGATACAAGCTAACGCTCTTTATATTATATGTCTTATAACTACATCTATACCATAGGCAATATTATTTTTTAATTAACACTACAAAATTAATACTTTTTTCTCTTTTACAAGAAAAACAAAAAGAAAATGGTAATAGTCAATTAGATACATATAAGTCTCCGTTAAATATATATAAAAAATCGGTCTTAAAAAATGCTTAATCTTAATCAAGATATATCATTGTTGATTATCAACGCATTACATATTGGACAGAATAATAGTCGGGGCTTTCTTGACTTGCATTCAATAATTTGCAGTAGTATATTTGCAAAAAAGATTATAAGTCCTTAAGAGACAATGGTTTTACGTTAATCCATGCCGAACAGAAGTCTTGTATATTAAAATATCCAAGAGGCGAAAAACAAATAACCGTCATTGTACGGAATATATTATTTAATTTAATGATAGAGGAATATTATGAAGAGCTATTTACACAATACAGCCTCAACAAAGAAGACAGTACCGTGATAATTGATTATTTCAAATCACTTGCGGAAATTGTAATTGAATTTTATAATAAGTAATTTTATGGAAAAGAATTGTATAATTTGGACACGTGTATCAACAAAAGAACAAGAAAAGAACGGTGGTAGCTTAGAATCACAACGACTATGTTGCACTGAATATGCCCAATCTAATGGTTACAATATAGTTAAGGACGGCTATTTTGGTGGAAAACACGAATCAGCTAAAACACCAGGTATATTTATAAAGAAAATGATATCTGCAATCAAGACTAAACGTAATATCAAATATGTTATAGTATCTGTAATAGATAGGTTTTCAAGAAATGCAGGACAAGGTATTAATATGTTTAATGATTTATTGAATATAGGAGTAACCATTATTGAGGCTACAACAGGGCTAAATACTGCTGACCACAGCCAAAAACTGATGTTGCAAATGAAGCTATGCTTTGCAGAATGGGATAACGCAAACCGTACTGACAAATTCACAAGTGGGCGTAAAAATTGCTTGAAAAGTGGAGTATATTGTGGGGCTGTACCAATCGGTTATGATAAGGAAGGGAAAAGCATAAACAGAACCTTTACCATTAATTCGGATGGGCAATTAATCAGAAAAGCCTTCCAATGGAAACTACAAGGTATGGCTAATTGCCAAATAATAGAAAAATTACGTCCTTTTGGTTTAATTCTTTCAAAACAAAAGTTGCACCACATCCTGACTAATGTATTTTACGCAGGAAAAATAAAGCATAAAATGTTAAACTATGAAATAATAGACGGCAATCAGCCGCCCATAGTTAGTTATTCAGATTTTTTGAAGGTACAAGAAATACTAAGTGGGCGTACAGGTGTTTACAAGCACAAAAAAGAAGCTACACAGTTCCCTCTAAAGCGTCATGTATTATGTTCCAAAGACCATACACCTTTTACAGCATATACGGTAAAGAAAAAGAATATCAATTACTATAAATGTAATTGTATAGGATGCAAAACAAATGTATCAGCTAAAAAAATGCACAGTAAATATGAAGAACTATTAGAGAGTTATGATATACCACAAAAATTTATTGGAATAATGAGAAAAATTATCTCCAAAATGATAAATTCAGAGCAAGATGAACGCATGCAAAGCATTTCACTGTTAAAAAAGCAGAAAAGCGAAAAAGAGAGTAAATTAAAGAAATGCAAAATAAGGTATGGTATGGGAGAAATAGATGATGAAATTTATTCAATGACCGTTGAGGCTCTACAATCAGATTTAGCAAATATTACCCTTGAGCTATCCAAGTTTGATAAAGATTTATCGAACCTTGACAACCGTGTAAATGATATACTTGCAATGTGCTGTCACTTAGGCAGTTTTTGGAGAAATGCAGATTTAGAGACAGCTCAAAAGCTCCAAAACTTACTATTTCCACAAGGTATTTTATGGGATAAGGAAAAAGACAATTATCGAACCTTTAATGAAAATGCAGCACTTTCAGTTATACGCAGAATTTCAGGAGATTACAAGAACAAAAAAGAGGAAAATCCTTTTGGAAATTCCTCTAAAGACAATTTGTGCGCCTGATAGGACTCGAACCTACACGTCTCACGACACCAGATCCTAAGTCTGGCGCGGCTACCAATTACGCCACAGGCGCGTGAGAAGCTTTATTTCTCATTTGCGATGCAAAGGTACGCATTTTTTTTACTCCTGCAAACATTTCACTGATTTTTTTTCAAGAAAGTACATGCTTCCTCAATTATCGTATCCTTTCCGCGTAAAATATCCTCTTCTGTCATATCAACTTTAATATCCGGTTCGATGCCAAACTCTATTTGATTCATTTCAGCATCATACATTGGAGCCGCAGAAAATCTTATTGACCATCCGTTTGGAATCTCTGACGAGAATGGCAGACCGGAACCGCCTCCTGTTTTATCTCCCATGATTGTCACTAACGGCATATTCTTCATACAATTTACAAAATCGTTAGTTGAGCTATATGAACGTCTGTTTGCCAGGACTACAGCCTTTCTTTGCCAACGTACCCCATTCGAGGGTTCAACATATACAGGTTCCGGTTTTGAAAAATCATCATGTCCCGGTCCCATTTTGTGCGACATATAGCCGACAAGTATCTTTTCATTTGTAAATCTTGCAGCCAGTTTCTGCGCTGTAGTCAGATTTCCACCTCCGTTGTTTCTTACATCAATTATCAGACCATCACAAAGTTCCATTTCTTTCAGCATATAATCAAGATTTCCATCCCCTATTCCATCTGAGAAACTGGAACAGTACACGTAACCTATATTATTTTCTAGAATCTGATAAGTCAATCCAGAAGTTATTACATAATCTTTCCCTAAATAATTACTCTGAATACTATCGCTGAAGTTACGCGGATAAGCATCAAACCACTCTCTATACTGCGAAGTACCGTATCCGCTACTTAAATTTACATGTCCGTCACGCAGTTCGTTGACCATTTCCGACAATACTTCAAACAGATTATAGTTTGACATATTTGAAGTTATACGCTTTGAATATCTTGAATACACTTCATCCCAGTCCAAACCATATGCTTCATTCTTATAGTCAAGAAAACAATATTGTTCATCTATTATCCTCCACAACGACTCAAAGTTTGCCTGAGGAGTATTACCGGAAACATCTTCTCGGATGCAGGATAAGGACATCACAGCCAAGGATAAACAAAGCAATATTGCATATAAAGAGTTATTCTTATGTTTCATATCAAAAAATCATTTAATCAAAACGGACTAACTTTTTCCGGAAGACTTATCTTATTTTTTCCTCTCAGCATTTGGAAGTTACGAACAAAGCCTATCATGAAATTATGCGAGTAAAGATGGCTCTTCAGATTGTTGACCCTTGCCTGCTGTATATCGCACAGATAACCGGCACGCATTATAGTCTTGCCTAGAGGGAAATCTACAGTAAGCATCTGGCGCAACGAAGGAGCATTATGACATGATGTAAACAACACATTTTTTCCACCATGTCCTAATGAAAATATTTCGTAATAAGACTGCCCATACTCCGGCGAAAACATCACTCCCATAAAAGGGAGATTAGCCTGATACCTGAAAGTCATAGGATAACCGGCTATTCTGAGTTTATATATAGCCATCGCAGAAACATCAATACTGCCGTAAACTTTTGCCTGAGCAGGATTATTCGAATTACGGGTATTATAAATAAATCCCCCATTAAGATCCAGCATCGGACCAAACAATATTTTCAGTCTATCATCCACATTATATTGATAATGCAATGCATATGTCCAGTTAAACATTCCGGAATATGATTTTGACGATTTTGAAATATTGTCAGTGCTTGACGCATTGACCTGCACTATGCGCTGTGCAGAAACATGCCCATCCATTAGCCTTGTCATGCGCATACTTTCATGCATGAATCTCAACTCCGGTCCGCAATATTCCAACGGTGAAAGATATGTATCGTATACATTTGATTTTCCCACACCAATCATTACAGAACGTACGAGATACTTATCATGCGACAGCGAATCTTGTGCCAACACTCTGACACAAGACATCAATAGCATAAGCAAGGCTGATATATATAATCTACACATAATATTAGAATAACTTCATCTGACCGTCATCTTCGTTCACTGTTTCTTCTTCATTATTCTCCTCTTCAACCGCTTCAGGTTGCACTTCGGGTTCTTCTCTTATTATAGGTTCCAGTTCTTCTATCTTATCCACAGAGAAAGTGGTAAGACGTTTACCCTTGGCCTTGAAACTCTTCACTCCTACAAATTCTTCGGCATCTACTATCAGCGGCTCTCTGAAACTGTCGTGACCTCCAAATACAACATTCACTCTCGGATATGTTTCCGAAGTAAGAAGCAACAATTCATTCTGTTTGTTCTCACCAAGGAAATTCTGTCGTTTAGAACTTTGTTCGAAACAGAATCTCTTCAGATATGGGTAATTCTGCTGGTCGGCATCATAAAGCACGGCAGTCCATACCTTATCCGGATCATATTTCTCCAAGATCATTATATCCGAATCATAATGATTGTTCAAGTCAAAATCAGTGGTATAGAATTCTCCATTTTTATGTACCACCAATATGCAGTCTTCACTTTGGAATTCTCCCAAGTATTCACCGCGTCCGTCATAATTAAGACGAAGCACGTCATAGTCGAACCATACTTTTCTGCCTCCAAGAGTAGACCCACCCTTATGCTTGAGACTTATCTTATGAACCTCCAGACGAGTAAGCAGGTTTCCCATAGACTGACGTCCCTTTATGGATATCTCACTGAAATCACGTTCCAGAATCAGTTTCTTTATTCTTGGGTTTGGTCTGAGAGCAACTTTCACCACTTCAGCCTCACCGTTAGGATTGGCAGTGAAATACATTATCTTCGACCCCGGATTACCTTGAGTGACATCATACTCACGGTCACGTATCATAGAGGTGACATTGAAACGTTTTATAAAATACGCCCCATCCTTACCATCGCGGTATATCACATTGTATATCGTACGTTTGTCATTCTTCTTGAAAACATTCACATACAGAATATTCTTACCCACGAAAAGCTTGTCGCTTATTCTTACTATCTTATACTTACCGTCCTTATAGAATATTATAACATCGTCTATATCGGAACAGTTGCACACGTATTCATCCTTTTTCAGCCCGGTACCTATGAAACCTTCCTCACGATTGATATAAAGTTTTTCGTTTGCTTCCGCCACCTTGGTAGCCACAATAACATCGAAGTTTCTGATTTCGGTTTTACGTTCAAAGTTCTTGCCATATTTGGCCTTCAGTCCCTCGTACCAGTTGATGGTATAATCTGTGATATGAGCAAGATGATTGTCTATTTCTTCTATTTCACCTTTCAGACGTGCTATAAGTTCATCGGCCTTATCCTTATTGAACTTCAGGATACGTGCCATCTTTATCTCCATCAACTTCAATATATCCTCCTTAGTCACTTCGCGTACCATTTTAGGATAGAACGGAGTAAGACGGTCGTCAATATGTTCGCATGCCGCATCCATATTTTCAGCCTGTTCGAACTTGGCATCCTTATATATACGTTCTTCAATGAATATCTTCTCCAGTGAAGAAAAATGTAGAGCTTCCAGCTTTTCCTCGCGTTCGATGTTAAGTTCCTGTCGGAGCAAATCCAGAGTATTGTCTGTAGATTTCTTAAGCACATCGCTCACAGAGAGAAAATGCGGTTTCTTATTGTCTATCACACAGCAGTTTGGAGATATATTCACTTCGCAATCCGTGAATGCATACAGGGCATCAAGTGTCTTGTCCGACGAAACACCCGGAGCCAGATGAACAAGAATCTCAACCTTTCCGGCTGTATTATCTTCTACCTTCTTGACCTTGATTTTCCCTTTTTCTACGGCCTTAAGGATAGAATCTATAAGCGAAGATGTAGTTTTTCCGTATGGAATTTCACTGATACACAGAGTCTTATTATCAAGTTTGGAAATCTTTGCCCTTACGCGTACTACCCCGCCACGTTCTCCATCGTTGTATCTAGACACATCTATCGAGCCACCAGTCTGGAAATCAGGATAAAGCTGGAAAGTTTCACCTTTAAGATAAGCTATGGCAGCATCGCACAACTCATTGAAATTGTGTGGAAGAATTTTTGATGACAGACCTACGGCAATACCTTCTACACCTTGCGCTAAAAGTAAAGGAAATTTCACGGGCAAAGTGATAGGTTCCCTGTTTCGTCCATCGTATGACGACTGCCACTGAGTAGTTTTCGGGTTGAAAACCACATCTAGAGCGAATTTAGACAAACGAGCCTCGATATAACGTGGAGCAGCCGCACTGTCACCTGTAAGGATATTACCCCAGTTTCCCTGGCAGTCAATAAGAAGTTCCTTTTGCCCCAGCTGTACCAGCGCATCACCAATTGAAGCATCACCATGTGGATGAAACTGCATGGTATGACCTACGATATTTGCAACCTTATTGTACCTCCCGTCGTCCAGACGCTTCATAGAGTGCAGAATTCGTCTCTGCACAGGCTTAAGTCCGTCATTGATATGCGGTACGGCTCTTTCAAGTATTACATACGATGCATAGTCAAGAAACCAGTTCTGATACATACCGCTCAGCTGATGCCTCACAGCATCATTCGACGTATCAGCCGGTTTATAATCGGAATGACCTTCACCCCCCTGTAGTTCGTTCTCTTTATCAAATGTATCTTCGCTCATTTTTAGTATTTTAATCAAGAATAAAACAGTCTTTGCAAATTTAAGAAAAAAAGAGGATATACCACGAAAAGATATATCCTCTTATTTAGACTATTTAATTTAAAAATCTGTTATTTAGCCACTTTTTCGAGCCATTTCACCATGAACAGCATTACTCCCATAGAAATGAGACATACTATCATGAATATAGCCCAACAGTATGCGATAGGAATAGCATTATACATAAGAGGGCCTATCCATAACAACAGGTTACCTACAGCAGTTGCACCAAGCCACAATCCCTGGCAAAGCCCCAGAAGATGTTTCGGAGCCACCTTCGAAACAAATGAAAGTCCTAGTGGCGAGATGAACAATTCAGCTACAGTAAGAAGGAAGTAAAGAACTATAAGTACCCACGCTCCAGCTTTCACTTGCTGGTCAATAGGAAGATCTCTGTATTCTGCAGCCGAAGGATAACCCATCACAAGTGAATATCCTGCAAGGAATAGATAAGC
Source organism: Bacteroides caecigallinarum (assembly GCF_021531075.1). Taxonomy (GTDB): domain Bacteria; phylum Bacteroidota; class Bacteroidia; order Bacteroidales; family Bacteroidaceae; genus Phocaeicola; species Phocaeicola caecigallinarum_B. The sequence continues at coordinate 64,106 of NZ_JADYTJ010000012.1, read as the reverse complement.
CAGACCTGCGATAAACATACCGATGGCTATCTTGCGAGGAGTAGAAATTTCCTTTCCTCTTCTTGAAAGAGAGCCAAAAATCATCATGATTATCGGTGTTAATGTAATCACGAAGAATGGATTTACAGCCTGCCATATTTCAGGGGCTATAGTAGATGTATCGACAAAATCTCTAGCAAAGAGTGAAAGCGAAGTTCCGTTCTGATGGAAAGAGAACCAGAAGAAAATAACAACACCAAGAACTGCAAACAATGCATACAGACGCTGTTTGATTTCCTTCGCCATAGCTGCTTTTTCTTCGGCAGTATAAGTGACAGCTGCAGCAGCTTCTTTCTTTCCCGGATTTGGGAATTTGCTCTTGGTAACAAAGAATATAACCAAAGATATGAGCATTGCAGCTACCGAAGCGACAAATGAGTAATGAATACCTTCGTTAAATATCTTAAGATACACTTTACAAGAATCCAACATATCCGGCGTCTGTCCCACACATTGAGAAATAAGCTGATTCAAATTTCCCATAGCTTCGGCCGACATTTTGTCTGCACCTTTATTTATATATTCATGACAAAGAGCCGGAAGACTCGCATTATAAACCATATTATGCGCACTCAGCCACCAACTTCTCAACAGAGGAGCAACAAACGGAGCTATAAGTCCACCAACATTGATAAATACATAGAATATCTGAAACCCTGAGTCTCTCTTACCCTTAGCTTCCATCAGTTCCTTTTCGCCTTTTGCAGCAGCCTCGGCTTCAAGGTCATCATACATTTGACCTACTATAGCCTGAAGATTACCTTTGAAAAGCCCATTACCGAAAGCAATGAAGAACAATGCTACACAAGTAAGTGTGAGCAACCATGTAGTGTTTCCGGAATTTGCTGTAACAGGAACAGACAGAGCAATATATCCTATGGCCATAATTACCAGACCGGCCATAATTGTACCTTTATAATTCTGCTTTCTATCTGCTATAAGACCACCTACAAGGCTCAACAAATAGATACCTGCATAAAAAAATGAATAGATAAGTGTACTTTTCTCCTCACTTATACCGAATTTAGAACAAAGGAACAAAACCAGTACAGCATTCATGATGTAGTAGCCAAAGCGCTCACCCATGTTAGAAAGTGCTGCAGGTATCAGTCCTTTAGGATGCTTGTTGAACATAAATAATGAAGATTAAATGATTAATGATTAAATTTTTATGCAAAAATAAAGAAAAAACGGATAATGCACAACACTAAAGCGACTAAACACAACACTACATAGACACAATAACACCAAAACTGGAAAAACATTGAATACAGAAAACCTGGTCAAGAGGTCCATTACCCCAAGTATGCACAAAAAAAGGAGACTGCCCGTTATGGACAGCCTCCTCGTAATAGTATCTTTCAGTACTAATTATTCAGCCAATTTGTTGTCTGAACCCAATACGTTGATAATTTTGTGCTTGTAAAGTTTTTCCATGTTGTCACGAGCTGGACCAAGATACTTACGTGGGTCGAATTCAGCTGGTTTTTCAGCGAATACTTTACGTACAGCAGCAGTCATAGCAAGACGAGAGTCAGAGTCGATATTGATCTTGCAAACTGCAGACTTAGCAGCCTTACGCAACTGATCTTCTGGAATACCGATAGCAGCTTCCAATTTACCACCATACTGGTTGATTGTATCAACTTCTTCCTGTGGAACTGAAGAAGATCCGTGAAGTACGATAGGGAATCCTGGGAGTTTTTCCATAACTGCATCCAATACGTCGAATGCCAATGGAGGAGGAACCAAACGACCTGTTGCAGGATCAACATGGCACTGTTCTGGTTTGAATTTGTAAGCACCGTGAGAAGTACCGATTGAGATAGCCAATGAATCGCAACCTGTACGAGTAGCGAAGTCGATTACTTCTTCTGGGTTAGTGTAAGTGTGGTGGTCAGAAGAAACTTCGTCTTCAACACCTGCCAATACACCAAGTTCACCTTCTACAGTTACGTCGAACTGGTGAGCATATTCTACAACTTTCTTAGTCAAAGCAACGTTTTCTTCGTATGGAAGGTGTGAACCATCGATCATTACTGAAGAGAAACCAGAGTCGATACAGCTCTTGCAAGTTTCGAATGTATCTCCGTGGTCAAGGTGAAGAACGATTTCAGGATGTTCGCAACCCAATTCCTTTGCATATTCTACAGCACCCTGAGCCATGTAACGCAACAAAGTAGCGTTAGCATACTGACGAGCACCTTTAGAAACCTGAAGGATAACAGGTGATTTTGTTTCAACTGCAGCCTTAATGATAGCCTGCATCTGTTCCATATTGTTGAAGTTGAAAGCAGGGATTGCATATCCACCTTTGATTGCTCTGGCAAACATATCTCTTGTGTTCACCAAACCTAAGTCTTTGTAATTAACCATTGTTTTTACTATTTATAATGTTAGTGATTAAATTCCTATGCAAAAATAGTAATTTATACATTCACGTTATACTTTTTAAAAGAAAAAATACGCAAATAATATTATACATAAAGCTATTTACCATATTATTTTAGACAGACACTCACATTATGCAATGTAGATATTGCAAGTTAGATATTTACACCAGCAATAAAGGTTTCATACACATTATATTATAATAAAGACATTACAGAAAAAGAATTTTACAAAAAATCAGCCACAAAGTTTTTCCATTTAAAAGAAAAAGCATATCTTTGCAACCCGAAAAAGACCATTACACACGACTAAGTGTTACCAGCTAGTCAAAAAAACAATAATAATAAAGTATATACTGAAATGAAAAAAGGAATCCATCCAGAAAACTACCGTCCGGTAGTATTTAAAGACATGTCAAACGGTGATATGTTTCTTTCTCGTTCAACTTGTGCTACAAAAGACACAATTGAATTCGAAGGCGAAACTTACCCATTGGTAAAGTTGGAAATTTCTAACACTTCTCACCCGTTCTACACTGGTAAGTCTAAGTTGGTTGACACAGCAGGACGTGTTGATAAGTTCATGAGCCGTTACAACCGTATTAAGAAATAAAAAGATACGGACTGAAAAATTATCTTTTATAAAAGGAATTTAAGCACTCTGGATTCAGGGTGCTTTTTTTATTATATGGACATCAATATATAATATAAAAAAACGACTTGACGTTTTAAGTAAAACGACAAAGCGTTTTAGACAAAACGTCAAGACATTTTTCCAGAACTTATCAATCCTGATAATATATTCTCTTCACACGCATGGATACACTGGTCAAAATCTCATAAGGTATCGTACCCAGCCATTCGGCCAAAGTAGTCACAGGCAAATTTTCGCCAAAAATTTCCACCTTATCACCTTCCTTACACGGAATATCTGTTACGTCTATCATACACACATCCATACATATGTTACCTACGTACGGCGCTTTTTTACCGTTTACAATACAATATCCGTTTCCATTTCCCAGCTTACGGTTCAAACCGTCGGCATAACCTATAGGTATTGCAGCAATACGCGAATCCCTTTCAAGTCTACCCTTTCTACTATAACCTACAGTATCTTCTGCTTTTACATCATGTATTTGCAGTATGGTAGTTTTCAATGTGCCAACATTGTGAATCATCTTTCCGGTATATGGATCTACACCATACAGACCAATTCCAAGCCTTACCATATCAAATTGCGCCCCAGGATATCTTTCTATACCGGCTGTATTGCATACATGTCGCAGTATTTTAAAGGAAAAACCACTCTGAAGCACAGCTGCTGCATCCTCAAAAGTTTCAATCTGCTTTCTTGTGAAAGCATCAAAACGGTCAGAGTCGCTTCCTACCAAATGCGAGAACACCGAACGTGGTATAACGGCCGTCTGACGTTTCAGTCTTTCTACCAACTGAGGAATCTGACATGGTTCAAATCCCAAACGATTCATCCCCGTATTTATTTTTATGTGGATAGGAAAATTACTTACTCCCTCTCTTTCTGCAGCCTTTATCAATTCCTCAAGAATATTGAAGCTATATATTTCCGGTTCCAGACGATAGTCGAACATTGTTTTGAAAGCCGTGAGTTCAGGATTCATTATTATAACAGGACAATGTATTCCGGCTTTACGCAAATCTGCACCTTCATCGGCAACAGCCACAGCCAGATAATCCACCCTATGCTCCTCCAAAGTTTTAGCTATTTCAAAAGCTCCTGCTCCATAAGCCGATGCCTTGACCATGCACACCATCTTGGTTTGCGGACGCAATTTGTTACGGAAATAATTCAGATTTTCAGTTAAAGCCCCAAGATTAATTTCAAGTATGGTTTCGTGCACCTTGAGTTCCATAAAGTCTGTTATATCATCAAAATGGAACACACGAGCTCCTTTTATCAGAACCACTTCGTTTTTCAATGTTTCCAATATACCTGACTCCAAAAGTTCTGATGTTTTATTAAAGAAATATTTTTCTATCTGAAATCTGGAAGCAGATGCAGATATCTCCGGACCTACACCAATTATCTTATCAACCCCACGACTATGCACCAACTCTGCCACCTGTCTGTATAGGAGTTTGCTGGTCTGGCCACTTTCAAGAATATCCGAAAGAATCAAAGTACGTTTTCTGGCTTTATCTTCTGTTCTGCGTGCCAGGAAATCTAGTGCTATATCCAATGAAGCAAAATCAGAATTATAACTGTCATTTATCAGCGTACAACCGTTCTTACCTTCTTTCACCTCCATACGCATAGCTACGGGTTCAAGAGTAAGCATTCTTTCTGCTATTTCTTCAGGTGAAATCATAAGATACAAAGCAACAGCCAGACAGTTTATTGAATTTTCTATTGAAGCATCATCAATAAAAGGAATTCGATAATCCTTCATAAATCCCAAATAACGATACTTTATTTGAGTGTAATTACTGAATTTTTCAATGCTTTCTATATACAGAGGGCGTTCCATATCCTTCATGGACCAGGCTATCTCGCGCGCTCCGAACAAAGACTTCGTAACACAGTTGCTTATAAGTTCATTATCACCATTATAAATCACCACATCACAATCTTTGAACAGTTGCAGTTTTTCCATACATTTGTCTTGCACGGATGTGAAGTTCTCCTGATGAGCACCACCTATATTGGTAAGGACACCGATAGTAGGACGGATTATAGGTTTCAACTCTTCCATCTCCCCCATTTCCGATATACCGGCTTCGAATATCGCTATTTCAGTATTCTCATTCATAAGCCACACCGACAATGGCACTCCAATCTGCGAATTATAACTTCTGGGTGACCTTGTCACAACTTTACTAGGACTTATAATGTGATACAGCCATTCCTTTACCACAGTCTTGCCATTACTTCCGGTAACTCCAATTACCGGAACATCAAACAACTCACGATGATGTGCAGCCAGACGTTGCAACGACTTCAAAGGGTTGGAAACTTTCAAGAAATTACATCCATTATACTTCGACAAGTCTTGAGGCAAGTCATTTACAACAAAATTCCTCACTCCCCTGTCAAAAAGTTCTGGAATGTATTTATGGCCATCATTCCTTTTTGTCTTTAATGCAAAAAAGAGGGTTTCTTCCGGAAAACACAAAGACCGGCTGTCAGTAAGTATCCAGTCTATCCTGGCAGGCGCATTTCCCACACGCTCCGCATTCAGTATGGAGATTATTTCTTCAATAGTGTTCGACATAATTTCATTTCCTTTTCGACATCTAAGTACGGGAATTTTTCTTTTAGTACTTCTATTTTTAACAGTATTTGACTTAAAAAACCGGCATATGCCTCACTCTTAGGATTAAAAGGCTTATGTCCTAAGGCACGGCTTATCTCATTCCATGCTTTAATAACATCTGTAGTCTGTCTTCCGAAAAATGATTCTGAAAATTTTTCCCAAATATAATCTACAGCCATAGCTGAAGGATGAAGCATATCGTCGGCATAAAAACGATAGTCACGAAGCTCATCCATTAAAATTTCATACGAAGGGAAATAATAACATTTGTAATTAGAAAAGCATATTTTATCTATAGAAAGCAATAAGACCGATTTACTGATCTGATTACCATGCATACCATCCTTGGCATGACGTATCGGACTGACTGTGAACATAAATTTTACGTTAGGGTTTATATCCCTTATACTTGAAATAAGACTTGAATAAGCTTCTACTATTCCGTCAACATCAAGAATACTGCGTGTAAATAATTTATCGTTCAGTTTATGACAATTTCCTACTATACGTCCATTTTCATTCCATGTATACACACGAGCCGTACCAAAAGTTATAAGAATCCAGTCTGCCTTAAGCAGGAATTCACTACTGGACTCGATACGAGTATTTATATTATCCAGACATATATTTCTGTCGTCAGAGGAAAAAGAACTGTGATGCATCATGCTGAACCACATTCCCCGATATTCCATCACATCATCAGAAGTATAGCATTTTTTATTTATAAGCTGAGTAAGAGCTTCATGTATTGACATTGGATTATAAAGTATTCCAAATGGATTAACATCACATCTGAATTTACTGGCCATCAGTCTATTACCAATATTTTCCGTAAAACAGGAACCTATCAGCATCAATCTGTCAGAGTGCTTTATTTCACATTGTCCTACAGGTAATTCAGCCTTGGTAATCAGTTCCATATCATTGTATATTTATTATTTTTTACTGCAAATGTAACGACTATATATATATTTGTACTACTTTTGTGGAAGAAATGTTTAATTTAATGTATAGATGGAACATAAAGCATCATATAAATTTCTTGACAATATTGACAGTCCTGAAGATCTTCGCAAACTACCGATAGAAGACCTGCCTGAGGTTTGTAAAGAGTTGCGCGAGATGATAATAGATGAGCTTTCACGCAATCCGGGGCATTTCGGTTCCAGTTTGGGAGTAATAGAACTTACCGTCGCATTACATTACACATTCAGAACACCTTACGACCGCATTGTATGGGATGTAGGCCATCAGGCATATGCCCATAAAATACTTACAGGAAGGCGCGACAAATTCTTCACCAACAGGAAATTAAATGGTTTGGCTCCATTCCCTACGCCGTCTGAAAGCGAATATGATACATTTACATGCGGACATGCCTCAAATTCCATTTCCGCAGCATTGGGTATGGCTGTAAGTGCAAGCATCAAAAAAGAGACAAACAGACACATAGTAGCTGTAATTGGCGATGGTTCAATGAGTGGAGGACTGGCCTTCGAAGGTCTGAACAATGCGTCTGCCACTCCCAACAATCTATTAATTATACTGAATGACAATAATATGGCTATCGACCGTAGCGTCGGTGGCATGAAACAATATCTGCTAAACTTACACACCTCAGAAGGATACAATCGCTTCCGGAATACGATGTCGAAGCAAATGGCCAGATGGGGGTTGCTTACAGATGAAAGAAAAAATGCAATTATCAGATTCAACAACAGTCTGAAATCATTGCTTATGCAACAGCAAAATATTTTTGAAGGCTTGAACATCAGATATTTTGGTCCTATAGACGGGCACGACACTATGTCTATGATTAAAGTCCTAAATGAAATAAAGGACATGAGCGGGCCAAAACTGTTGCACATACATACAATAAAAGGGAAAGGATATAAACCTGCCGAAGAGTGCGCTACCGAGTGGCATGCTCCCGGAAAATTCGATAAGACAACCGGAGAAAAAATCAAGCCAGCCACAGAAGGACTACCTCCACTATTTCAAGATGTATTTGGCAATACACTACTTGAACTGGCACAACAAAACGATAAGATTGTAGGAGTTACTCCTGCTATGCCTACAGGGTGTTCCATGAATATTATGATGAAAGAAATGCCTCACAGGGTTTTCGATGTAGGCATAGCAGAGGGACATGCTGTAACCTTTTCCGGTGGTATGGCAAAAGATGGTCTTACACCATTCTGTAACATATATTCCACATTCATGCAAAGGGCTTACGACAATGTGATACATGACGTTGCCATACAGAAACTGAATGTTATTATGTGCCTTGACCGCGCAGGACTAGTGGGTGAAGATGGAGCCACACATCATGGTATGTTCGACATAGCATACATGAGAATAATCCCTAACTTGACAGTTTCTGTTCCTATGGACGAACATGAACTGAGAAAACTCATGTACACAGCCCAACTGCCGGATATGGGACCATTCGTGATAAGATATCCGAGGGGAAGAGGAGTATTAACCGACTGGAGATGTAATCTTGAAGCCATACCTGTAGGAAAGGGAAGAATGCTTAAGGACGGAAAAGATCTTGCAGTAATATCGCTTGGTCCTATAGGATATAAAGCAAAAAAATCTATAGAAAGAGTAGAAAGTGAAAAAAACGTAAGCATAGCACATTATGACCTTAGATTTGTCAAACCACTAGATTATGAAATGCTTGACTCAATAGGTAAGCGATTCAAAAAAATACTTACTATAGAAGACGGCGTTCTAGCTGGCGGTGTCGGCAGTGCTGTAATGGAATTTATGTCCGACAATGGATATGATGTATCCATTAAAAGGATAGGAATCAAAGATAATTTTGTGCAGCATGGCAGTGTAGACGAGCTATATAAAATATGTGGACTTGACGAAGACAGTATCTACAGTTCCATCATCCAATTAACGAACAGTTTGAAATAAAAGACATTACTCATGAAAATAATAATAGCTGGTGCAGGTGCAGTTGGTACACATTTGGCAAAACTTTTAGCGGGTGAAGATCAAGACATAATACTGATTGACGAAAATCAGGAAAGACTTGGCAAAATGAGCAGCAACCTTGATATGATGACAGTAAACTACTCTCCTACTTCAATCAATGGCCTTAAGGAAGCTGGGGTGGCAGGTGCTGATCTTTTTATTGCCGTTACTCCAGACGAAAGCAGAAATATGACTGCATGCATGCTTGCAAATAACCTTGGAGCCAAAAAGACAGTAGCACGTATTGACAACTATGAATATCTATTGCCAAAGCATAAGGAATTCTTTAGCGGACTCGGTGTACACTCGCTTATTTATCCGGAAATGCTGGCAGCAAAAGAGATTGTGGATGCCGTGAAAATGAGTTGGGTAAAACAATGGTGGGAATTTGCCGGAGGTTCACTAATAATGATTGGAGTCAAGATGAGGGAACAGGCCGAAATTCTGAATGTTCCTTTTCATGAACTGGGAGGACAAGGTATTCCATTCCATATAGTAGCCATAAAAAGAGGAAATGAAACTATAATCCCAAGAGGTGACGACTATGTGAAACTAAATGACATAGTATATTTCACAACCACAAAAAAATATATTCCATACATCAGAAAAATATCAGGACGCGAAAACGAAGCAGATGTACGTAGCGTAATGATTATGGGTGGAGGAAGAATTGCCGTACGTACTGCTCAATATCTGCCTGAGTACATGAAAATCAAAATTGTAGAAATGGACGAAAACAGATGCAACAGGCTGACAGAGATTGTTGATGACGATGTTATGGTGATAAATGGCGACGGACGAGACATGGAGCTACTGGTGGAAGAAGGAATTAAGAACACTGAAGCTTTCGTGGCATTGACAGGTAATTCTGAAACAAACATTCTGGCATGTTTGGCAGCAAAACGCATGGGAGTAAGCAAAACTGTTGCAGAAGTAGAAAATGTAGATTATATAAGTATGGCAGAAAGTTTGGACATTGGCACTGTGATAAACAAAAAATACATTGCAGCAAGCCACATTTACCAAATGATGCTTAAGGCTGATGTATCCAATGTAAAATGTCTTACTTTTGCCAATGCCGATGTTGCTGAATTCATTGTCAAAGAAGGTTCAAAGATAACCAAAGCACCGGTAAAGGATATAGGTTTGCCAAAAGGAGCAACAATTGGAGGTCTGATAAGAAATGGAGAAGGTATACTTGTTACAGGTAACACTACAATTCAAAAAGATGACCATGTTGTAGTTTTCTGTCTGGGCGCAATGATAAAAAAATTGGAGAAATATTTCGGATAATCTGTTTTTTAACATAATAAAAAACCTTTATACGCAAAATATATCCTAACTTTGCAAGCGTAATTGAATAGGTAAGAGTTTTTTTATATGATTTATTGGTTGAGGATAATATTCGTAACTTTACTGTCTTTATTTGTATTGCAAGGCATTTCGGAAGATGTTGCTTCCGCATGTAATACAAATATCTGTACGGAAAACATACTATCAACCAATAATGAAAAGAACTTATCTTTCGAAGAATCTTCTTCAGACAATTACCTGATACGCACAATTAACCACATACTCAAATCCATATACGCTGATTTGTCTATACCTGTTTGCATTATATATTCAAGCAGTAAGGATAACAACAACAATAAATCTATACTACCATTAATAGGCGGAGTACAAAAGAACAATAGTATCAACAATCTCTACCGTTTTGAATCGGGATGTTACTCCAACTCGCAAAATCTTATTCATTCACCTAAAGATTATTACATATATACATTGGAAAAGATTATCATTTAGATATCTTTTTTAATGTAATATATACATGAAAACGCGCGACGTGTACGCACACATACAACATATAGATTATCTAGAATAAACAATAACTATAAAACAAATAAATCATGTATTTTATTTTTTTAATCGTAGTGATTCTCACGGCAATCGCATTGGTTGTAGCAGCCATGACTATTGCCAAACTAATCGCTCCACGATCATTCAATCCACAGAAAGGAGAGCCTTACGAATGTGGTATCCCCACCAGAGGTGAATCGTGGGTAAAATTCAAGGCAGGCTACTATCTCTTTGCCATCCTCTTCCTGATGTTTGACATAGAGACTGTATTCCTCTTTCCGTGGGCAGTAGTAGTGGCACACACAGGGGTGTATGCACTATGTGGAGCTGCATTCTTTGTAGGTATTCTTATTTTAGGCCTGGCATATGCATGGCGGAAAGGAGCACTGGAATGGAAGTAAAAAAACGTACGCAGATACGCAGCATGCAGTATGAAGAGTTCCGCAACAACGACTATCTGGAACGAATGGTAAAACAACTCAATGATGATGGAGCCGGAGTGATAGTTGGAACAGCTGACGAACTGATAAACTGGGGAAGAAGTAACTCGCTTTGGTCGTTAACCTTCGGAACCAGCTGTTGCGCCATAGAGTTTATGGCATTGGGAGCTGCACGATACGATATGGCCCGTTTCGGGTTCGAAGTAACACGTAACTCTCCGCGACAGGCGGATATGATAATGGTGTTGGGTACAATAACACACCGTATGGCTCCGGTACTGAAACGTCTGTATGACCAGATGGCAGAGCCTAAATACGTGGTAGCCGTAGGTGGATGTACCATTAGCGGTGGTCCGTTCAGAAAATCATATCATGTGGTGAACGGTATAGACAAAATCATTCCTGTTGATGTATTCATCCCCGGATGTCCTCCACGTCCTGAAGCTTTCTATTACGGCATGATGCAGCTGCAAAGGAAGATTAAGGTGGAACGTTTCCTTGGTGGAGCAAACCGCAAGGAAAAAAATAATGAAGAATGAAAGTCGTTAGTTGTTAGAACTAATAACTAAAGTATGACATCAACTCATTCTCAATTATTAACTATTAATTCTTAATTAAACAACATGATTGCAGACAATATAATATTGGTTAAGGCTGAAGATTTGTTTAATGAAGCTTCACGACTAAGATTTGACGCAAAGCGACCTATGGACTATCTGCGCGACATCGTAGGTATGGACTGGGGGGAAGAAGGACTTGGAGCACTATATTATCTGGAATGTACTTCTACAGGCGAACGCGTGGTGCTAAAAGCAGTCACTACAGATAGGGATAACGCTTTCCTGCCATCTGTATGCAGCCTATGGAAAACAGCCAAAATAAAGGAACGCGAAGTGTTCGACTTTTTTGGAATCCGCTTTACAGGTAATCCGGACATGCGCCGTCTGTTCCTACGAGAGGACTGGAAGGGCTATCCGCTGCGCAAGGATTATGACATGGATTCAAATCCGCTGAATATGGAGAACGAAGAGAACGCCGATGTGACTGAAGAATATACCCTAATGCCTGACGGTACAATAGAAGGCAAAGAAAATATAGTGTTCGGAAGCGAAGATTTCGTAGTGAACATAGGTCCTCAGCATCCTTCCACCCACGGTGTACTCCGTATGCGTACTTCTATCGACGGTGAAAATATCCGCCGAATCGACCCTATTCTGGGATATATCCACCGTGGTATAGAAAAAATGAACGAAAGTCTTACTTACCCTCAGACTCTGGCTTTGACAGACAGGCTTGACTATCTGAGTGCCCATCATAATCGTCATGCTCTATGTATGTGTATCGAGCAAGCTGCCGGTATAGAGATTTCGGAACGCGCCCAATACATCCGTACAATAATGGATGAGTTGCAACGTATTGACTCACATTTGCTGTTCTACTCTTGTCTGGTGATGGATATGGGCGGACTTACTCCATTCTTCTATGGCTTCAGAGAGAGAGAGATGATTCTCGACATTATGGAAGAGACAACAGGTGGACGTCTGATACAGAATTACAATGTGATAGGTGGTGTGCAAGCAGACTTGCATCCTGATTTCCAGCGCAAGGTAAAGGAATTTATCAAGCATCTGCGCAGCGTGATAAAAGATTATCATGATATCTTCACCGGTAACGTGATAGCTCGTCAACGTCTTATAGGCGTAGGTGTCCTCTCGCGCGAAGATGCAATATCACTAGGTGCTACAGGTGGTACAGGACGTGCTTCAGGATGGAGCAACGATGTTAGAAAGCATCATCCTTATGCCATGTATGACAAAGTAGATTTTAAAGAAATCACACGTACAGAAGGTGACTCTTTCGCACGCTATATGGTGCGCATGGATGAGATAATGGAATCATGCCATATCATAGAACAGCTTATAGACAATATTCCTGAAGGTGAATACCGTGTGAAGACTAAGGCTATAATAAAACTTCCGGAAGGAAACTTCTCAACTTCAGTGGAAAGCAGCCGTGGTGAGTTTGGGGTAATGATAGAAAGTCATGGCGACAAATATCCTTACCGTCTGCACTACCGTTCAACAGGACTGCCACTGGTAGATACAATGGACACTGTGTGTCGCGGACAGAAGATTGCGGACTTGATAGCAATAGGTGGTACGCTGGACTTCGTTATTCCGGACATTGACAGATGAAAACAATGAATAATTAAAAATTAAAAATTAATAATGAGCGTATGTAATTAACAAAGAGCGATAACATCAGTTCATTTTTAATTATTAATTATTAACTTTTAATTGAAAGAAAAATGTTTGACTATTACAATCTTGAGCCGGTGCTGATGTGGATTCACAGCACTATGTGTGGCTTGATGCCGGAATGGCTGGCTTTCACCATAGAGGGTATTGCCGTGGGAATATTCATCATGGTGATGTATGCAGTGTTGGCCATCATTCTGATATATATGGAGCGTAAGGTATGTGCGGCATTCCAATGCCGTATCGGACCGGACCGTGTTGGTGGACGTGGCGGATTGCTACAGGTTCCTGCCGATGTTATAAAGATTCTGACAAAGGAGATTATCAGCCTGAAAAACTCCGACAAGTTTTTGTACGGACTGGCACCATTCCTGGTTATCATGGCTTCAATCTTAACTTTCTCATGCCTTCCTTGGAACAAAGGTGGAGAAATTCTGCATATGAACATTGGTGTCTTCTTCGTTTTGGCAGCCTCATCTATCGGAGTATTAGGTATTCTGCTTGCAGGATGGAGTAGTAACAGTAAGTATACTCTGATTGGTGCCGTACGAAGCGGAGCTATGATCATCAGTTACGAGCTTTCTATCGGACTGAGTGTTCTTACAATGGTTATTCTGTGTGGAACAATGGATATTCAGGAAATTGTAGCTTACCAGGAAAACGGATGGAACATATTCAAGGGACATCTGCCTGCTGTGATGGCTTTTATAATTTATCTGATAGCCGGAAATGCAGAAGCAAACCGTGCTCCATTCGACCTTGCAGAGGCAGAACAGGAGCTTACCGCCGGATACCACACCGAATATTCCGGAATGCACTTTGGTTTCTTCTATCTGGCAGAGTATCTTAACCTGTTCATCACAGCAGGTATAGCCGTTACACTGTTCTTCGGAGGATGGATGCCGCTACATATTGCTGGACTTGAGGGTTTCAACGCTGTTATGGATTACATACCTGGCGTAATATGGTTCGTGGGAAAAACATTCTTCGTAGTGTTCCTGCTGATGTGGATAAGATGGACATTCCCAAGACTGAGAATAGACCAGGTACTTATACTGGAATGGAAGTATCTGATGCCGCTTTCACTACTGGTACTTGTAATAATGACAGTAATGAAGGTATTCGGACTGGTATTTTAATATTAAGTTGTTAGATATTAGTTGTTAGAACTAAAAGATAACAACTAAAAGGGCTAACAACTAAAAAGCTAAAAACTAAAAACTTAAAAAAATGTCTACTTTTAAAGATTATATAAACGGATACGCTTTTGGAATAAAGAGTCTTCTGGTTGGTATGCGTACATCGATGAAGGTGTTCATGCAAAAGAAAATTACAGAACGCTATCCTGAGAACAGACATACCACACTGTACATCCCGGAACGCCACCGCGCCATGCTGGTGATGCCTAAAGATGAAAACGGGAATAACAAGTGTATAGCTTGCGGACTGTGTCAGATGGCATGCCCTAACGATACGATACACATCACAAGCGAAACACGCGAAACCGAGGATGGAAAGAAAAAGAAATTCTTGGTGAAATATGAATACGATCTCGGTTCGTGTATGTTCTGCCAGCTGTGTGTCAATGCATGTCCGCACGATGCTATCCAATTCAGCAATCATTTCGAAAACGCAGTGTTCGAAAGAGAAAAGCTGATACTTACATTAAATGAATAATTAATAATGAAAAATTAATAATGGGTGGATGACATCAACCAATTATTAATTATTAACTCTTAATTTTTAATTAAACAATATGTTCTCACTTTTTGAAATAGCATTTTATGCAGTAGCTCTGTGTATTATAGTATTCTCAGTGCTTGCTGTAACAACAAGCAGCATTCTGCGCTCTGCCACTTATTTGCTGTTTGTTCTGCTTGGAACAGGAGGAATCTATGCCATACTGGGATATACTTTCCTCAGTGCCGTACAGCTAATGGTATATGCAGGAGGTATCATAGTGTTATACGTATTCTCTATACTACTCACGCGTTCGTCAGGAACAATGAAATACAAAATACGCTGCGGAAAAATGATCAGCGTTCTGCTCACCACTCTAGTTGGTATGGCATTGGTGATGTTCATCCTGGCAACAAATGGTTTTGCTCTGAACATTATCCCACAGGGAGTAGAGCTACCAGTTGAGAAAATAGGTAATGCACTCATCGGTACAGAAAAATATCAGTTCGTACTGCCTTTCGAAGTAATGAGTGTACTGTTGCTGGCCTGCATGATAGGAGCTATTATGATTGCAAGAAAAAGGAAATAGATTATCAGTTACGAGGATTCTTTTTAGTTACTAGGCTTCAGTTACAATGTGACAAGGTCCTCCATCCGGATGGCAACCTCGTCAACTTGTCAACTTGTCAACTAAAAACCTCTTTAACTTGTCAAATAAAAAATAGGAAAATGGAAATAGAAGTACACGTTTTGCATTACCTGGTTATAAGCACGGTAATGATGTTCTGCGGAATTTACGGTTTCTTCACACGCAAGAACCTGTTGGCACTACTCATATCAGCCGAACTGATGCTTAATGCCACCAATATAAATTTCGCAGTGTTCAACAGATATCTTTTCCCGGAACAGTTGGAAGGACATTTCTTCAGTCTGTTCGGAATAGCCATTGCCGCAGCAGAAACAGCTGTAGCCATAGCTATCATCATTAATGTTTACAGGAATATCAATAAGATTCTGACCGATGACATTTCGGAAATGAAAGGATAAAAATAAAAGTAATAAGTTGTTAGATACAGAGTTTTTAGTTGTTAGAACAAATAACTAAAAAACAGAGAACTAACAACTAAAACTTAAGAACTTAAAAACTTAAAACTCATAATGGAATATACAATACTTATACTGGTTCTGCCTATACTGAGCTTCCTTGTTCTGGCTCTGGCAGGAATGAAAATGCCTCACAAGGTAGCAGGAGCGATAGGTACATTGTCGCTGGCAGCTGTCACAGTGCTGAGCTATATCACGGCCATTGGATATTTCAGTGCACCACGCACAGCCGAAGGGATACTACCTGTCTCTACACCTTGGAACTTCCAGTGGCTGCCGTTCACTGAATCACTCCACATTGATATGGGTATCATGCTTGACCCTATTTCGGTAATGATGTTGGTGGTTATATCCACTGTGTCACTCATGGTACACATCTATTCTTTCGGGTATATGAAGGGCGAGCGTGGGTTCCAGCGTTATTATGCTTTCCTTTCGCTGTTCACATTCTCAATGCTCGGACTGGTAGTTGCAACAAACATCTTCCAGATGTACGTATTCTGGGAACTTGTGGGTGTATCATCTTATCTTCTCATTGGTTTCTATTACACTAAGCCAGAGGCTATAGCAGCTTCGAAGAAAGCTTTCATCGTGACTCGTTTTGCCGACCTGGGTTTCCTTATCGGTATCCTGATTTACGGTTACTATATGCAGACTTTCACTTTCTCACCTTCAGAGGAACAGCTTATGAAGGCAGGTATGGTTCTGCCTTGGGCTCTCGGACTGATGTTCGTGGGTGGTGCCGGAAAGAGTGCAATGTTCCCTCTTCACATCTGGCTGCCTGATGCTATGGAAGGTCCTACCCCTGTATCTGCACTGATTCATGCTGCTACAATGGTTGTTGCCGGTGTATATCTGGTAGCAAGAATGTTCCCTTTGTTTATCGGATTTGCACCTGAAACTCTTCACTGGGTGGCATACATCGGTATGTTCACAGCATTCTATGCAGCTACCGTAGCTTGTGTACAGAGCGATATCAAGCGTGTGCTGGCTTTCTCAACTATCTCACAGATTGGTTTCATGATGGTGGCGCTTGGTGTATCAACCAGTCTTGATCCACACGAAGGCGGATTGGGATATATGGCTTCAATGTTCCATCTGTTTACTCACGCCATGTTCAAGGCACTTCTATTCCTTGGTGCAGGTTGCGTAATACATGCAGTTCACAGCAACGAAATGTCATTCATGGGCGGACTCAGAAAATATATGCCTGTCACTCACATCACATTCCTTGTAGCGTGCCTGGCCATAGCAGGTATTCCTCCTTTCTCAGGTTTCTTCTCTAAGGATGAAATTCTTGCGGCTTGTTTCCGATTCAGTCCTGTAGCAGGATGGATAATGACAATTATTGCAGGAATGACAGCTTTCTATATGTTCCGTCTGTATTACTGCATATTCTGGGGAAAAACAAATGATAATTATACTCATCACACTCCACATGAAAGCCCTGTGGTGATGACATTACCTCTGGTTATCCTGGCTGCCATTACAGTTGTAGCTGGCTGGGCAATGCCTTTCGGACATTTCGTTTCAAGCAACGGACATGCATACGACATTCATCTTGATGCTACAGTAGCAACTACAAGCATCGTAGTAGCAATATTGGCCATAATCCTGGCTACATGGATGTATGCAGGAAAGACTCAGCCTGTGGCAGATATGCTTCAAAAGAAGTTCAGCCGTCTGCACCACGCTGCATATCGCCGTTTCTTCATGGACGAAATTTGGCTGTTCGTAACAAAGAAGATTATCTTCCGCTGTATATCTACACCTCTCGCATGGTTCGACCGTCACGTCATAGACCAGTTCATGAACTTCATGGCATGGGGTACTAATGCAGCCGGAGAAGCAGCACAGCCTGTACAGAGCGGAAAGATTCAGACTTACACGATGTGGTTCTTAGGTGGTATCATCATACTTACCGCAGCACTTATCCTGCTGTGATAAGCACATTTGTTTGACAAGCTTTCAGCTCTTAATTATTAATTCTTAATTATTAATTGAAACAATGAATATACTAAGTTTATTTGTAATAGTCCCTCTGATAATGCTTTTAGGCCTTTGGCTGGCAAAAGGCATTAACCAGGTTAGGGCGGTAATGGTGACCGGTTCTACCATCCTTTTGGGACTGTCCGTATGGCTAACCATAGCATACATCGGATTGAGAAACGGAGGAGCTACAGAAGAAATGCTCTTCACTGCAAGTACCCCGTGGTACAAACCACTGAATATCTGCTACTCCGTTGGAGTGGACGGAATATCTGTGGTTATGCTTCTGCTTAGTTCCATTATAGTTTTCACCGGTACGTTCGCTTCATGGCGTTTGCAACCGATGACTAAGGAGTACTTCCTATGGTTTACGCTTCTTAGCACAGGAGTTTTCGGTTTCTTTATATCTACCGACCTCTTCACCATGTTCATGTTCTACGAGGTTGCACTCATCCCTATGTATCTGCTCATCGGAGTATGGGGAAGCGGAAAGAAGGAATATGCAGCTATGAAGCTTACCCTAATGCTGATGGGTGGTTCTGCATTCCTGCTTATCGGTATCCTTGGCATCTACTACGGAGCTGGCGCGGAAACAATGAACATACTTGAGATTGTAAACCACAAGATACCTACTGAGTTTCAACGTCTGTTCTTCCCGCTGATTTTTATCGGTTTCGGTGTGCTGGGAGCTCTTTTCCCTTTCCACACATGGAGTCCTGACGGTCACGCTTCAGCCCCTACAGCTGTATCTATGCTTCATGCAGGAGTCTTGATGAAACTCGGCGGTTACGGATGTTTTCGTATAGCCATGTATCTTATGCCTACTGGTGCTGCTATATGGGGAGATTTCTTCCTTGTACTTACTACTATTTCTGTTGTTTACGGAGCATTCAGTGCTGTCGTTCAGACTGACTTGAAATATATCAATGCGTATTCTTCAGTAAGCCACTGCGGTCTGGTGCTCTTCGCACTATTGATGATGACCAAGGTTAGTGCCACTGGTGCTATTCTTCAGATGTTGAGCCACGGACTTATGACAGCCCTATTCTTCGCCCTTATCGGTATGATCTACGGTAGAACCCACACACGCGATATCCGCCAGTTGAGAGGGTTGATGAAGATTATGCCATTCCTGGCTGTGGGATATGTCATTGCCGGTCTTGCCAACCTAGGACTTCCGGGATTGAGTGGTTTCATTGCCGAAATGACAGTATTTGTTGGTTCTTTCCAAAATCCGGACAATTTCCATCGTGTATGTACAGTGATTGCCACAATGAGTATTGTGATAACAGCTGTATACATTCTCCGTGTAGTAGGAAAAATTCTGTACGGTACATGCGAGAACCCTGAACATCTGAAACTTACAGATGCTACATGGGATGAGCGCTTCACTGTAATATGTCTTATAGCTGCTGTAGCAGGACTCGGTTTGGCACCATTTTGGGTAAGCGATGTTATAAACTATAGTGTTGAACCTATAATTTCGGCAATAGTAAAATAAACAGAATTATTAAGTTACGAGTTGTTAGTTTTTAGTTGTTAGAACTAAGGACTAACAACTAAAAACCAAGGACTAAAAAATCAAATATATGTTTCAATTTATACCAATGCAGGCAGAAATCGGTCTGGCAGCCATAATGATTATAATCCTTCTGGCAGACTTGATTATGAAAGGGCCTCACCACAAAGCATTGCAGACAATGACCTGCATTTTGATGGTGATACAATTAATTCTGAACATACAACCATCCGCCGGAGAATATTTCGGTGGAATGTACCATTGCACACCGGTTGCTTCTGTTGTAAAAACAATACTTACTGCAGGTACTCTTCTGGTGTTTATGCAGGCTGGCGAATGGATTTCATCGCCCGACTCACGCCACAAAGCTGGCGAGTTTTACGTAATAACAATAAGCACTCTACTGGGAATGTATTTTATGGTCAGTGCCGGAAGTTTTATCCTGTTCTATGTTGGACTTGAGCTTGCCAGTATCCCTATGGCATGTCTCATAGCTTTCGACAAGTGGAAACACCACAGTGCAGAGGCAGGAGCAAAATTCATACTTAATTCTATGTTCTCTTCCGGATTGATGCTTTACGGACTCTCGCTAATTTACGGAACATGTGGAACTACTTATTTTGCAGACATGACTGCCAATATCACAGGTACACCTCTACAGATACTTGCAATGGTGTTCTTTTTTGCAGGTTTGGGATTCAAACTCAGCCTTGTACCATTCCATATGTGGACACCGGACACATACCAAGGTGCACCTACAGCTGTTGCAGGATATCTGTCTGTCATCTCTAAGGGAGCTGCAGCCTTTGCTCTTATGAGTATTCTTACAAAAGTATTCGCGCCAATGTCAGACCGTTGGGAACTGATGCTCAGCATCGTGATAGTAGTTACAATAACGCTGGCAAATATCTTTGCGATACTTCAGGACAACATGAAACGTTTCATGGCCTACAGTAGTATCTCACAAGCAGGGTATATCATGCTGGCAGTAATAGCAGGAAACACTCAGGGTACAACTTCACTGGTATATTACATCACAGTATATATAGTAGCAAACCTAGCCGTATTCGGAGTTATCGGAGTAATTGAAAGACATGTTCTTGGCGAGAACTATGCCAAAGCAGACAAGGTAGAAGGAGAACATATGGAAAATGCCCTGTCACGTTCTGAAGAAATAGTAAAATCGGAAAATGCCGTAAGCCGTAGCGTATATGCCGGACTTTACCGCACGAATCCACGTCTTACTTTCGTCATGACTATAGCCATGTTTTCCCTTGCCGGAATACCTCCGTTTGCAGGTTTCTTCAGTAAGTTCTTCGTATTTGCATCGGCATTCAATGCTGGCCACTGGCTTGTAGTGTTCCTAGCACTTGTCAATACTGTGATTTCGCTCTATTACTACCTGCTGGTAGTTAAAGCCATGTATATCACACCAAACGACAATCCGCTTCCTCATTTCCGTAGCTCATGGCTCACACGCACTTCGCTTGCCATCTGTCTTGCCGGAATAATTCTACTTGGTATACTGAGCAGTGTATACGGAGGAATAGAAGCTGTAGCAGGACTATAATTACTTAATATAAAACAGTATTCAATTGACGAGTTGACAAGGTTTCCCATCCAGACGGAACCTTATCAACTCGTCTAATTGTATCCGGTCCGCCCGTATTTTGTCTGCTCCTACATTGAACTATACAATGTAACCGATATGTAATCAATACGTAAACGTTTTATAAAACAACGGAAACATCCAAGTAATACCACAGCTGTAATTTTGCCCTCGAAAACAAAAGGGTAAAAAGAATGAATAATTTTATCAGACTATTTTTAGGAGTTACAGCAATGACATCTGCGATGGATGCCAGCGCAGGAATACTGAAAGGAAGTGTTGTTGACAAGAAAACAGGTGAGCCGATTATTGGTGCTACCATCACAGTGGCAGGAACCAATATAGGTGCCATTACAGACTATGATGGTAATTATGAAATCAATGTACCAGACGGAGAAGAATACGAAATAGAAGTAAGATACGTAAGTTATAAAAATCTGGTACTAGATAATATAAAAGTAAAAGGGGAAACTATCAATAATATAGAATTAGAGGAAGAATCAGTAGTGCTGGGAGGTATAGAGGTAGTAGCAAGCCTCAATCGTGAAAGCGAAAACTTCCTTCTCCTAGAGCAAAAAAAATCTGTACTTTCCCGTCAAGCTGTTGGAGCCAAGGAACTTTCAAGAAAAGGTGTAAGCGATGCGGAAGGTGCTGTACAGAAAATCTCAGGTATCAGCAAACAGGAAGGCGTAAAGAATGTATTTGTACGCGGACTGGGCGACAGATATAACACTACGATGTTGAACGGGTTTCCTATACCTTCTGAAGATCCGGAATACAAAAATATCTCGCTTTCGTTTTTCGACACCGATGTGATACAGTCGGTAGGTGTAAATAAAGTTTTCTCCGCTTCAGGAGCAGGCGATGCAGCAGGAGCAGTAATAGACATCCAGTCGAAAGAACTGATCGGACAGGACATGCTTGAAGTAGGCGGTTCTTTTGGTCTGAATACACAAACTGTAAGCCAGCCTTTCTATATACAGAACGGTGCCGGATATATGGGTATTTCCAATAAGGCTCAACCGGGAACAGATCTGTCAACATTCGGATTTAAAAACAGCCTTGACCCTAAACATACAAATTTCAACCCAGACCATAGTTATTCTGTCGCTGCAGGAAATAAATTCTATGTAGGCGAAGATTTAAATCCATTGAACGTGCTTGTACTTGCCAACTATTCGCAGAGCAATACTTTCACTGATGAGATTGTAAGAAACACAACTACAAACGGAACTATATATCAGGATCAGAAAGGGGAAAAATACGAACGTAACATCTCTCAGATGCTTCTGGGGAATGTCAACTACCTGATGAAAAATGACAACGAATTATCATACAACCTAATGATGATTCATTCGAACAACCAATATGTTGCCGACTATTTAGGGATGTCAGACAAGTTTCAAAGTTCTGACAGAAGCCAAGGTTTCATGCGTCGTCAGCAAGCCAACGACAACCTATTAGTTGTAAACCAAATAAACTCTTCATGGAAACTTTCTGATAAATGGAAATTAAATGCCGGTTTAGCATACAACTATGTATCCGGTAATGAACCAGACAGAAGGATAAATTATCTTTCAGAAACTGAAACTGAAAACTTATACACTCCTACACGTGGTACTGGTTCGCAGCAAAGATATTTCTCTGAACTTACAGAGCATGACCTAAACATGAAAATTGAAGCCATTTTCAATCTTCCGGACAAAATAGATGGCAGTTCTATGCTGAAATTCGGTTATACCGGACGAATGGTAAAAGATGCTTTCGAAGCTGTAGAATACGATATGTCTGCAATAGGTTCTGAGTCTTTCAACTTAAACGAACTTAAGCTTGACAATTTCTTTAATCAGAATAACTTGACAGCCGGGAAATTCAGTCTTGATAGAAACAACGATATATACGATGTAAAAAAATATATCAATGCCGTATATGCCGATGCCACATATCGCCTTGCAGAATCATTCACAGCAAACGTGGGGGTACGTATGGATTATGTACTGATGAACATTGACTATAACGTAAACCGTGGTGGCGACCAAGGCAGCGAAGATATAAACAAGCCATTTATTCTTCCAAGCCTGAACTTCAAGTACGACGTGGCAGAAAAGCATAGTCTTCGTCTTGGACTTAGTAAAACATACACTTTGCCACAAAGTAAGGAAATATCTCCATTCCGCTATATTGGGGTGAACTTCAAGAGTCAGGGTAATCAGAACCTGAAACCAAGTGATAACTATAATATTGATTTAAAATGGGATTTCTATCCATCTGCAGGCGAGTTAATATCTGTGGGGGTATTCTATAAATATATCCAGAATCCTATCTCACGAATAGAGATTGCAAGTGCCGGTGGATATCTCTCATACGAAAATATATCAGACTGTGCCACAGCGGCAGGAGTGGAGTTCGAACTCAGAAAAGACATATTCAAGCACACAGCTGGCGAAGCTCTCCACAAAATGAATTTCGGACTTAACGGAGCATACACATACACTATGGCTAAAGTAGAACAGGCTACAGACCCAACCGGCTCGCAACTTGAAGGTGCAGCACCATTCATCGGGAATGCCGACATCACATACCAGTTCAAACGCAATGATTTCGGAATTACAGGTACTATAGTCTGCAACTATTTTTCCGACCGCGTTTATACCATAGGAACTCAAGGATATAAGGACATTATTGAAAAAGGTGTTCCTACGCTAGACATAGTAATAGGGGGACAGATAAACAAACATCTGAGCCTTGATCTCAAGATGAAGAATCTGATTAATCCTTCGTACCAGCTTTTCCGCGAAGCTTCAGGCGAAAACAATGAAAAGATTATCCTTAACGATTATACAAAGGGAAGAAACTTTTCTATTGGACTAACTTATAAATTTTAAACATAGAATTATATACAAAAAGACTCACTAACTTAAAACTTAAACAAATGAAAAAGTTTTTTATCAATGCTATGGCATTTTGCGCAATGAGCGCAGCTGTTCTTTCTTCTTGCAGCAATGAAAACGACCCAAAGGACCCTACAACAGAAGAAAACACCCTCTCAGGAGCTATAACAAATACAGTAACTCTTGACGCAACAAAGGAATATACACTTAACGGTACTGTTACTGTTGAAGAAGGTGGAGAACTCGTTATCCCTGCAGGAACAGTTATCAAATGTAAGAAAGGTTTCAGTAACTATCTTATCGTTCTTCAGGGTGGTAAAATCAATGCAGAAGGTACTGCAGAAAAACCTATCACTTTCACAGCTGCAGAAACCGGAGCCAAGTCTGGTTATTGGGGTGGTATAATTATCAACGGTAAAGCTCCTATCTCAGGCGAAGAAGCTGGAAGCACAGGTGCCACAGAAGTGAATAATGCTTATGCATATGGCGGCACAAATGCTGCCGACAACTCAGGTGTACTGAAATATGTCAAAATAGAATATGCAGGAGCACGTTCAAGTGCCGATGTGGAACACAACGGTCTTACACTTAATGGCGTAGGAAACGGAACAAAAATAGAAAACATCTACGTACTTGAAAGTGCAGACGATGCTATCGAATTCTTCGGAGGAACAGTAAATGTAAACGGACTTCTTGCTGTAAATCCAGACGATGATATGTTCGACTTCACTCAGGGATATGCCGGAAAATTGAGCAACTGCTATGGTATCTGGGCAGAAGGCTACAGCAGCACAGAAGAAGACCCACGCGGTATTGAAGCCGACGGCAATCTTGACGGTAATGGCCCAGACCACACTCCACAGTCCAACTTCACTGTAGAAAATATGACTATAGATCTCCGTCTGGCAAATAATACAGAAGAAGGTTACTATATGCACGAAGCAATCAAAGTACGTCGTGGAGCCACAGCTACTATCACTAACGCTCTGCTTACAGGCAACGGAGCTTGCAAAGATATTATCGACGTAACTGACAAAAAAGGAAATGCTACAACTGAAACTTCCATCAGCCTTACTAACGCTAACGAAGGAACAAGAGTTGAAGGTGGAGTAGATATCAACAGTGGTGACGAGACATACCCTTCTATCAAGATTGAAGCAGGCAACACAGGATGTAATGCCGATATCTTCGGATGGACAGGATATGAAATATAATCTGATACACACTTAAAAACACACGAATATAAAATTACGGAAAGACTTGCGTACAGACGTATGCAGGTCTTTTTTTTATAAGACAAAGAAGTACAGAAGTAAAGATGTTAAAGGAATTAGAGGAGTTAAAGAAGTTTTTGCTTAAATTTACGCCATAATCATAACCTAATAAACCATAAAACTATGTATCCATTAAAATTCAACCCCATCCTGAAATCTACAATATGGGGTGGCGACAAGATCATTCCTTTCAAACACCTTGACTGCACACAACAGAACGTGGGCGAAAGCTGGGAAATATCGGACGTTCCTGGTGACGAATCAGTAGTGTCCAACGGTACTGATGCGGGAAAGAACCTCACACAGATGGTTCAGGAATATAAAGGAGCACTGGTAGGCGAAGCAAACTATAAGAGATTTAATGGTAAATTTCCTCTATTGATTAAATTCATTGACGCGCAAGACGACTTGTCTATTCAGGTACACCCGGACGATGAACTGGCAATGAAACGTCACAACTCTATGGGTAAAACAGAAATGTGGTATGTAATTGACAATGCCGGTGGAAAAGCTCATCTGCGTTCGGGACTTAGCAAGAGCATTACTCCTGAACAATATGAACAGATGATAGCAGACAATACAATATGCGATGCTTTAGCTGATTATGCCGTACAACCAGGCGACGTATTCTTCCTTCCTGCAGGACGAATCCACAGTATAGGTGCAGGATGTTTCATTGCAGAAATTCAGCAGACATCAAACATAACTTACCGTATTTACGATTTCAACCGTAAAGACAAGAACGGAAATACACGTGAGCTGCATACAGAACTTTCAAAAGAAGCAATTGACTACAGTGTGGAACAAGACTACCGTACGCCGTACACTCCATGCAAGGATCGTCCTGTAGATTTGGTATCATGTCCATATTTCACTACTTCAGTATACCATCTTACCGAATCTATGACTATGGACTATTCTGAACTTGATTCTTTCGTAATCTATATATGCATGGAAGGTTCATGTACTATAACGGACAATGAAGGTAACAGCATAGAAATGCAGGCCGGAGAATCAGTTCTTTTCTCTGCTACCACACAAAATCTTGAAGTTATACCTTCGGGCGAAGTAAAGTTCCTGGAAACTTACGTATAAACACACATAAAAAAACAATCCCACAACGGGATTGTTTTTTTTTATAATATCCAACGCACACAAACCGGAGCCTTGGTATATATTCTTTTTCCTGTATCCTTAAGTATACCCGTTTCCTGATTCACTTCATATATCTCAATAGCATTCTCATCACGACATGCCACAAGAATATACTTACCATTTGGCGTAATAGCAAAGTTACGAGGGTGCTTTCCTGTCAGACAATATCCTACACGTTCTACCCTTCCATTTTCAGATGAAACTTTGAAAACTGCTATACCATCAGACTTTATCCTGCACGACGCATAAAGGAATCTCTCATCGGGTGATAAATGAATATCAGCGCTCCCCTCACCTCCTACAGTATCGGCCTTCACAGTCTGAATTATATTGACTTTATTATTTTCTTTTATTTCCAATACCATAACATCTCCACTAAGTTCTGTTATGACGTAAGCATACTTTCCACTGGAATGAAAACACATATGTCGCGGTCCGCTACCGCCTGGCAATACAATATCATCTTCATCATCATGCGAATAATCTGCAGTATCAATAACTCTGATTCTGTCTGTTCCAAGATCACTCGCCCAAAGTTGTGTACTGTCTGGCGAATAATATACAGAATGGATATGTGGTACTTTCTGTCTTGTAGGATGTATACTATGACCACTAAAATCTATATTCTTACTTAGAAAGACTCCCCCTTCTTTATCTATATCGAAAACTGAAAAGTTTCCACCTGAATAATTGGCAGTAAAAGCCTTGCCTGCATTTTCGTCTGCCATGACAAAACACGGGGAAGAGCCATTAGTCCTGTCACGACCTATTACCGTCAGTTTCAAACTGTCAGGATTATATTTCAGTGAATAAAGGAAAGAGTCATCACCTCCACCTTCAGCTACAGAATATATGATATTACCCGATGTCAATTCTGAAAGGAAAGAAGGATTAGGAACTCCCTTAACCCCCGACTTATAGCTGAAATCTGCATTCTTTTGAGAAAATGTAAAGACTTTTATTCCCTCCTCCTCTTGCGAGGAATAACTTCCTGATACAAACACCAACGAATCTGAGTCTACTATATCAAATGTCTTATCCTTTTTCTCTGCAGATGTACATCCCATAAACATTAATGAAACTGACAAGAAAAAAATTTGCTTCTTCTTATTCATTATATAATTAATTTAAATCATTGGTTGAACACTCAAAAATATACATTTTATCTTTAGGAATTGGTACTTAGAGATATTTTTATTATTTTTGCATACAATTTAATACTAACATCCGGGGTTGTTTGGTTTTGACAGCGAGAGATGTGGTATGTAAGCATGCAGTGCGTCAGTGATTTGCACTATAATCTCAGTTACTGAACAATTATCTGGCAACGAAAACTATGCTCTCGCTGCTTAATCGAAGTACAGTAGATTAGCTTTATTTCTGTCACAGTGATAGAAACGAGACATCGCTCAAAAGCTCTTGTTCCGAAGCGTTTGATATAGCGGTGCAGCAAAATCGGGAATAGCTTGAGTCTAGTCCTGCGGCTCCGGTGAAATTTAAGGACTAAGGTATAAGTGGGTGGCTCTGGTCTTGCTTATGCACGAAAACCGAAGGCAGAGATAAGCATGTAGAAAGCATATGGCTTCCTTGTTTGGACGAGGGTTCGACTCCCTCCAGCTCCACGGAACTTTAAAAGACAATAGCTAATCTGTCACAACGTCAGGTTAGCTATTTTTGTTTATAACAAATTTATCTTAAATATGACTACAATCTACCTCACCCG
The DNA here is from genome assembly GCF_021531075.1 of Bacteroides caecigallinarum. Lineage (GTDB taxonomy): Bacteria > Bacteroidota > Bacteroidia > Bacteroidales > Bacteroidaceae > Phocaeicola > Phocaeicola caecigallinarum_B. The sequence continues at coordinate 35,897 of NZ_JADYTJ010000012.1, read as the reverse complement.
CCACGGACAGACGGAAGAAAACCTGATGCGGATATTTCAGGGACATATGCCGGGAAATCTTACCAAAGAGGGAATAGAACAGGCACTAAACCTAGGAAAAGAACTCCGCGACATACATCTTGACTGCATACTCAGCAGCGATTTGAAACGTGTTGTTGACACAGTAAATCTGGCTATGGCAGACAGAAATCTGCCTTGGGAACAGAACACACTTCTTAGGGAAATAGACTGGGGGGCATGGACCGGACTCAAAATAGATTCTGTTGATAAACAGAATATACCCGATGATGCCGAAACAAAAGAAATGCTTTACGAACGAGGCAAACAAATAGTAGAGTATATAAAAGAAAAATACAAAGGGAAAGACGTTCTTGTAGTTGCTCACGGTCTTATCAACCGCTCCATCCAGGCACACATTATGGGTGTAGGAATAGATGAGTTATACAACATCCAGCATATGAAGAATGCCGAGGTAAGAAAATTTACAATATAATAATAAAGAAACGCATGATATTAACAGCAAGTAATAGGGCTGAATATCATGCGTTTTTTATTGAGTCCTTGTATTATCCGGGGAAATCAAGGATGAACCAAAGTTCCAATGTTCTCGCCAGACATTACTTTCTTAAGATTACCCACAGTATCCATATCGAACACAATTATAGGCAAGTTATTTTCCTTACACATACATGTAGCTGTCAGGTCCATAACCTTTAGTCCGCGTGCAAGAACCTCGTCGTATGTAATTTCGTCAAACTTAGTTGCAGTAGAATCTTTTTCAGGGTCAGCTGTATAGATACCATCTACACGTGTTCCCTTCAACATTACATCTGCCTCAATTTCGATACCTCTCAACGAAGAACCTGTATCTGTAGTGAAGAACGGATTTCCTGTTCCGGCAGACATAATTACCACTTCGCCGTTTTCCATTGCCTCAATGGCTTTCCATTTGGTATAGAACTCACCTATAGGTTCCATACGGATTGCTGTAAGTACACGTGCCTTCACACCTGCAGCTACAAGAGCAGAGCTAAGTCCAAGGCTGTTGATAACTGTAGCAAGCATTCCCATCTGGTCGCCTTTTACACGGTCGAATCCCTTACCAGCACCGCTCAGTCCGCGGAAAATATTTCCACCACCTATCACGATACCAATCTGCACACCCATATCGTGTATTTCCTTAATTTGCTGTGCATACTCGCCAAGGCGTTTTTCGTCTATACCGTATTTCTTTTCTCCCATCAGGCTTTCACCGCTCAGTTTGAGGAGGATTCTTTTGAATTTAGCCATAATTGTTTTTTTTGAGTTTATTAGTTTGTTTTTATTTTTTCGACAAAAGAATTGAAAATCGACGCAGTCAACAGAAGAACAAATTTTTATATTATATATGTTCTTTTGTACTTATGTCTTGAGTTCGCAAGTTTTTAAGTTTAGCAACACAAAATTACTTATTTGATTATTACATTACAAATTTTCAGGAACTAAAAAACGTTCCAGCTTCTTCTCTGTTTGTTCCCACAGTTCTTTCATCTGAGGATGATGCAGATACTTGTCGCTTAATTTCCTCTGCTTGCAAGAGGCGAACATTTCACCGGTAACACCTTCGTACTTTTCATCAAGCAGAAGATGTATCGCCGTATCCGCTCCCTGTCGTGGAGTACGGATACACGGACGGAACAGAATATCCGTAAGAGGATCGAACCACATATCCATTCTGATGATATTGGTAGAAACTATTCCCGGGTCGGAAGCGTTTACCGTTATTCCCCTGTCTTTTATGCGTTCGGAGAGTTCACGGGTGAAAAGCCAGAGTGCAAGTTTGGTATTGCTGTATATAGGAATACGGAAGAAACCGCCCTCACGTCCTTTCGTAAAGAAACTAGGACCTATCTTACCGATGGCATATGTACACGAAATCATATTTACAATCCTGCTTCCTTCATGCATCAGTGGCAATAATAAAAAGGTAAGAAGATACGGAGCCAAATAATTTACAGCTACAGTATGTTCAAAACCATCTTCCGTACGTGTGAAATGCGTACACATTGTGCCGGCATTATTCATCAGAAGTTCCACCGAAGGAGTCTTGCTCTTAATCTTTCTTGCAGCCTCAACCACCGACTCCATCGAAGACAGGTCTGCCTGAACCACCTCTATATCATCATTACCGGTATCAAGAACAATCCTGCTTTTTCTTTCCTCACCCTTGAAACTGGTGTAACACACCATTATCACATGATAACCTGCCAGCGCAACGGCCTTGGTTATTTCCGAGCCCATACCTCCGTCGGCTCCCGTTATTACAGCAGTCTTCTTCATCATTTGTTCTCCAGTTTTTCAATTTCTTTTTTCAGACAAGGCGGAAGTTCCTCTTTCAGATGCTTATGACATGCCATATCAACTGTGTACATTCTGCCTATACAGTAGTTGCTGTGTCCGCAATTGCATCTGGCACATTCTTCAGTCTTCATGCGATTGACGAATCCAGGTTCATTCAACAGGGCACGCCCCATCTGTACAAACTCAAATCCCTTGTTCAGCACCTCATCTATTCTCTCTCTTGAAACAAGTCCGCCTACATATACAAGCGGAATATCCTTAATCTGCTCCCTGAACTTCAGTGCATCTTCAAGAAAATAAGCCTCGCTGAAAGGCACTGTAGGTATCATCATGCGTCCGAAAAGTTTCACACTGTATTTCAGCCACCAGCAGTCCATGTAATGAGTAAGAGTCTTTATAGGCATAGCTCCACGCATGACGTACATAGGCGCCTTGCTTACGAAACCTCCACTGAGAACAAGTGCGTGCGCGCCGTCCTCTTTCAACCGCTGTGCCACCTTCAGGCTCTCGTCTATATCCATTCCTCCCTTGAATCCGTCGCGCATGTTCATCTTTACCAGAACAGCCATATCGCTTCCGGCAGCTTTCATCACCTCTGCCATAACCTCGTCCATGAAATGCATTCTGTTCTCCAACGAACCGCCATACTCATCCTTTCTGTGATTGGTGTATGGAGAAAGGAACTGGCTTATCAGATATCCGTGTCCAGCATGTATCTCTACAGCATCAAAACCTGCCTCACGAGCCAATCTCACCGCATCGCCGTATGCCTTAGCCATGACAGGAAGTTCATCCTTGCGGAGTCCGCGGACAAATGTAGGCGAATACAGGTTGAATCCGGTACATGCACCGACAGGTGTTTCTCCACAGATACTCTTGTGCGACATGTTTCCACAATGTCCAAGCTGAATGCTGGCAGCAGCTCCCTCACTATGGATTGCATCAGTAAGTTTCTTCAGGTCGGGAACAATCTCAGGACGCATCCACAACTGTCGGTCGAACGAAAGTCCGCTTCGTGTCACTGCAGCGTATGCCACAGTAGTCATTCCCACTCCACCATGAGCAACCGACACATGATAGTCATACAAAGCCTTCGACGGCTTGTTGCCGGGACACATACTTTCGAACGCAGCCGAACGTATGGTACGGTTTCTCAGCGTCAAAGGACCAATCTTATATTCTGTAAACAGTTTTGATATTTCCATATTCCTAATATATATAAGGTATCAAACATTTTCTTTTTCCTACTACTTCTGTTCCGAATTCCTCCACATAGCGTTTCCTTATGGCATATGCACGCGGAGCGAGATTGGCGAAAGTCCATACCACGAATACCCATGCCGCTGCATCGCATGTAAGTATGGCAAATCCTGTCCATTCCATCAGCTCTCCCAGATAATTGGCAGACGTGACGTAACGGTACATCCCTTTTTGTGGAAAATAATGTCTTGTATCACCCTTCGGGCGAAGATGTCTTATCACATTGTCCGAATGAAGGTTTATCACCATCCCGGCAATAAATACCAACGTACCTATTATGAAACAAGGTGAATAAAGCCATTCGGCAGTATATTTGTCAGAATTCTCAATATGGAACAATGAATATCCTATCAGAAAACCGTTGATTAGATTAAACACTACTCCCATAAGCATTATACTCACTGGCATCTTGCTCTTACCTTTCATCAGAAGAGGGAAAACAAACGCCCTTTGGAAATAATGTATTTCGAAAAGGATAAAGAAGACAGCAGGAGCAGACATCATGGAATATTGCCCTGTAAGCCACATTGCAGCCATAAGAATAAAAGCAGGACATTCCATTATCACCCACCCTACTTTATTTGGAAGACTCAGACCCCAACTTTTGGTGTGGAATATACCATATCCTGCCTTAACGAAGAAGAGAGCGATGAACACTATTATAGCCAGCACAGGCATAATGTACATCAGAGAATTAAACAAAGTATTAATCATAGAATCCGTATTTTCCCCCAAATTTATAATTTTATTTTTACTCTGTCAATTATAGATTTCAAAACATTGGATATGATTCATAAAAAATGAGACATTATTATCTCCACACGGCCGTGCGGAGAACCCGACACGAACGTGTGTAGTTCTCCGCACGTTCGTGTGGAGGCAAAGCACTTTATTTTATTCAAAATGACTCTGACTATAACTGAATTTACTTTACACAACCCCTATCTTAAAGACAGCCTTTACCTTGATTTCAATGATTTCACTATACATTCTGCTGCCTTTTCTGATGCTCCGGGATTGCCCAATATACGTTTCAACTCCGAGTATCCATTCAGTACGCAATCACGTTTATTCCCTCCGGGTAATATTGCCGCAAACTCTTGCTTCAGATTAGAGGCTGTCATCCCGTCGGCAACAAGTTCTTTCACCGTTTCCTCGCCTGTGATAAGATTTACCAACGAAATATACTTAACTTTTAGCAGGAACTTCCTTAAGAAAGAAACAAGTTTTCCAGCCGACATATAATAGCACACCACTTGCGGAACTCCGAACAATGCCGTTTCAAGCGTTGCCGTTCCGGACGTAACCATAGCTGCCACAGAATGTTGAAGCAATCTGTATGTCTGCGAGAACACTATCTTAGTTTCGGAAGTGATGTATTGTTTATAATAGTCATGCGATATGCCTGGAGCTCCTGCCACAACAAACTGATAGTCGGGGAAAAAACGTGTCACTTCCATCATACGAGTCAGATTGTCCCTTATCTCCTGCTTACGGCTTCCGGCAAGTATAGCCACTACAGGTTTGTCCGACAGCCCGTTTTCTTTAATGAAAGAAAGTCTGTCAGAAGGATGATTTGCAAGATATTCCGAGACAGAATCTACACTAGGATTTCCTACGTAAGATATCGGATAATTATGTTTCTTGTAGAAATCCACCTCGAAAGGGAGTATGGAAAGCATCTTGTCAATATCACGCTTAATATTCTTTATGCGGTATTCCTTCCATGCCCATATCTTCGGAGAGATGTAATAATAGACTGGTATATCCGTATGCTGCTTGATATATTGGGCTATTTTCAGATTAAATCCAGGGTAATCTATCAGAATCAACACATCAGGTTTCCATCCCACTACATCCGATTTACACAGGCTCATATTGCGGAAGATGGTACGCAGATGTAACAACACAGGAATAAATCCCATATATGCCATATCCTTATAATGCTTTACCAGTGTTCCTCCTACAGACTTCATCAAGTCTCCTCCAAAGAAACGGAACTCAGCATTCCTGTCATATTTCTTAAGCGAGCGCATCAAATTCGAAGCGTGCAAGTCGCCTGAAGCCTCTCCTACTATCAAATAATATTTCATGTGAGTTTTGATTTTTTAGTTACAAGTTAACGAGGTGACAAGGTGACAAGGCTTACTATCCGAATAGCGAACCTTGTCAACTTGTAACTGTAGCCTTGTCCACTTAAAGAGACCAGTTCCACGACCTCATCTTATCTATTAGTTCATATGCGGTGACATCTATTTTGGTAGGTGTAATAGCTACATAACCATTATCAAGTGCCCAATGGTCCGTTTCTTCAGCATTTGGTTCATAGTTCTTATAGGAACCTGTAAGCCAGTAATAACCGTTATGTCTCGGATGGTTGCATTCGGCAAACTCATTTATCCACACGCCATCAGTCTGACGGCATATACGAATACCTTTAAGATTTTCAGTATCCGGAAAATTCACATTAAGACATGTCCCGTATGGAAGGCCGTTCGCCAATGTGTTTTTAACAATGCTTTTCACATATGGCAATGTAAAAGAGAAATCAGCATCCGCAGCATGGTTACAAAGAGAAAAACCAATTGATGGAATACCTTTCAGACATCCTTCTATCACTACGCCCATTGTACCGGAATAATGTACATTTACAGAAGAATTGTCTCCATGATTTATACCTCCTATAACCATATCAGGAATTCGGTCTACTATAGCATGCAGAGCCAGTTTAGTACAGTCTACCGGAGTACCGCTACACTTATACACCACAAGACCTTCTTCCTCGCTCATTTTTTCGTAATGTACAGGAACAGCAGATGTAATAGCCCCCGAAGCTCCCGAGCGAGGTCCGTCCGGAGCAACGACAACCAAATCAGCCTCATCACGTAAAGCCTTTATCAACTCATTGATTCCTTTAGCCTGATAGCCATCATCGTTCGACAGCAGAATAAGTGGTTTGCAGTTTGCCATATTTAAACAATGTTTATTCATATTCAACTAAAAACGATGTAAAGTTACAACCTTTCGGAATATGGAACAAAAAAACTATGTGACAATACGTTTTCAAATATTAATCTTCACAAAGTCCATTAGTTTTTTACATGGTTTTCAGTATCTTTGGATAAGATTTGCTACACTTAGGTATTAAAAGTCGAAAACTATGTTTTCACTTTGTATTTCACTTAGTTTGCACTATCTTTGTCCCGATTTAGTTATTAACAAAAGCAGTAAGTTATCAACACTTTCCGCAAAAGTAACATTATTTTAATAGGTCGTATCACTAATTATTAGTTACTTCGCATCCGGATAAAACTGATTGATATGGGAAAAATAATTGCTTTAGCCAATCAAAAAGGCGGTGTGGGAAAAACAACCACAACAATAAATTTGGCTGCATCATTGGCAACTCTTGAAAAGAAGGTATTAGTTATAGACGCTGATCCACAGGCTAATGCTTCTTCAGGACTTGGGGTAAACGTAAATGAAATCGACTGTTCCATCTACGAATGCCTGATAAACCAGACAGACATAAGGGAAGCCATTTATACGACCGATATTGACAGATTAGACATTATACCGTCGCATATTGACCTGGTAGGTGCTGAAATAGAGATGCTTAATCTGGACAACAGAGAAAAAATAATGAAAAAAGCTCTGGAACCAATGAAAGATGAATATGACTATATTCTTATAGACTGTTCACCATCATTAGGACTGATAACAATCAATGCACTAACTGCAGCTGACTCTGTTATCATACCTGTGCAATGCGAATATTTTGCACTGGAAGGAATAAGCAAGCTGCTTAATACAATAAAAATTATTAAAACGAAACTTAATCCTGCACTTGAAATAGAGGGATTCCTCCTGACAATGTACGATTCAAGGTTGCGTCTGGCAAACCAGATTTACGATGATGTGAAAAGACATTTCCAGGAGCTGGTGTTTAAAACAATTATACAACGTAACGTAAAATTGAGTGAAGCACCAAGTCATGGTATACCAGCTATACTATATGATGCAGAATCGACAGGTGCAAAGAACCATTTGGCACTGGCCAATGAAATAATAACAAGAAACACGAAATAGGAATATGGCAGTACAGAAAAAATTTGCTTTAGGAAGAGGTTTGGATGCGCTGATATCCAATGAGGAAGTAAAAACTTCCGGTTCATCAAATATCGGCGAAATAGAATTGAGCAAAATTTCTGCCAATCCTAACCAGCCACGACGCGAGTTCGACCCGGTTGCCTTACAGGAGCTGGCAGATTCTATTGCGGAGGTAGGTATCATCCAACCTATAACTTTAAGAAAGATTAGCGACGATTCATATCAGATTATAGCGGGAGAAAGACGATTCAAGGCATCTGCTCTTGCCGGACTTAAAACCATACCGGCATATATAAAAACAGCAGATGATGAGAACGTAATGGAAATGGCTCTTATAGAAAATATACAAAGAGAAGACTTGAACTCTTTGGAAATAGCTCTTGCATACCAACATCTGATAGAACAATACGAACTGACTCAGGAACGACTGAGCGAACGTGTTGGCAAAAACAGAACAACCGTTGCAAATTATCTTCGATTACTGAAATTGCCTGCCACTATACAGGTTGCCTTGAAAAACAAGGAAATAGACATGGGGCACGCCAGAGCACTTCTTGCTATAGAGGATTCTCAAACACAGTTGAAAATCTTCAATGAAATAATATCCAACGGATACTCCGTAAGAAAAGTGGAGGAACTGGTAAAGACTTTGAACACCGAAAAAAGCGGAAAAGAAACAAAAGGTAATAAACTTCCGGAAACATTCGGTGTGCTTCAAAACCACCTGTCAAGTTTTTTTGGAACAAAAGTGCAATTGTCGTGCAGTGCAAAGGGAAAAGGAAAAATAAGTATTCCATTCAAGGACGAAGCCGATCTTGAAAGAATTATGGAAATACTTGATTCATTAAAACAAACTGAATAAAGATAATTGTCTTGAAACCGAAATTCCTTACATATACAAGTTTCATTATATTTTGTATCTCTCTGCTGTTATCAGTCGAGATACAAGCTATCAGTGTAGCAAATTATGAAACTATCTACCCTAATGATACGATAGCAAACGATACTATCGTAAGGAAGACCGACAATGATAGTATAACCATCAAGAATTTCGACGAGGAGATAAACGAAAAAATTATGAATTTGGAATCTCCCGTAGATACTGCATTATTATCATCCAAATCGGACTCCGTATTGAATACACCGGCAAAAACGCCCAAAAGATGGATACCGGATTCAAACAAGTCATTATGGATGGCAATGGTTCTTCCAGGAGCCGGACAAATCTATAACAGGAAATACTGGAAACTTCCTATAATATATGGAGGATTCGTGGGTTGTGCTTACGCCCTGACCTGGAATACCAAAATGTATAATGACTATTCACAGGCATATCAGGACATAATGAGCGACAATCCTAACAATGACAGTTACAAGGATTTTATTCCTTCATACGTTGATATAGAAAGTAATCTGGAATATTATCAGGAAACATTCAAGAATGCCAAGGATGTATATAGAAGACAAAGAGACCTCAGTATTTTTGCATTTATAGGTGTATACCTACTTTCAGTTATAGATGCTTATGTAGATGCTGAGTTGTCTGATTTCGACATATCAAAAGATTTAAGTTTAAAACTTGAACCAACATTGTTCAACGATGCGTTTCGTAACCGTCCTCAGGGAGTAGGACTACAATGCAATATTAAATTTTAAATTATGAAGAAGATTATTATTTGCCTTTTATCATTGGGATTTTCCACTTTATATGCACAAGAAAAAACAGAAACCATAACTGTAAAGAACGAGCAGGGAGAAAGTGAGGAAATAGAACTTCCACAAGGTATGTTGTCATCGACAGACAGCCTTTACCTTGACTGGATTTCAAAGAACTATATCACCCCTATAAACTGTGAATCAGGAAACTCCAATCCCAATATAAGTGACTCTGTATACATTGACAGGCTCCAGAGGATACCGGCTGTAATTGAGATGCCTTATAACGACATAATAAGGAAATTCATAGACCAATATACCGGAAGATTGCGTGAGACGGTGGCATTCATGCTAAGTGCAAACAATCTATACATGCCAATTTTTGAAGAGGCTCTTGAAATATACAATCTACCACTCGAACTAAGATATCTGCCAGTAATAGAATCAGCCCTGAATCCTAACGCTGTTTCACGACAGGGAGCGACAGGACTATGGCAGTTTATGCTACGCACAGGAAAAATATACGGTCTGGAAGTCAACTCTCTGATAGACGAAAGAAGAGATCCGATAAAATCAACATATGCAGCAGCAAGATATCTGAAAGACTTATATGATATTTATCATGACTGGAATCTTGTATTGGCTGCCTATAACTGCGGACCTGGAAATATCAATAAGGCAATAAGACGTGCCGGAGGGGCAACAGATTTCTGGTCTATATATAATTTTCTGCCTAAAGAGACAAGAGGGTATGTTCCTGCTTTCATTGCAGCTAATTACATAATGACTTACTACTGCGAGCACAACATCCGACCAATGGCTATGCAAATGCCGGAAGGCACAGACACAATACATATAAACAAAAGCCTTAATCTGAACCAGATAGCCGAAGTATGTAAAATTGATATTGAGCAGTTGCGTGCATTAAATCCGGAATTCAGAAAAGATATTATTCCGGGTAATCAGAAAACGTATGCTTTAAGACTACCAAACAATATGGTAAGTTGTTTTCTGGAACATGAGGATAGCATTTATAATTATAAACCTCAAGTTTATCAAAACAGAAGAGCTACAGTAAAAGTTACCACTCCAAAATCGGCTGAAGTATATCATAAAATACGAAGTGGAGAAACTTTAGGTGGAATAGCAGCCAAATATGGAGTAAGTATTAACCAAATAAGAAGATTAAACGGAATAAAGGGTAGCAACATACGTGCCGGAAAAACTATCAGAATAAGATAAGCTGAAAAATAAAAAGCAAGTATTTCAATTAATTACACAGAAATACTTGCTTTTTTTTGATTATTTCATATTTTTGCACTTATGTTATTTTTGGAGGAATACGTATATGACGGATGAGAAACTTACTCAAGAACAAGCTGACGAAAAAATAATAAACGAAGCTTTCGAAGAATTACTTGACAGATATCTGGAAAGCCGACATAGAAAAAAAGTAGAAATTATCACCAAAGCTTTCAACTTCGCCAAACAAGCACACAAAGGCGTTAGGCGACGTTCAGGCGAGCCGTATATTTTACACCCTATTGCTGTGGCAAGAATAGCATGCTGCGAAATAGGATTAGGATCAACATCCATATGTGCCGCACTACTCCATGATGTAGTAGAAGATACAGACTATACAGTAGAAGATATTCAAAATCTTTTTGGAGAAAGAATAGCACTGATAGTAGATGGACTGACAAAAATATCAGGAGGTATATTTGGAGACAGAGCATCGGCTCAAGCAGAAAACTTCAAGAAACTGCTGCTCACTATGAATGACGATATAAGGGTAATATTGATAAAAATATCCGACCGTCTTCATAACATGCGTACGCTTGGTTCAATGCTGCCAAGCAAACAATATAAAATAGCCGGTGAGACACTATATATTTATGCGCCATTGGCAAACAGACTCGGCTTGAACAAAATCAAAACAGAGCTGGAAGATCTCAGTTTCAAGTATGAGCATCCTGATGCATATAATCAAATACAGAAAAAGCTGGAAGCCACTCAGGCTGAACGCGATTCACTGTTTGAAGAATTTACAGCCCCTATAAAAGAACAATTGAACAATATGGGACTGAAATATAAAATTCTGGCAAGAGTAAAATCTCCGTATTCCATATGGAATAAAATGCAGACCAAACATATTACTTTTGAGGAAATATATGATATTCTTGCAGTCAGAATTATATTCGAACCTGAAAGTCCTGATAAAGAAGCCATCGACTGCTTTAACATATACGTATCAATATCAAGCATATATAAGCCTCATCCGGATAGATTAAGAGATTGGGTAAGCCATCCTAAAGCTAATGGTTATCAGGCCTTACATGTTACACTCATGAGCAATCAGGGTAGATGGATTGAAGTCCAGATAAGAAGTAACAGAATGGACGAAATAGCCGAACAAGGATTTGCGGCACACTGGAAATACAAAGAAGGAGGAATAAGCGAAGACGAGGGAGAACTTGGAAAATGGCTGCATACCATCAAAGAAATTCTGGACGATCCACAACCGGATGCACTTGACTTTCTTGACACCATAAAACTTAATCTTTTCGCTTCGGAAATATTTGTGTTTACTCCTAAAGGTGAAATCAAAACCATGCCACAAAACTGCACGGCACTGGATTTCGCTTTCTCAATACATACATTCCTGGGAAGCCACTGTATAGGAGCAAAGGTTAATCATAAATTAGTACCACTAAGCCACAAACTACAAAGTGGCGATCAGGTGGAAATACTTACATCTAAATCACAAAAAGTACAGCCTGACTGGGTAAATTTTGCCACTACAGCAAAAGCAAAAGCCAAAATACAGGCTATTTTAAGGAGAGAACGTAAAGAGACCCAACAAATTGGTGAAGATATGCTTAATGAATTCCTCAAAAACGCAAAGATTGAGGTAAACGAAGAAAACATATCAAGACTATGCAAACTTCACAATGCAAAATCAAATGAAGAACTTATGTTGCTTATTGGCCAGAAAGTTGTAAAGCTAGGCGATAATGACATTGAGGAATTCAAAGAAAAAACAACAAACAACGGCTGGAAAAAATTCATACCTTTCAATTTTGGAGGAAATAACAAAAACAAAACTTCAAAACAGGAAAAAGAAATTACGCCTGCCATAAACATTGACAAGAAAAAGATAGTAAAGCTAACTCCGGACACTATACAAAAGAATTATATAATAGCTGACTGTTGTAAACCAATTCCAGGAGATGATGTGTTGGGATATATAGATGATAACAACAGGGTTATTATACACAAACTGCACTGTCCTATTGCTGCACAACTGAAATCAAGCTTCGGCAACAGACTTCTGGCAGTACAATGGGAAACAGGAAAAGCCCTTTACTTCCCGGTGAATGTTTTTGTAAAAGGTATTGACGGTATAGGAATATTGAATAAAGTTACTGAAATTATCTCACAACAACTTAACGTTAATATCCATAAATTACATATAGAATCGAACGACGGTATATTCGTAGGAAGAATACAGTTGTATGTACACGATGTGGATGATGTAAATACAATATGCAATAATCTAAAGAAAATAGAAAACGTAAAACGTGTGACAAGAATTGAAAACTTCGACGATGACACAACCGATTAAGTCATATAATCGAGCTCCTTACGAATACTAAGGAGCTCTTCTTTTATATCCTTCAAACGTTCTATTATATCTACATTCTTAGCCTCAAGTTCTTTTTCCTGCTTCAACCTCTGCTTGGCTCCTGCCAGTGTAAGTCCTTTTTCTTTCACAAGATGATATACCAGTCTTATATTATCAATATCTTCTTTTCTATATTGACGTACATTACCACCGGTTTTCTTTGGAGCTATAAAAGGAAACTCCTTTTCCCAGTATCTAAGTAAAGACTCATTCACATCAAACATTTGTGCGACTTCACTTATAGAATAATATATTTTCAGTTCTTTATCAGGACGTAAAACCATAGAATAATACTTTAAAATCAATCATAAACCTTTCCATGATTGGAAGCTATTTCAACCATCTTGTCGTAATCTTCAGCATTCAAATCCATGAAATAATAATTTACCGGATTGACCACTTTACCCTTTACATGAACCTCATAGTGCAAATGCGGTCCTGTACTTTTTCCGGTACTTCCTACTTCACCAATTATCTCACCTCTGACAACATTCTGACCCGCTCTTACTTTTATTTTACTAAGATGTGCATACTTGGTTACATAGCCAAAGCCATGATCTACATTAATACAGTAACCGTAAAGTCCTTCCCAGCCGGCTTTTATCACCTTACCGTTTCCAGTAACATACACAGGAGTACCTATATTAGCCGAAAAGTCCATACCTTCGTGGAACTTGACAGTTTTGTATATCGGGTCTATTCGTGTTCCGTAACCTGAAGCTGTACGTTTTAAATCTTTATTAGAAACTGGCTGGATGGCTGGAATACATTCAATCATTTCATCATGTTTCTTACACAGTTCAACTATCTCGTCAAAGGATTCCGACTGTATGTATAACTGTCTGGCCAATAAGTCCATTTTCTTTGATGTATTAACTACAAGTCTTGAATTAGCCATATCCATAAGTTCGCCATATCTGTTGGTATTACCATAACTTGCTAGTCGTAACCTATCATTCACAGGATCAGCCTGCATAATTACCCTGTATAAATTATCATCTCGCTGCTGAATTTGCTTCATAACATTAAGAGCTTCATCAAGGCGGCTAGATAAAATGTGATACTGTGCTTGCAACTGAGAATTCTCTGTACGTAACCCTCTCTCGGACGGAGAACCAAAAATAATAAAGAAAACCAGAAAACTTCCGGCCCCTAATCCCATACCTACAAACAAACGCCTCAAATAACTCATTATCCTCTGACGTAAAGTGGGATAAATGCGATCGTAAGTTCTGGTCTTTGGATTATATATGTAATAAACTTTGCGCATTCTTTCCTGTTTTATGAAAAAATAAGATACAAGATATCAATATTTTGCACCAATTTTAACGACAAAAATAATAAAACAAGTTATCTTTGCAAATCAATTTTTAGAATATTAACCATCATCAAATATAAATATGTTGACAGCAAATGAAATCCGCGACTCGTTCGTAAAATTTTTCGAGTCGAAAGGGCATCAGATTGTGCCTTCGGCACCTATGGTGATAAAAGATGACCCTACGCTGATGTTCACCAATGCAGGTATGAACCAGTTTAAGGATATTATTCTGGGAAATCATCCGGCAAAATATAAACGTGTTACAGACTCTCAGAAGTGTCTGCGTGTAAGTGGAAAGCACAATGACCTGGAAGAGGTGGGACACGACACCTACCACCACACAATGTTCGAAATGCTGGGAAACTGGTCTTTCGGAGATTATTTCAAGAAGGAAGCTATCTCATGGGCATGGGAATTTCTGGTAGACGTACTGGGGATTGACCCACGGAACCTTTATGCAACAGTGTTCGAAGGAAGTCCTGAAGAAGGATTGGAACGCGACAACGAGGCTGCAGGCTACTGGGCACAGTATATGCCGGAAGATCATATCATAAACGGCAACAAACATGACAATTTCTGGGAAATGGGAGATACAGGACCGTGCGGACCTTGCTCGGAAATCCATATCGACCTTCGCACGGAAGAAGAACGTGCGGCTGTGCCGGGACGTGAACTTGTAAACCACGACCATCCACAGGTGATAGAAATCTGGAACCTGGTGTTCATGCAGTATAACCGCAGGGCGGACGGCAGCCTGGAGCCGCTGCCTGCAAAGGTTATCGACACAGGTATGGGATTCGAACGTCTGTGTATGGCTATGCAGGGAAAACGTTCTAACTATGATACTGACGTGTTCCAGCCAATCATCAAAGTGATAGGCGACATGGCAGGTGTGACTTACGGAAAAGAGGAGAAAACTGACGTGGCAATGCGCGTTATTGCAGACCATATACGTACTATCTCTTTCTCTATCACTGACGGACAGCTGCCATCTAATGCAAAGGCGGGTTACGTGATCCGTCGTATCCTGCGTCGTGCTGTGCGCTATGCTTATACTTTCCTGGGACAGAAGCAGGCTTTCATGTATCGTCTGGTTCCTGTACTGGTGGAAAACATGGGTGGCGCTTATCCTGAACTGAAGGCTCAGCAGAGCTTGATAGAGAAGGTTATTAAGGAAGAGGAAGAATCATTCCTGCGTACTCTTGAAACCGGTATACGCCTGCTGGACAAGACGATGAACGAAACTAAGGCTGCCGGACGGACTGAAATCGGCGGTGTGGATGCTTTCACTCTGTACGATACATTCGGTTTCCCATTCGACCTTACAGAACTTATCCTCCGCGAAAACGGTCTTACTGCCGATGTGAAGGGTTTCGAGGCGGAGATGGAAAAGCAGAAAGCGCGTGCGCGTAATGCTGCAGCTGTGGAGACCGGCGACTGGGTGACACTGAAGGAAGGCGAAACTCGGTTCGTGGGATACGACTATACTGAATATGAGACTTCCATCCTGCGCTACAGGCAGGTGAAACAGAAAAATCAGACTCTGTACCAGATTGTACTGAGCGACACTCCTTTCTATGCCGAAAGTGGTGGCCAGGTGGGCGACACGGGTGTGCTGGTGAGCGAGTTTGAGACTATCGACATTATCGACACGAAGAAGGAAAACAATCTGCCTATACACATCGCAAAGAAATTGCCGGAACATCCTGAGGCTCCGATGATGGCGTGCGTGGATACGGACAAACGCAGCGCTTGTGCTGCCAACCACTCTTGTACTCACCTGCTGGACGAGGCCTTGCGCAGCGTGCTTGGTACGCATGTAGAGCAGAAGGGTTCTCTGGTGACTCCTGACTCCTTGCGTTTCGACTTCTCTCACTTCCAGAAGGTTACTCCTGAACAGATCCGCGAGGTGGAACATCTGGTAAACGCCAGGATACGTGAGAATGTACCTTTGACTGAATATCGCAATCTGCCTATAGAAAAGGCTAAGGAACTTGGTGCAATCGCACTCTTCGGCGAAAAATACGGTGACGAAGTTCGCGTGGTTCAATTTGGTTCGTCCATAGAATTCTGCGGTGGTACTCACGTATCGGCTACCGGCAAGATAGGTATGATGAAAATCATTTCCGAGAGCTCTGTGGCTGCTGGCGTACGCCGTATCGAGGCTGTGACGGGTGCCAAGGTGGAAGAGATGCTGGACACTATACAGGATACTCTGACTGACCTGAAGGCGCTGTTCAATAATGCTCCGGACCTTAAAGTGGCAATAAACAAATACATTGAAGAGAACTCGGGTCTGAAAAAGCAGGTTGAAGAGTTCATGAAAGAGAAAGAGGCTACTGTTAAGGCCAAGCTGATAGAAAACGCAAAAGACGTGGAAGGAATGAAAGTGGTGAGCGCAGTGCTTCCTCTGCCTGCCGACACAGTGAAGAACCTGGCATTCCAGCTGAAGGGCGAATTGGGTGCCAACTTGCTTGTAGCTATAGGTAGCGCATACGAAGGCAAGCCTATGCTTACTGTGATGCTTGGCGAGGACCTGGTGAAGGCCGGAATGAATGCAGGAGCTATGGTTCGCGAAGCTGCGAAACTGATTCAAGGTGGCGGTGGCGGTCAGCCTCACTTCGCTACAGCGGGTGGCAAGAATACCGATGGACTGAATGCGGCTGTAGACAAGCTGCTGGAACTTGCAGGAAAGAAATAATTCCAAAAGACTGTAAGACAATAAAATATAAAGGAGACAGGGCCAAAATGTGTAGCTCTGTCTCCTTTTATTCTTTATTACTCTAATACTTTTCTACTTTATTCCTTCCTGAGTCTGTATCACAGGCTTCATAGTTCCGTCGGGATTGTAATATAGCCTGTCCACACATACCGGGCGGCTATCACAAAAAGTTATTGTTACATATAGTGTTCTTTACGTTACATCATTATTTCAACTTATTACAGCAACAGATACTTCAGGTTACGCGAAAACGAAAAACAGGCAGAAACCATGTAGTATGTCAGTTAAGATGAAGTGGAATACGAAAAGAGACTACCGCATCCCAAATATGCAGCAGCCTCTATTCCTATAATCAAACCTAAACAATGTTCCTTTATTTCTTGAATCCGGGGAGCATCTCTGCAGACGGACAAGTATAATTATCTATTGGGAGATTTACTTTCTTCAATTTCTTCAAACTGAAATGGGGTTTCTCCACTCCCTTTGGATATTTCATATGTGAGAATGTGCGGAAATACTCCAGGCAGGCGTCTTTCCACCATACTGCATCTGATGCCTGTATCTCAAAACGATGCAACACAGCGGCATGACGTTCAGCATCCACGTAAGGTGACATGGCAGTCCATGTATCACGAAAACTTCGTACTGCATCCACACCATGCTGATAGTGCATACAAAGTTCATCCCACATAGTACGCCCGGACTTCATTTCATACTTCCACGGAACATGATGAAACCATAGAATGAATTCCTCAGGACAAATATCAATATTATTTAATACTGCAGCCAGAGAATCAGGATACTGCGAAACGGCATCGCTACCCTCTGTGGTACGGTCGAAACCTAAGCCTTCGATATCAGCACGATGATAGTATGTAGGGAGCCAGTCAGGACGTGCACCTTCTATCTCACACCAAGGTTCAGGGCCATAATGATGTCCCCAGGCAAATATATGATGCAGACCGAGCGGCATCATATAGTCTACCACGGCCTCACGGCTTTGCAGCATAACTTCAGTCATAGGGCGAAGGAAACGTCTGTCAGTAGTAAATGTCTGTGCCAGCCACTCTTCTGCAATTTCCTGAGATGTGAGCGCGGGATTCCATGCCAAACGGCCGAAAGCATACCAGTTGGACTGTGCCAGGTCGTTTCCGCACCAGTTGGTGTCGTCGCCTATGTTTGCCACTCCGGCGGCCGCGCGCATAGCCGATGGGGGAAAGTACTGATAGAACTCTTTCCACATGGGGGCGAGGTATGCCAGATGGTTGGAGTGTCCCAGGTACTCTTGTGTGACCTGAAACTCTACCATTAGCCGGGTATGGGGCATAGCACCGAAAAGCGGACTGTATGGTTCGCGTGGCTGGAAGTCGATAGGTCCGTTCTTGACTTGAACAATGACATTGTCAAGGAACTTACCGTCCAAAGGTTTGAACTCAAGATATGCCTGCTTGGCACGGTCATCATCCGTAGGACTGTAGACAAAGGCTCGCCACATCACGATACCTCCATAAGGTTTCATAGCAGAAGCCAGCATGTTAGCTCCCTCAGCATGAGTACGGTTATAATCGCACGGGCCAGGTTGTCCTTCGGAATTGGCTTTAACAAGAAATCCACCGAAATCTGGAATCAATGAATACACTTCATGCACCTTCATTTTCCACCAGTCAGCCACTTTCTTGTCTAGTGGGTCGGCTGTGGTAAGTCCGCCGAGTTTCATCGGTGTAGCAAAATTCACAGACAAGTAGACTTTTATCCCGTAAGGGCGGAAGAGGTCTGCCAATGCCTTGATTTTTTTCAGATTGTCGTACGAAAGGACATCTGGTGAGGCATTGACATTATTCAGCACAGTGCCATTAATTCCTATTGATGCATTGGCACGAGCGTATTCTGCATACCTTGGCGAGAGGGTGGCAGGCAGCTCATCCCATTTCCATAGTGAACGTCCGGCATATCCTCGTTCAATGGTTCCGTCGGGATTATCCCAATGATTAAGTATGCGAATATCGTTCATCGGTTTCTCGCAGATATCCAAAGCAGAACAGTCTTTTCCTGAGGCCTGCAAGCGCAACAGATGATAGACTGCATAAAGAAGTCCTGTTTCGGAAAGTGAACGCAAGGTTATAACATTGTCCTTTGCAGTAATGGTATATCCGTCTTTGCCCAGAGAGTAGTATTTATCATCTGCCATTAGCTGTAGTGAGACTTTACCTCCATGCCAGAAGGTTGACAGCTCGTTCACGGCAATGCGCATGGTGGGTGATTCTACATCATTTTCTATCTGTGGACAGACGGACACAGTGTCATAGCGCAACCACAGACGGCTGCCGTCCTCGGCATGGGATGGCAGCGCTGCAGTGCATATAAACAAAGCTAATAATATTCGTTTCAGCATGAAAAAGTGTTAAGCTTGTGAATATATTTTTTGACAAAAGAACAAAAGAACAGATTTTTTACTTGTATATGTTCTTATGTACTTATGTCATATAATTTTAAATTGACAAGGTTGCCTTCCGGATAGAGACCTTATCAACTATAGAAAAGCCTTGTAACCTATCAATATCTCTGTCCAAACTTACTTATATCCTCACTTCCTTCAATAGTTATAATCTTTCCGTCGGCATCATACTCCAATTCCACAACCTTCAGGCTGCGAAGCCATGTCTTTCCGTTTGATGGTACACAGTCGTGATGGAAAAGATACCACTTTCCTTTATACTCGGCAATAGAGTGATGGGTAGTCCATCCGATGACAGGAGTAAGAATAACTCCCTGATATGTAAATGGTCCGTAAGGATTATCCCCCACAGCATAGCACAACAGATGAGTGTCGCCTGTAGAGTATGACAGATAGTACTTGCCGTTATACTTATGCATCCAAGAAGCTTCGAAGAAACGGTGAGGGTCGCCTGCAGTAAGAGGCTTTCCATCCTCTCCAAGAATTATTACCGGACGTGGTTCTTCAGCAAACTCAAGCATATTATCGGCAAGTTTAACCACTCGGCTAGGCAATGCCGGTTCATCATCGGCAGGAAGGTGAGGATTCTCGATAGCCTTGTTGTCACGATAGCGCTGCAACTGTCCGCCCCAGATACCACCAAAATAGATATAGTGGCTGCCGTCGTCATCGCGGAACACAGCCATATCGATACTGTAACTTCCGCGGATAGGGTCAGGCTGAGGGATAAAAGGACCTTCAGGCTTGTCACTAATGGCTACACCCATACGGAAAATGTCATTACGGTCTTTCAAAGGAAAATAAAGATAATACTTTCCGTCTTTATAAGCTACATCGCAGTCCCAAAGCTGACGTCCTGCCCAAGGGATGTCTGCCACACGCAGTGCTACACCGTGGTCGGTTACTTCGCCATGCATGACATCGTCGGTAGAGAGAACATGATAATCATTCATATCAAAATGGTCACCGTTATCATTTTCAGGAATACCGGACTCGCGGTCGTGCGAAGGATAGATATACAGACGGCCGTTGAATACATGTACTGATGGGTCTGCCATATAGTCGGCAGGGAAAAGGTATCTTTCTTCTTTTTTCATGATTTTTTAGTTGTTAGTTGTTATTTATTTTCAGATACTAGACACCAGGTACTAGTTGACTAGGTTCCTAGTATCTAGTCCCTGTTAATAATTTCTTTTACGAATTCTTTAGGCTGATAGTTACGGTCAAACAGCAATGCATAATCCTTTCTACCTTTCACCGGGAAGTTGTTTTTCCACGAATCGCCATCGCTCACTCCCCATGCTGTGACGCGTGTAACGATGTCGGCATGTTTCTCAAATAGATTGAAGAACTGCATCATTCTGTCATTCCAGGCCTTGTTTACCGAGTCTGGCAATGCTTCCGGATAAGGGTTGAGAGATTTCTTGAACGCCACGGTATCCGAGATATTGGCACTCTGACGTGCTGTAGGCAGTGCACTCATGTCCCATTCAGTAATCATTACTTTCACGCCGGTAGCTGCAAAAGCAAGCATACTCTCTTCAAATTCCTTTATATCAGGATAATCCATTCCCATGTGTCCTTGCATACCAACGGCATCGATGCGCAATCCACGTTCCTTGAGCCGGTTCACCATCTTCACCACGCCGTCGCGTCTGCCCTTCACATTCATGCCGTAGTCGTTATAATAAAGTTCCACGTCCGGGTCAGCCTCGTGAGCATACTGGAATGCCAATGGGATGAACTCCTCGCCCAAAATCTCATAGAACTTGCTTTTGCGGTACGAACCATCTTCCACAATGGCTTCGTTCACCACATCCCATCCCTTAATTTTTCCTTTATATCTGGTAACCACTGTAGTGATGTGCTCTTTCATTCTCTGCTTAAGCACTTCCGGTGAAACAGTATTTCCTTTTTCATCGAGGAAGAACCACTTGGGACACTGTGAGTGCCATATCAGACAGTGACCTATCACAGTCAGTCCGTTCTCAATACCGAAGTTGACAAACTTGTCGGCTTCCTTGAAGTCATACACTCCATCCGCCGGATGCACTTCCTCCATCTTCATGCAATTTTCTGCAACAATGGCATTAAAGTGTCGTTTCACAATCTTCACTGCCGAAGTATCAATACCACCAGACTGCCATACGTTAAGTGCTGTTCCGATAAGGAACTTGTCGCCTACGGCATCTTTAAGCCCTTTTTCTACAGTTACATCTGCAGAGTTTCCTGCACAAGCTGCCATCATGGCACCGCAAACTGACGCGGCAAAAATGTTTTTGAATTTCATGAGTATGAGTTTTTAGTTGTTAGTTGTTGGTTTTTAGTTGTTAGTAGTCGTTTCGGCTTCTTCTGATTTTCAGTTCTGCTTGCATCTTTTCGTTATATTCCTTACTGATAGGATAGAAGAAGAGTGCTATCACTCCCACGAAGAAACATGCTGCCGGGATGATACTTGAAGAAAGTACGATACCGTTCACTGCAGATTCCGTCTGTGCCACACCCGCGCCGGACACATACCCGAAGCCGGACAACAGGAAACCAAGGATGGCACCTCCAACACCCAAGCCTGCCTTTAGGGCGAACACCACTCCGGCAAACACGAAGCCTGTGGCACGGCGATAGTGGACATATTCCGAATGATCGGCCACATCGGCTATCATAGCCCAAAGCAGAGGAACAGTAGGTGCATAAGCCAGACTCTTAAGGAAGTTAAGTGCAAACATAAATCCGATGTTGTCCCTGGCAGGGAAATAGAACATGGCTGTGAATACTGCAGTGAGAGCAAGACACACTATGAACGTACGTTTCTTGCCATACTTGGCTGCCAGATATTCCGACAGGAAAATCACGCCGAAGAACTGAACCAGCGCACCCAGCATATTAAACACGCCGAAACCTACCTCGTAAGCCTTATCAGGCGAGTTCACAATCAGTCCAAAGGCATTGAGCACGGTATATCCCCAAGAGTCGGATACCTCGGCCGAAGCCAATCCTATATTATCCAGGAAAGCATACAAAGCCACCGGGTCCACATAATTCTCGAAGTAGTAATTCATGGCACTTCCCCACATGGCCAGGGTAATAAAGACGAAGAGGGTAAGTACGAACATCGCCTTCCAAGGCACACTGCCAAGCACATCCTTTATATCCTGGCGGGTGTCATTCTTCTGTCCTGCCGGAGGAGTGATACGCTCCTTGCTAGAGAAGAACACCACGAGCAGGAACACCAGTCCCACAGCTGCAAACAGCGAGACGGTGCACAGCCATCCGTGCGCCTTGTCCGCTCCCTCTGAGAACTTGCTCACCAGTGGGAGAGTAAGTCCCTGCACCACGAACTGCGCTATGGTGGAGAATACGAACCTCACCGAAGTGATACTGGTACGTTCTTTTATATCGGCCGACATCACTCCTCCCAATGAAGAATAAGGAGTGTTGTTGAAAGAGTACATAGTCATGAGCAAAGTGTACGATATAGTGGCATACAGAGCCACAAGCCCTTTATCCTCGATGCCGGGGTTATAGAACGCCAGCACATAGAACACCATAAATGGCAGTGCGGTCCATAGCACCCACGGGCGATACTTTCCCCAGCGAGTGTTGGTTCTGTCGGAGATAATACCCACAGTGGGATCCACAAACGCATCCACTATGCGTGCCACGAGCATCACGGTGCCGGCTATGGCACCCTCCAACCCGAACACATCGGTATAAAACTTTGTCTGATAAATCATCATCATCTGGAAGACGAGGTTTGCCGAGCAGTCTCCCAGTCCGTAGCCTACCTTCTCGGCCATGGACACTTTTTTGTTAAGAATATTCATGAGTGTGAGGTTATTAGTTTTTTAGTTTTAAGTTTTGAATTCTTAATTCTTAATTATTCATTAAGAGAAGAGAGTACAGCTCTGACCAGTCTTTCTGCCGGCGTTTTCTTGTCCAGCGGATGGATATCATTCCATTCACCCGTATCGCTGTTCTTTATCAGAGTAGCATTGCCATCCTGCTGTGCCGCCATAGCCTGCTGCTTTCTCATCTCAGCCCACGCCTTTCTGCCAGGATCTTCAGGAGCAAGGAAATCGGCAAGTTCTATTATATAAAAAGGAAGATTATCGCCGAAAGTACATCGCCAGTCCTTCATCATCGCACAGAGCAAGGCTGCATATTCATTCCAGCGTCCCACATTCGATTCGCCCTGATACCATGCCACCCCCTTGAACGTGTAGTCTCTGAGTGGATAAATCATGCCATTATAAAGTCCCGTTGGCATATTCTGAAAAGACGTGGACTGTGGAGCCGACGGCATCTGTGCCCCGGCACAGTGTTTCCACTCTCCCTCCAGCGACACTTCACCGCCACGACATATAATTTTGTAAGGCTTCTCGCGTACGAACGACGGCTTTCCACCATAACTCACCAGGCGTATGGTGACCTGATTCCTACCCTCGCGGAGCAATCCGGCAGGCACCTTATATATGCGTGGAGGATACTGATAGCCTGTAGAGCCCACCAGACGGCCATTCACATACACCGAGTCTGCATCCACCATGCACCCCAGGCGCAACACAGCCTCGCCCTGCGCCATCTGTGCCGTCAGTGTGAAATCCTTTCTGAGCCAATGCGAACCTGCTGCCGGACGCCCCCGGCGCATAGCCCATGATGGCGAGAACATATCCACCCTCTGCCAGCTGCTGTCGTCCATATCAGCCGCATACCAGGGTACAGGAGCATGAATACCAGGATCGGTCATGTACAGCTGCCTGCCCCACTGCGCCGAGCGCAAACGTTCCATACGCGTAATCTCGTCCGTCAGCTGTTTGTTCTCATACATTGATTTCAGATTTATATATTCGGGGAAATCCTTCAGCGCATCCTCGCCGGTCCATGCCTCCACCGGCGTGCCACCCCAACTGGCATTCACAATACCCACCGGCACACCCGTGCGCTCCTGCAGCAATCTGCCGAAGAAATAACACAAGGCCGAGAATCCCGGCACGTTTCGCTCCGTCATAGCCTTCCAGGGCTCGCGGCGTATGCTGTCTGCCGGATTATCGAAACGCCATGCATAAGGCACCTTGAGATACCTCACGCGCGTGTTCTCATATCCGTTCACTTCGTCGGCAAACCTGTCCATCACCCTGGCCACAGTGAGTTCCATGTTCGACTGTCCTGAGCACAGAAACACATCGCCCACCAACACATCCCTCAAGGTAACATCGTTCACCTTCATCACATACGGCCCACCTGCCTTCATAGGCTGAAGCCTTACGGTCCATCGGCCAAGGCTGTCGGCATATACAGTGCTGTTCGTGCCTGCCATACTGAAACTGATTTTCTCTCCCGGATCCGCCCATCCGCCTATCTCCACCACGCGTCCGCGTTGAAGCACCATGCCATCGGCAAACAGAGGGGACATCCTCACCCCTGCCACAATTCCGGACAGCGGTGCCACCATCCATAGCAGAGCGGTAATAACAGAATATAAACTATGTGTCTTCATGATAATATTTTATTTAAGGCAAAGATAGCTAAAACCCGTGGCAGAGGATTGTCCGTATGATACAAAGGGTTTGTGAGAGGTTACATGGGGAAGACGGAATGTAACAAAAACTTTGCTGTATGTTACATCGCGCCCCACAAATATATTTTTTTATGATATTGCAGACCAATCAACACTGCGTGTCCTGATTTCCGCCAGATGTCGCCACACCACAGCATTCTCAGGTTTTACGGCTTGCGGATCGTCATCGATAATACGTTCCGCGACATTACGCACATACTGCAACAGCTGCCCGTCGCGTGCCAGATTTGCAATTTTCAAGTCGAAAGCCACCCCACTCTGCTGAGTTCCCTCTATATCGCCGGGGCCACGTAATTTCAAGTCTGCTTCAGCTATTTCAAAGCCATCGTTTGTATCAACCATTATCTGAATCCTTTTGCGAGTTTCTTCCGACAGCTTATATCCTGTCATTAGAATACAATAAGACTGATCGCCCCCTCTACCTACTCTTCCACGAAGCTGATGCAACTGAGAAAGTCCGAAACGTTCGGCATTTTCTATAACCATTACTGATGCATTAGGAACATTAACACCTACTTCTATCACTGTAGTTGCAACCATAATCTGTGTTTCACAACATACAAAACGACGCATTTCCTCATCCTTCTCCACCGGTTTCATCTTCCCATGTACACGACTTACTTTATATTCAGGGAACACGTTACACACGGTAGCATATCCATCCTCGAGGTTTTTAATATCCATCTTCTCGCTCTCCTGTATCAGCGGATAGACGATATACGCCTGACGCCCCATACGTAACTGTCCACGCACAAACTCATACATAGAAGCCCTCATACTTTCAAAACGGTGCACGGTAGTAACAGGTTTTCTGCCGGGAGGCAACTCATCTATTACAGACACATCCAGATCGCCATAAAGCGTCATAGCCAGTGTACGTGGAATAGGAGTAGCCGTCATAACCAGCACATGTGGTAAAATCTTGTTTTTGGCCCACAGTCTGGCTCTCTGCTCCACCCCAAAGCGATGTTGTTCATCTATAATCACCAATCCCAAAGATGCAAACTCCACCGTATCCTCTATCACAGCATGTGTTCCCACAAGTATATTCACAGTACCTGCCATAAGATCTCCGAGTATTGTCTCGCGTTTTTTTCCTTTGACAGAACCTGTAAGTAATTCCACCCTTACATTCATCCCGGCAAGAAAACGACACAATGTCTCGTAATGTTGCGACGCCAGAATCTCAGTAGGAGCCATCATGCACGCCTGACATCCATTATCAAGCGCAATAAGCATTGCCAATAGTGCTACAAGAGTCTTTCCACTCCCCACATCTCCCTGCAGCAAACGATTCATCTGCCGTCCACTACCCATGTCGCGACGCATCTCACGAACCACACGTTTCTGTGCTCCCGTAAGACTGAAAGGTAAATATTCAGAATAAAAAGTGTTGAAATTTTCATCCACCCTGCTGAAAACAATACCACCAAAACGGTTTCTTCTCTCACGTGAATAACGCAAGATATTAAGTTGTATGTAGAACAATTCCTCGAACTTCAGTCTGTATTGTGCACGCCTAAGCACTTCCGGATTCCGCGGGAAATGTACATTACGCAAAGCTTCTGCAATCGGCATCAATCCATGTGCAGATACTATACCGGGACTCAATGTTTCTTCATTAATATCATCCCCTACCACACTGAAGAGAGTAGCCATGAGTTTTTCTATCGCGCCCGATGATATATTCATGCGCTTCATTCTCTCTGTAGTATTATAATACGGTCTGAGTCCCATAGACGAGAGCGTTACTTCATCGGCTCTTTCAATATCCGGATGAGCAATATTCACCCTACCTCCGAAAACAGTCGGCCTGCCGAATACAATATACTCTTGCCTGCACTTATACTTTCCTGTAACAAATTTTAATCCTTGAAACCATACCAGATCAGCCACGCCTGTACCATCAGAAAAATGAGCGACCAACCTGCGCTGTCTTCCTTCACCTAAAGTTTCGAAACTCAGAATCTGCCCTTTAAGTTGGATGTAAGGCATTGTACCATCTATTTCTGAAACATAATATATACGACTGCGATCTACATACTTGTATGGGAAATGATACAGTAAGTCCTTAAAGGAACGGATACCCAGTTCCTTTTCAAGAATTTCTGCTCTGTGTGGTCCCACACCGGGCAGGAATTTTATATCGCGGGATGATAAGGACATTTCCACAGTGCTTCGGCCACAACCATATCGAAAGGTGTGGTAATTTTAATATTCTCCCTATTGCCCTCTGCCAGTTCAATGCTCTGCCCCATAGCTTCAACAACAGAAGCATCGTCTGTAAACTCTTCCCTATAACCTGCGGAATATGCTTCTTTCAGCATCTGTGCCGGAAACACCTGAGGAGTTTGAACTAACCTATAAGAATCACGTGGCACAGTAACACTCATACCGTTATGCTCCACCAGTCTGAGCGTTTCTATTACACCAGTCACCGGTACTACAGCCTTTCCGGCAGCAGCCATATCAAAACATCGACTGATAACATCGTGCGACACAAACGGGCGTACTCCATCGTGAACGGCCACCACTGCATCTTCATCGTCCACTAGCGCCAAGCCGTTACGTACCGAATGGAAACGGGTTTCACCTCCATCTGCAATTCGGTGTGGCACCACGAATGAGTATTCCTCACACAGATTATGCCAGTATTCTTGATGAGCCTGTGGAAGAACCAGAATGATATTTATCTTCTGCGAAAAGGAAAAAAAATTCTCCATCGTTCGCATCAGCACAGGCTTGCCAGCAAGAGGAAGAAACTGCTTGGGCAAATCACCTCCCATACGCAATCCCTTTCCTCCTGCTACTATAATAACATGTTGTTTCATCATGCGTAAAGCATACCTTTTCTCACCTCATCAGCCTTTTCACGTCCCACAAGGCTCTCCAATATTGCAAAACCGAATTCTGCTGCGGCGGCAGGACCTTTACCAAGGATAAAATTATCTACACATTCCACTAAATTGCCAGTGTATTCAGCTCCATCCAGATATTTATCGAAACCAGGATAGCAAGTAGCCTTCTTTCCCTTGAGCAAACCACGTTTGCCATACACCATAGGAGCAGCACAAATGGCAGCCATAGGCTTGCCGGCCGCTGCAAAGTCCATAATCATTCTGTCAAGAGCTTCACAAGCATCAAGATTTGTTGCCCCGGGAAGTCCACCCGGCAAAATAATCATCCGTACATCAGCAGCAGATATTTCGTTCATTACAGCATCAGCAACAACCTGAACACCATGAGAACTTTTCACAATTTTATCTGAGGATACAGAAACTGTAATAGCATCCACACCACCGCGACGTAAAATATCAAGCGGCAACAAAGCTTCGGATTCCTCGAATCCTTCAGCAAGAAAAATCATTGGTTTCATATTTTTGGTTTTTAGTTTTTTTCAGTATTAATTTTCCATCATCTAAGTCTGAAGTAATACGTTATAGTACCACTCTGATTATCTGGCCCATCCACAGCATTGAAACGAGCCTTACGAGCTGCATCCTCAGCAGCTTTTCTCAATGCAGGATTCACCGTATTTGTACGTTTATTGATACTTGTACTTATCACCTGCCCTGCAGGGTTAACAACAATAGTTACTACCACACGTCCTTCTTCCTGTACATTATATACTGGCACCGGTAGTCCACCCTGTCCAAGACTACGTCCATTCAAATCGAAAGTTCCATAACCTCCTATACCTGACATTCCTCCCGTAGAATTATTACCGTCAGTCCTGCCCTGTACTCCAGAACCCGATGTTGCAGTACCTTTACTACCCATCTGAGCTCCCTTCCCGAAAGCTCCTGCAATTTTGCTCGCTGCAGCCTGAGCTGCCGCTTTTTCGGCTTCGGCACGTTTCTCTGCCTCTGTTTTCTCCCTTACTACCTCAGTTTTTTCTTCCTTGACCGTCAGCGATGGTTCATCCTGCTGTGTTATCATAGGCTGCTCCACTTCCGTCTGCTGCTCCGGCAAACTCTGCACATCAGGTTGGGGCTGTGGCATCACGTCCACCTCAGTCATCATATATGGGTCTGCGTTACCTTGAGCAAGGTCGGTATTCCCCATCATAACAGGTACACCTCCCTCCTCCTGCTTTTCCGGTATATCCAGATTAAGCAAGAGAAGCAACACTACGACAAGAACATGTACAGACAGTGTTCCTACAAATCCTGTTATTTTGCTTTTCTTCATTTTTTATCAGGTCTCCTTGTGGCCAACACCATTTTAAAATGATTTTCGTTTGCTACATTCAGAATGCGTACTATCTCCCTATAAGGAACAGACTCATCGGCATACAGAGCCACATACATTTCAGGTTCCTTGGCTGCACAATTCTGTAGAAAGCCCGTCACCTCATCTATAAACAACGGCATTTCATCTTCATTACCGAAAGCGCCATAATAATTCAAATTCTTGTCTATGATAATTCTTGCCATAGGCTTGGCCGATGTCTGCTGTGATCCTTGCGGAAGCAACACCTTAATGGCATTAGGCGAAACCATGGTAGAAGTAATCATAAAAAATATCAGTAACAGGAATATCAGGTCAGTCATTGACGACATACTGAATCCCGGTGATATCCTTTGTCTTCTCTTCAGTGCCATGATATTATTTTTCGTTAGGTTCGTTCAGTAAATCCATAAAAGCCATTGTACGAGCTTCCATCCGGCTTACAACTTTATCTATTCTATAAACCAGATGATTATAGGCAAACATTGTTATAATACCAACGACAAGACCACCAACTGTAGTAATCATAGCCTCATAAATGCCACTTGACAGAAGAGTGATATCAATATTATTACCGGCATTTGCCATATTCCAGAAAGCCTGTACCATACCCGTTACAGTTCCCAGGAAACCCAACATAGGGGCTCCACTGGAAATGGTAGCCATTATTGAAAGTCCGTTCTCCAACTTTGCCACTTCTATATTTCCCGTATTCTCTATTGCAGCCTGAACGTCTGCCACAGGATGTCCCATACGGGTGATACCTTTTTCTATCATTCTTGCAGCAGGAGTATTAGCGATACGACAATAGTTAATAGCCGATTTTATTTCTCCACTACGTATATAATCACGTATTCTGTCCATAAACAACGGATCTTCTTTCGCTGCCCGGCTTATAGTAAAAGCACGTTCAAAAAAGATGTAAAATGCCACAACCGACATGAGTGCCAGCACAGCCATAATCCATCCGCCCTTAAGAGCCATATCCCAAAGATTCATTTGCGGTTCAGCATCTACCACCGGAGTAAGAACCGGATTGGCACCCGCCATTGTGTCGGCCACTGTCTGCGCAGCTGCCATAAGAGTGATTAATTGCATGAGTTTTTTGTTGTTTAATATTAGTTTTAAATGTCAGTTCACTCCAAACATTTTCTGTATTCCCCAATAGTTTTCTTCAATCCCAGATATAGAGCATCACATATCAAAGCATGACCTATTGAGACCTCATCAAGCCAAGGTATATTACGATGAAAAAATTCCAAGTTTTCAAGGCTCAAATCATGACCGGCATTAAGCCCCATACCTAACTTGCGCACAGCTTTGGCTGCCTCTACAAAAGGAGCTACTGCCTCCTCAGGATTCTTTTTATATGCAGACGCATATGGTTCGGTATACAATTCCACTCTATCAGCACCTGCCCGAGCAGCATATTCAATCATTTCTATATCTGTTCCTACAAATATAGAAGTTCTTACACCAGCCTCTCCAAATCTATCCATCAAATCAGACAAAAATTCCAAATTTTTCTTTGTATCCCATCCCGAATTTGATGTTATCTGATCAGGAGCATCTGGAACTAATGTAACCTGATGGGGTTTAACCTTCAGCACCAGATCTATAAAATCGGCAGAAGGATAACCTTCAATATTAAACTCTGTTTTAAGAAGTGGACGCAATGCATACACATCACTATACCTGATATGACGTTCGTCAGGACGGGGATGTACAGTTATACCTTCAGCTCCAAAAGTTTCACAATCCAATGCAACCTTCTCGACATTAGGGTTATTACCGCCACGTGCATTACGTAAAGTTGCAATCTTGTTTATATTTACACTTAGTTTGGTCATAATTGATGATTTTTATATCTTTGCATATCAGAATGCAAAGTTAGTAGGTTTTATCATAAACCAACTAACATACAGGTTAAAAAAGATTGATAACAAGCTACACTTTATGCAAAAGGAGATGAAATTTGCCATTTTTGGAAATACATATCAAGAACACAAATCAGCCCACATAACTCATTTACTTAAGATTTTGCGTAAAAGAAACGCAGAAATATGTATTAGTCACGAATTCTATGAATTTCTAAGAATACACACTCAGACAGATTTAAGTTCTCTTCAAATATTTGATGGAAACGATTTCACAGCCGACATGGTATTAAGTATTGGTGGAGACGGAACATTTCTAAAAGCCGCTAGCCGTGTAGGAGAAAAAGAAATACCTATTTTGGGTATTAACACCGGGAGATTAGGATTTCTGGCAGCTATATCACCAGACGAAATGGAAGAAACATTTGATGATATATATAATGGAGATTTCATTGCAGAGCCAAGAAGAGTACTTAAACTTACATGTGAAAACAACATTCTAAAAGGTTGTCCTTATGCCTTAAATGAAATAGCAGTCCTAAAAAGAGACAGCTCTTCCATGATAACA
Organism: Bacteroides caecigallinarum; assembly: GCF_021531075.1. Taxonomy (GTDB): domain Bacteria; phylum Bacteroidota; class Bacteroidia; order Bacteroidales; family Bacteroidaceae; genus Phocaeicola; species Phocaeicola caecigallinarum_B. The sequence goes on along the minus strand of NZ_JADYTJ010000012.1, from coordinate 4,095 downwards.
ATAAAAGCATACATAAACAATGAGCTTTTAAATATATATCAGGCGGATGGTCTTATTATTGCGACTCCAACCGGTTCTACCGGATATTCACTAAGCGTTAATGGTCCTATCATGGTTCCTCAAAGCGGGACCATTAGTATCACTGCTGTAGCGCCACACAGTCTCAACGTGCGTCCTATAGTCATACGTGATGATTGGGAAATAACACTAGAGGTTGCAAGCAGAAGCCATAATTTTCTGATTGCGGTTGATGGCAGAAGCGAAAGTTGTCACGAAGAGACAAAGCTTACAATAAAAAGGGCCAATCATTTTACAAAGATTGTAAAGAGAAAAAATCATACTTTTTTCAATACACTCAGAGAAAAAATGATGTGGGGAGCAGACAATAGAATATAAATAACTAAAGTTTCAGATTTGGAATTCATCGTTTAATTTAGGCATTAAAAGACCTTGCTTACTTCTTTTTTCACAGAAATAAGTCAGACAATCGTAATAACGCACATAAAATTTGGGTTTTTCTATCGTTTGACAGGTGTCAGACAATCGTTTGACAGTTGTCAGACAATTATTTGACACGTGTCGGACAACCGTTTGACACCTGTCAAACGACATGGAATTAAGTCAAATACCAACCGTATTCACTTAATCTCCAAGGAATACGGTCGGTTATATTATTATTCAAAAATCAATCTGATGGAACAGAACTTCTGAGTAACATCAGATGTCCCACGCATAATTTTCACATTCCATTCTGATGCTTTCAACAATTCCTTAGGAAGTTTCAGTACATTCTGTGTGATATTACCATCAATATCACCTACCTTAGTTCCATTAACATAAAGCACAGCATTTCTTGATGAATCCCAAAAAGTTTTCACCATTATGGCATTTACCGGTTTTCCATTAGACTTCATCTTATAAGAGAACCATCCACGCGTTTCACGCCAAGGAGTTCCCTGTTCACTGCCTATAACTGAATTTTCCATTTCTATAAAGTGATCACTTTCTGGTTGCTGTTCACCACAAGCTACCATATCAGCAGTAATTTTCTCCAATTTAATGCGCTGTTCTTCTGCTTTGGTAAGTTCCTCTTGCCTTTTTTTCAACTCCTCACCTGATACAACTTCCCAATAAATCATATATCTGCATTCGTGCGTTTTATAGAATGGTTTAAGCGTCATACCTTCATATCTTGAAGGATATGTTCCATACAGTCTAAACTCAAGTTTATCAGAACTTTCTTTCTTTATATTAGAAACTATATTATTTTCATCACCTACTATTACAGGAAATCCTTGTAAAGGTAATTGCGGTCCCGATGCAATATGCCCACCTCTACTATCATCGGCAAATTGTCCATCAAGTCTTTCCTTGCCCAAATCTGCAGCCAATACAATAGGACCATACATAAAAGAATAATAAGAAGACTTATCAGGAAGCTGTACTGCACGCAAGTTCATAGGTAAAGACATCTCTATTTCATCCCCATCGTTCCATTTCCTGTCAAGCGTATAATATCCGTTATTTAATACAGCCTCAACTTTTTTTCCGTTTACCATAAAAGCAACTCTATCTTTATCAATCCACTCAGGGCAACGGAAACTTATTTTCATTTTTTTCGTTTTTGAGGTATTTACTACAACTTTTGTACTTTCCATCTCTGGAAAAGAAGTCTTTTGGGTAAATACCATGCCTGTTTCTTTCCAATTAAGTTCAGAAGCAATAAACAGATTAATAATAAGTTCTTTATCTCGCAAAGCATATATCATCTCTCCATATTTGGCGTGATTTTCCATACCAGAACCTACACAACACCAAAAACAATTTTGTGGTTGAGAATAAACTCTATAGTGTCCTGAACGCATTGGTGTGAAATAAACTAACCCTCCCTGCACCGGATTTTGGCTTGATAAAATGTGATTAAATAATGCACGCTCATAATAATCCATATAGGATGTGTTAGCAGAAGTCTGATAAAGCATCTTTGTCAACCTAAGCATATTATAAGTATTACAAGTCTCAGGTCCCTGTTCGCTAGTCATCATACTCGAGAAATCATCCGACTTATGGAAATGTTCTCTAACACTATTTCCACCAATAGAAACACTTCTATTGTTTACAACAGTATTCCAGAAAAACTCTGAAGCTTCACTCCAATCCTTATTACTACCCAAATCGGCAATTCTTTTAAACCCAATAACTTTTGGGATCTGTGTATTTGCATGCATTCCTGTAAGAGCATCTTTCTTTTCCAAAAGAGGATCAAGTACAACTCTATGTGAAAAACGTTTTGCCAATTCCAGGTATTTTTCATCTCCAGTAATACCATACACATCTGCAAAGATTTCATTAAGGCCTCCATGTTCGCTTCTAAGCATATCTTGTATTTGCTCATCATTTAATCCAGAAACTAGTTCCATCATCCAATCAGTAAGTGCTATAAGCATATCTTTTGCATCTTCCTGTCCGGCAACAACATAGGCATCACGCAATCCAGCATAAGTTTTGTGTATATTATACAGTGGAACCCATCTATTATTCAAGCCAAAAGGATTGGCATTAATTTTTCCATCTTTAATTTCTTTCCAAATTGCTTTTCCACCAGGAACGCCACACAAATAACCATTACGAGACGCATCTTGACAACGTTTCATTTCAGACAAAAAATAATCCAACCTAGCTTTAATTTCTGCATCTCCAGTAGATGCATACATATAAGATAAAGCTGACAAGTAATGACCACCTATATGACCATCCAATCCAGTATTTTCCCAATTAGGATAATTTTCGGCTTTTGGCAACAAACCTGCCTCCTTCATATAAGGAGCCAATAATCTATCAGGGTTAAGTCCCAAAAGATAACATTTGCCCAAACTTTCAGCATTCTTAAATACCCCGGTAGTCAATCTTACCTCGCTAACTGGAAATGTTTTAATTTTTTGAGGCAAAGCAGCCCCTACACCTACTGATGCAAAGAACATCAATCCTAATAAATACAGTTTTCTCATGTTTCCCATTATTTTTATAGTTAACAAAACAATGGCGCAAAGATACAATTAAGTGTATAACTTACAACTTTTACCAAGATAAATAAATCAAAAAGTTTACTTAAGTACCACAATTTATCTTTTTCGTAACTTTATTGTAATCACAGGTCTAAGATGATATTTTACGGTATATCCAGCAGGCCGAATATTAATTCCTCCAAACATATTGAAGGCTGACTCACCATTTTCACATAAATATCTGTTTTCAGTATAAAAAATATTATGTCCATTTTCTCTCAACAATGTATTTAAAGCATTAAGATCATCTGAAAATTCTTTGTAGAATTCCTCAGCTTCGTCTCTTGAAAAAGTACTCCAACCTGTAATTCCATCTATTTCATATCCTTCAAGTAATTCCATAGCCTCACCTTCCTTAAAGATTTTAAACCATTGATCTGGAGATATCAACGTAACAAAAGCTTCATCTGAATCTTGTTCCGTTACTTTCCATACATAGAACGGTCCCCAAATGGAATTAGCAATAGGGAATGCATCAACGAAATAAACATCATCCTCTATTGAGGAATCCCCACTATCCGTTTCACCTTCATCATCAGATATTTCATTTTCAAAGTCAAGTACAATTTCTTCTTCTAAGTTCCATCCGGATATTTGAAAGTTTCCATTAATACCAAGCTCACCTTCATCATCAAACCCACCGGTAATTTTATAAGGTTGTCCCTGTTTAAAACCTTCAGACAATGTATATGAATAACTCTTAATTGAATCACCATTATCCAAAATTACGGTTATAACTGTTTTATAGCCTTCCATAGGAAATAAAAATATCTGTCCTGATACCCATTTATTATTTTTAGGATAACAATCCACTACTGACTGCATAATCCTATCAGAATAACCACCATCTATTTCGTACCCGCAACTAGCAGGAGAAATTTCAACATGTATTTTTTGGATATCAACCGGTATATTATCCAATTCTATTTCTATGGATGATACTATATATGTTGGAATAAAATTAATTTCAGTATTCTTATCAATGGTTATATCTGTATGCACAGCCATAAGAGGTCTGTCAGATATACCA
>NZ_JADYTJ010000127.1 GCF_021531075.1 Bacteroides caecigallinarum | reverse complement strand
CGACTTTCCCAAGCCGAGGCTTTGTTATGTCCTAAAGATTTTGTATCTTTAAGCATAATCAAAACTAATATGGCAAAGATACATTTTCGTTCTTACAATCCCAACCAAATCGTCCTTTTTCCTCAGCGGATAGATGAAAATATTCCATCAGACGATCCTGTACGCATCCTGAATGCTATGGTAGATAACCTTGACCTCAGTTCCTTTCACAAGTTATACAAAGAGCTGGGCCGTTCTCCCTATCACCCACGAATGATGCTTAAAGCTGTTTTGTATGCCTATATGAACAATATCTATTCCTGTCGTAAGATAGAAAAATCCCTGCTGCGTGACATTCATTTCATTTGGCTTGCCGGTTATGAGAAGCCGGATTACCGGACTATAAACCGTTTCCGTAACCGTGTCAAGGATGAGATAAACGGAATATTCACACAAATAGTCCTCATCCTTGCATCCAAAGGATTCATAAGTCTTGATGTTGAATATATTGACGGCACAAAGATTGAATCAAAAGCCAACAGATACACATTTGTATGGCGTAAGAACGTAGAACGTAACCGCGCCAGGCTTCTTGAGAAGATACGTATTCTTCTACAACAAATTGATGATGTCGTGGCACAGGATAATGCCTGCATTGAAAATACTGCTACCGAGTTTACCCCTTCCATGCTGACGGATATGATATCAGAGTTAAAAGCCTCTCTTGAGAATGCCCCAACCACATCGGATAAGGAAGAGAAGAAAGCAAATAAACAAAAGGCAAGGCAAATCAGACAATTGGAGTCACAACGTGACAAACTTGCCGAATATAACATGCACATGAAAATACTAGGCAAACGGAATTCTTATTCCAAAACAGATCCTGATGCTACATTTATGCATATGAAGGAAGACCCTATGGGGAACGGGCAATTAAAACCGGGATATAACCTACAAATCGGAACCGAAAACCAGTTTATGCTCGATTTTGGACTCTTCCCAAATCCTACAGACACTCTTACATTGATCCCGTTCGAAAATTCGTTTCATGAACGTTACAACCGTTTCCC
>NZ_JADYTJ010000126.1 GCF_021531075.1 Bacteroides caecigallinarum | reverse complement strand
GAATCATTGTTATTTTCTTTTCCTGCAGGTACTAAGATGTTTCAGTTCCCTGCGTTAGCCCCTTACAAACGTAAGGTGATATCCCTTCAGGATATCGGGTTGTCCCATTCGGAAATTCACGGATCAAGGGTTATTTGCACCTCCCCGTGACTTATCGCAGCTTATCACGTCCTTCATCGCCTCCGAGAGCCAAGGCATCCGCCATGCGCCCTTGCTTACTTTCATTATCACGTACACACCCTGTTTTTTAAACAGAGCGGATGATATATACTTTTAGCTCTTTTGGTTTTGACCAAATCTTTATTTTTCAGCTTGTTACATCATGTCAAAGATCTTTATAAAATTCTGTATTCTCTATTGAGAATCCACATTTCTGTGGAGAATTTTATGAGATTGACTTGCTTCGCAAGTCTATCCTTATTTTCTGTGGAGAATAACGGATTCGAACCGTTGACCCCCTGCGTGCAAAGCAGGTGCTCTAGCCAGCTGAGCTAATCCCCCAATATATTTAATTAAACAAACTTGTGTAGTACAAGAAGGACAAACCTTCTTAACGGTATCTCTCCAGAAAGGAGGTGTTCCAGCCGCACCTTCCGGTACGGCTACCTTGTTACGACTTAGCCCCAATTACCAGTGTTACCCTAGGGCGCTCCTTGCGGTTACGCACTTCAGGTACTCCCGGCTTTCATGGCTTGACGGGCGGTGTGTACAAGGCCCGGGAACGTATTCACCGCGCCGTGGCTGATGCGCGATTACTAGCGAATCCAGCTTCGTGGAGTCGGGTTGCAGACTCCAGTCCGAACTGAGAGAGGCTTTACGGATTGGCCAACCGTCGCCGGCAAGCTGCCTTCTGTACCCCCCATTGTAACACGTGTGTAGCCCCGGACGTAAGGGCCGTGCTGATTTGACGTCATCCCCACCTTCCTCACATCTTACGATGGCAGTACCGCCAGAGTCCTCAGCGCTACCTGTTAGTAACTGGCAGAAAGGGTTGCGCTCGTTATGGCACTTAAGCCGACACCTCACGGCACGAGCTGACGACAACCATGCAGCACCTTCATACATGCCTTGCGGCTGATCTGTCTCCAAATCATT
>NZ_JADYTJ010000125.1 GCF_021531075.1 Bacteroides caecigallinarum | reverse complement strand
GATGAAAAAGGATGTATGGTACACGGAAGTATCAAGGGAACCAAGGATTATCTGCTTGAGACATGGAGATACCATACAAACAGACATTCCAAAGGTTTCAGTTCCACAAGAATCAGGCCCTGCACGACAAGCAGGGCTTTTTCGTTTGTATAACTCTTAAAATCAGGAATCATGAACCAGACATTACAACTTACAGACTATATTCCACAGTATGTAAGCCTCTACTACGTGGACTACCGGGATGATCTTGATGAGCATGAAGACATCCAGGAGGAATGTATCCGTTCCAACAATATGGAAAAACTCTATGAAAAGGCATACGAATGGTATGAGGAACAGGAAAGCTCAAACATGCACGACTATCTGGAGGAGACAAGAAAGAATATGGAAACGGACAATTTAGCCGGAGAGTTTGAAGAGCATGAAGATGAAATCAGGGAACTTATCTACGACCGGAACGATTCCGACCCAGTAAAGGACCTGATACGCAACTCATCCGCCACTAATTTCTTCTATTCGCTTGGAGTGGAAATCAACGGATATCTGACCGGTTGTTCACTGCGGGGAGAATCAGTCGCCATGGCCTGTCATAAGGTACGCCGCGCACTGCATCTGAAAAAGGGGCAGTTTGACGAGAAGATTGAAGAACTGGTAGAGAATGCCACATACGGCGGAGAACTGCGCATCTACTTCAACGCCATGTTTGACAGGCTCATCAGCAAAGACCCTGAGAACGATTTCAAAAGCATCCGTTTCCACGGGAATGTAATGGTGGCCATTGCCGACAGCCGGAACGGTTCCGGACATCATGTACGGATTCCGCTGGATATCACTTTCCCTTTCCGAAGGGAGAACCTGTTTGTCGATTCACAGGTACACTATTCCTATGCCAATGAAGTCTGCGGCATGACCAATGACTGGTGTGATTCCACAAAATGGGAAACGGGCATGATACCTTTTACCGGATCTGTCCGAAAAAGCCGGATGGCTGAATACAAGAAACAGGAAGCCGCTTATGAGCAGACATTCCGAGACGGGAAATGCACCTTCGGTGACATGAACTACAAACG
>NZ_JADYTJ010000124.1 GCF_021531075.1 Bacteroides caecigallinarum | reverse complement strand
GAAATACTGGCTCCACGGAGCCGGTCATGTCTAATTTAAATAAAAGAATATGACTGAAGAAGTTGGAAAGAAGGTATGTGAAGGTACAGTAGCAGACCTCATGAAGGACAAGACCGGAAAACAGACGCTTGTCACGTTGACAAGAAAGAATGCTTACCGAGTGAAGAAAATCAGAGAACAAGGGACGGATGACGAAGCCGTCCTTTTTCATTTCCGTAAACGCTGTACGGGAATGGGCTCCTATGTACACACCATTGAAACGGCAGACGGGGAAACAGAATTGCACCCGTCTGAATTTGAAAAATGGGAAGCTGTGGAATTTCTGTATCCCGGCTATCTGGAAGACCTGCTTGATGCTGCATACAACGCGTACAGATGGAGTTCCTTCGAACCTGAAGCAAGGGCGGAAACAGACATCATGCAATATGAAAAACAACTTGTAGAGGATCTGAAACAGATTCCGGAAGAAAAGCAGAACGAGTATGTCAGTGCATACCATAGCAAGTTCTCTGCCTTGCTGGGCAGTCTCTCACGATGTGCCAGTCCAATGGTGACAGGGCCTGCCAAATTCAACTGCCAGCGCAACAACAAGGCCTTGGATGCATACCAGAACAGATTTGATGAATTTCATGACTGGCGTAACCGCTTCAAGGCTGCCATGGAAAGGATGAAAGAGGCTGCCAAACCGGAAGAACAGAAGCAGGAAGAGGCATGGAATCGCCTGAAGCGTGACATTGCAAGCAGCGCACAGACCATTCATGATATTGATACCGGTAAAGCAAGAGGATACAGCCGTGCCCTGTTCGTCAGCAGTATCCTTAATAAAGTAAGCACCTATGCAGGAAAAGGAGAAGTGGAAATCGTACAGAAAGCGGTGGACTTCATTACAGACTTCAATGCACAATGCAAAAAACCGATTATCACTCCACGAAACCGTTTCTTCCAACTGCCGGAAATGGCACGCCAGGCCAGACTGAAACTTCAGGAAATTAGAGAACGGGAAAACCGTGAACTGAAATTTGAAGGCGGAACGCTGGTATGGAACTATGAGGCAGACCGCCTGCAAATCCTGTTTGACAGTATTCCGGATGACCAGAGGCGCAAGGAACTGAAATCAT
>NZ_JADYTJ010000123.1 GCF_021531075.1 Bacteroides caecigallinarum | reverse complement strand
GTAGTAACCAAACAATTGTGTCCATATAAGATATACATCTGTTCTAATCTTATTAGCCAAATCTGTTTGTCCATCATTTTCCAAAGACTCAATACATGATAATCCCCAATCTATAGTGCTATATGCAGACTTCCAATAATTTAATGATGCTTCAGTAAAGTCGATGCTATTATATCTGAACAAATCTGTTCCTTTTGTTAATCTTGAATCTAAGTAAACATTTTCAGACATATAATAATAAACTCGTTCTTTCCATAAGTTCTCAACAGATGACGGTTCAGGCAAAGGAAGTTCCACGCCTTCACTATCTATAGCAACCATATATGCGGTTCCCGTACTTTCTGTTTCACCTTTATCATTTCCGACATAATAATTATTATTAAAGAAATATTTATCATCATTATTTACCAGGCCATCCATATTTGAATCATCAATTATGAACTTGCCGTCAGAACCGACACCTTCGAAAACATACCCCTCGTATCTGTCTGTATATCCATCCTTATATACCCAGAAAACTATTTCATTAGCAGTGTGCTTAACTATAACCTGACCGTTTGCATCAGTTTTCCACTCTCCTATAAACTCACCTTCGGTCCATCTGTCCAAAGAATCTTTAACAGCTTCATTAACGACAACGTTTACTCCTTCCAACGGTTTGTCCTGAGCCTGTCCCCAAGTAAGTTCACGGATATTTATAGTAGTGGTATAAAAAGTTTCCGCTTCAGTTTTTTCTTCCAGCACTTCAGGAACAATATATACATAACTGTTACCAGCCGGGATAGCCTCTCCTTCAATAATAACACCATTTACATATACTTCATCACCGTTTCTTGTGATGTACAGTTTCTCTCCATTTATACTTTCAAGTTCCTTGCCATCAGTCAAATCTGCCTTAGCATAACTTCCCTTGGCGATATGACGCTTTATGGACACAGAGTCAAGAACTGCAGTAGAACGTGCAGCAGATGAAGAATTACGGACTGCAAACACAGTCAATTTATCTTCTGTCAGGTTTGCAACATCTACTTTTTTCAAAATCTCGACAAAATCACTTATTTCTTCTTTATTTTCCAAGGCTGTTACAATTTCATTTATAGCCTTTTCTCCTGGCGGAGGATTTACTCCGTCCTCTTTTGTACATGACATTAATACAAAAAAGGATAAACTGATGAAATAAAACAATAGTTTCTTCATAGCTTTATTATATTTTAAATTACTAAAATATATTCAGCTGCCATTCTATGGAATCCATGAACAACAGCTGAAC
>NZ_JADYTJ010000122.1 GCF_021531075.1 Bacteroides caecigallinarum | reverse complement strand
GTATTTGGACTGAAAATCTCTCTCTTTTTAATATTTTAATCATCATTATCTACTAAATAAAACAGAAAAATGGCTTAAATGTTTGTATATTAGATAAAAAGTAGTACCTTTGCGCCGCGATTGAAATTTTTTATTAATAATTTAATTAACGAATTAGTATGAATCAATACGAAACCGTTTTCATTTTAACTCCCGTTTTGTCTGAAGCTCAGATGAAGGAAACGGTAGAGAAGTTCAAAGCAATCCTTACTCAGGAAGGTGCTGAGATCATCAATGAAGAAAACTGGGGATTGAAGAAGTTGGCTTATCCAATTCAGAAAAAGTCTACAGGTTTCTATCAGTTGATCGAGTTTAAAGCTGAACCAACTGTAATCGAAAAGCTTGAAGTTAACTACCGTCGTGACGAAAGAGTTATCCGTTTCTTGACTTTCAAGATGGACAAGTATGCTGCAGAATATGCTGCTAAGAGAAGAAATGTTAAATCAACTAAAAAGGAGGAAAATTAATCATGGCACAGCAACAATCAGAAATCAGATATTTAACTCCGCCATCAGTAGATGTTAAGAAGAAAAAATACTGCCGTTTCAAAAAGAGTGGTATTAAGTATATCGATTACAAAGATCCTGAATTCTTGAAGAAATTCTTGAACGAACAGGGTAAAATCCTTCCTCGTCGCATTACAGGTACTTCTTTGAAGTATCAGCGTCGTATTGCACAGGCTGTTAAGAGAGCTCGTCATTTGGCTTTGTTGCCTTTTGTAACTGATATGATGAAATAATTAAAGGAGGAATAAGCATGGAAATTATATTGAAAGAAGACGTATTAAACTTGGGTTACAAGAACGATATTGTAACTGTAAAGTCTGGTTATGGTCGTAACTATCTTATTCCGACAGGCAAGGCAGTTATCGCTTCTCCAGCAGCAAAGAAAATGTTAGCTGAAGAATTGAAACAGCGCGCTCACAAATTGGAAAAGATTAAGAAAGATGCTGAAGCTGTAGCTGCTTCATTGAATGGTGTTTCTTTGACTATTGCTACTAAGGTTAGTGCTACTGGTGCTATCTACGGTTCTGTAGGTAACATTCAGATAGCTGAAGAACTTGCTAAATTGGGTCACAACATCGATCGTAAGATTATCGTTGTTAAGGATTCTGTTAAGGAAGTTGGTCACTATAAGGCTGTTGTAAAACTTCACAAGGAAGTTTCAGTAGAAATTCCTTTCGAAGTTGTAGCAGAAGAAGCTTAATATCCAATAATAATAAAAAAAAGAGGGTGTGTCAAAATGCATGCCCTCTTTTTTTTATGACAAAGCCTCGACTTTCCCAAGCCGAGGCTTTGTTATGTCCTAAAGATTTTGTATCTTTAAGCATAATCAAAACTAATATGGC
>NZ_JADYTJ010000121.1 GCF_021531075.1 Bacteroides caecigallinarum | reverse complement strand
TATTACTGTCCGCTAAAGACGTGAATTCCCTCCCAACTTGCTGAAATAGATAAGTTGGGAGTTATTTTCATATCAGACAAGCCCCTCTTATGAGCTTATTACCTCCTTAGGTGGTGGTTCTGCTGCCTCCATAAGCATCATTTTAAGGTCTTCATCAGGTTTGTTAAAGAATGTGTTTATATTGAGGTAATACATCAGGACTATCCTTACCATCGTAGCCAACCCTGAAAAGCTCCATCTCCTCTCAAGAGAGCTTTGCAGCAGCGATAACAACAGATTGGCTATGAGCGTCACCCATATCTGTATTTTGATGGCATTAGCACTCTCTCCATAAAAATATCTCAACGGGAAATTCTGCTTGATTTGCTTGAAAAGTGATTCGATCTGCCAACGACGACGATAAATGGCCACGATTGTTTCCGGGCGCATGTCAAAATCATTGGTAAGCAGTGAGACCAATTTGGGCTGTTTCCCCCTTTTAATGTCCACATAGGTTACGATTCTTGCGATGTGCCTTGTTTCTCCTTTACGGAATACTACAACTTGCTCTCTGTATTCCATCTTGCCCTCCGTGGTCATCTCCATAAAGTCGAACAAAATCTCATAGTTGAGGTTCTTCTTCATTTTTGTAACATAAACCACGTTACGCTCCGTCAATTCCTCGAATTTTTCATAGTTGATATAGGCTCTATCCATTGCAGCGATCTCCTTGTCGGAAAATTTGGAGGGGACAAGCATAAAAGAGTCGTTTGTAGCAGCAGATGTAAACTGTACATCACAGGGAACGCCCTCGTTGGCTTGTATGACGGCATGAACCTTTATACCACCTTTCTTCTTGCCAGTCTTTGGATGCCTTCCCACACCTTTGAATATGAGGTTGGAAAACAAGGATATTGTCGTTGAATCTATGATTCTCAGCCGTTTTACCCATTCCTCTGTCCCATTGCGCCGGCTGTCCGAGGTAAGTTTTGACTTATTTTCCTCGTAAAGGTCATGGTAAACATCCTCAAAGAACTTTTCAGAACGTCTGGAATTGGCATCGGACAAGGTGCTGCGCCTGGGAACTGTCTCAATACCTATGTGATGCAATTTACGTACCTCAGCGGTCATTGAGGTCTCTATCTCACGCAATGAATCGAAGCGCATTATCACGGCATAGAGCATCGTAAGCAGATGGGTAAAGCCATCAAAGCTCTTTACATACCTTTCACCACCATGATTACGGCTGAATTGAAGAATTTTGGACTTATCTAACAATTTTATTAGCTGCCCATATATCGGCTGTCCGAAGAAATGTGTACTTTTGCTCATGGTTAAACTTTTAGTGTGGTGACTCAAAGATAACCAAAATAGGGCTGACTTCCAAAATCGGAGGACGGCCCTATCATTATAATGATGTATGAACTTTTAGCGGACAGTAATA
>NZ_JADYTJ010000120.1 GCF_021531075.1 Bacteroides caecigallinarum | reverse complement strand
TGAAATTCCCATGAGATAAAAAAATCACGCCAAAGAGAATGTAAATAGTCAAGCTGAAGTTACCTTTGTATAGTGTAACCCTAAATGTATCAGTTATGGCAGAAGTGACATTCCCTCAGTTGATACAGCGTGCTTGCGGTATCGACGTCCATCTGAAGGTTGTGGTGGCGACAATAGACGGAGTAGGCATCCAACGTGATACCCGCTCATTCAAAACCTTCACGAGTTCTTTGAATGAATTGAAAGAATGGCTATTGTCCAATGGTGTAACGCATGTGGCAATGGAAAGTACCGGTGTTTACTGGAAACCTGTTTATAAGGTACTTGAAGATTCCATTCCCAATGTCTGGATAGTCAATGCCCGTCACATAAAGAATGTTCCGGGTCACAAGACAGACAAGATGGACAGCGAATGGATCTGCAAGCTTCTTTTGGCAGGTCTTCTCAAGCCGAGCTATATTCCTCCCAAGGAGCAGCGTCAGCTTCGTGACCTGACTCGCTACCGGAACAAGCTTATTCAGCAGATAGCTTCAGAGAAGAACCGTATGATGCGTATTCTTGAAGACTGCAACATCAAGCTTTCAAGTGTAGTAAGCAATACAAGCGGTACGACAGCTACTTCTCTTATTGATATGCTTTGTGAAGGTAAAGTCCTTACTCTTGATGATATAAAGTCAGTTTACCACGGAAAACTGTCAGCCAGTCCGGAAGAGTTGTTGGAGGCGTGTACCGGTTTTGTTGAAGATCATCACATTTATCTTCTCCAGATGATCCGAAAGGATATAGACCAGACTCAGGCTTTGGTTGATGATTTGTCCGAACGTATAAAGAGACTGTTGTCCAAGTACGATAATGTCCTTGAACTTCTCAGGGAGATTCCCGGTTTTAGCACCAAAGTTGTAGAGGATCTGGTTTCTGAGATAGGTCTTGACATGTCCCACTTCCCTTCAGAAAAGCATCTTTCGTCCTGGGCCGGTCTTTCTCCGGGTAACAACGAGAGTGCTGGCAAAAAAAAAGCGCACGAATCACTCACGGAAACAAACAGGTAAAGGCGGTAATCACAGAAGCCGCATGGGCTGCGACCCGTACAAAGAATACGTTTTTCAGTGAGAGATACCATCGTATAGCTGCCCGCAGAGGAAAAAAACGTGCCTTGATTGCAGTGGGACATTCTCAGTTGATATCCGTTTATCTGATACTGAGTACGGGAGCCCGTTACCATGAACTTGGTGCACAATATATGCAATCCAAGATAGAGCAGAAACGCAAGGTATATTTGTCTTCCGAACTTAAAAAGCTTGGATACAATGTCTCGCTTACTAAAGTTCCACAAGCAGTAACACCCAATTAACAATACAGACCAAAGGCCGACTTTTACTGGAATTACCATAGTCCGAAAATGAAATAGGTCTCAACAGCTAAGCGCCAAAGATTGTGACTTATGTACACGTGTATGAAACTTTTAAATTCTTAGCTGTTGCTATTTATCATCGTATAATAGCCGCATTTGTGTTTTCATGAGTGCTAATCTTTCTTTTGTCAAAACACTCGGTTTTAT
>NZ_JADYTJ010000011.1 GCF_021531075.1 Bacteroides caecigallinarum | reverse complement strand
GAATAAAGTATTAACTTTGCTGACACAGTTTAATTTACATCTTCAAGGAGATAAAGTATGTTTCAATGAACATTTACTTTACCCCCTTTAACTCCAAATGAAGCAATAACTTACTGATTTCTTTAATCAATAATTATTTTACTTCAACAGATTCAACATATTTGTTTCCAAATCTGTCTGTCACTGTCACTTCAATGTTTTTTGCTCCTTTCGATGGTTTTACGGAGAAGAAACAATAATCATTTGCCTGCGGAGTTGTCCCTTTGGACTTTAAAGTACCGTCAGCATGGCTCCTGCTCAAGTACATTGTGTAATCAGGGTCAACTGAAGAGAACGGCTTCATTTCCCCTTTATTCTTTCCGTCTTCTTTCCATTCCACTTTCCAACCTTCATCCCAGTTCCATACCTTAACGCATAATTCATCAACATGGTTAGGGAAAGTTCCTATAGGATAAACCTTAATCTGATAATTTCTCGGCTTGGCCAAAGTCTTGTAATGCCACTGCAATCCAAGAGGAGAAGACTCAAACACCTGATAGCCCATAGGAGTCCCATCATAAGCATATTTACAATTGCCAAGCCACCACGCGCCACCTATAGAGGCAACCATGTGTTCCCTTACATTAGGACGTAACAATATGTTTGAATGAATATGTGTATGACCTGTAAGAATTGACACATCGTAATCCTTAAGAATATCCATCAGTTCTTCCGCACCTTCCAGTTTTTTGTCAATATAATAGATATAAGCCGGAGCATGCATTGCCACAAACACATGAGAACCCTTTGGTATGTATTCAATATACTTTCTCACCCATTGAAGCTGGTCGGACGTAATCCTTTCATCATATTTGCGATTCCCTTTGTAATCAATATTATCAAGAACTATATAATAATCACGTCCCATATTGAAAGCATAGTAATTAGGACCGAATGACTCTTTATATACAAGCTCGCTCTTCTTGTTGTCGCTGAAATACTCTTCATGGTCATGATTGCCTATGACAGGATATACGGGATAGCCCAAGGTTTTCAAGTCATCCTTGAACCTGCCATAAGTCTCCTGATTATCCCATACCAAATCGCCAAGCAGAATAGCCGCTACAGGAATGCATCTGTCCATGTATTCCTTTCCATAGTTTCTCAGGTCAGGCAGAGCCTCATTTTCCATTCTGAGATATGCAGTATCATTACCCGGCTGTGTATCGCCGACGGCAAACATGGTATATCTGCCTTGTGGGACGCTGTACTCGAAAAGTTCGAAATCATGTTTCTTTGCCGAAACCGACTTGTAAAAGCATGGTGTTCCTGTAGAATAAGAAGCCACATAGCCCGAAGGTGTCACAACATATACAAAATCAGATAAAGAAGTGTCTGTGTCAATTCTATAGTTACCAAGAGAATCTGTTGTAGTGAAGTTCACTCCATCCGTAACAACTACATCGCTTAATCCTTTTTTACCGCAAAAGACCTTGCCTGTTATTTCTTTTGAGCAAACATTTATACTGTTTGCCAAAAGAAACATACTTAAAAAATAAATATTACATTTCATAAACTATACTATTATATTATTTAGTTCTTTAGTTTTTGAGTTTATAAGTTTGTTATTGATTTGATAACCAAACAGGAATAAACTCAAAAAACCATAAACTTACTTATTCAACTGAAGAAGCTTAATATTATCAATAAACCAACGTTTATAAACCTTACTTCCGGTTGTATCCTCAGTATCACCCCAGCCGTCAGACTTTATGGTTATGCGAGTGTCTTTTGTAATTTCAACTCCTTCAATCTCAATGTCGGCATGAAGCCACTCAAGTTTATCAACAGTATCAACAAATGTATGTTCTATCGGTTCCAATTCCTTCACTTCATCTCCATTTGTGATATAAACAATGAGCTTCACAGGGTCGAACTTTCTTGAGCCACCGACCATAGGAGCCCAATCGAACGAAAGTGTCAGTTTAGCATCCTCCGGAACATTTTCTATTGAAGGCAGAGTAAGACCGGCCTGATAGTCTGTCTTACCAAACTTGAGATAACAATCCTGCAGATAAATAGCATGTCCCGGTATCTCTTCCAATCCATATCCACGAGCCAACAATGCTTCTGAAGCCAATTGTCCTTCAGCGTTCTTCGCCGTATATATTTGCGGAGCTTCACCTGTTCCATCATTCTCCACAGTCTGTCCGGCACCGCTATTCTCCGCCCATGGCTTCAACCATTCAAAATCATCAGCAAAGTATATAATCTCATATACTCCGTCATCCTGTATTGATTCAAGGACAATTCTTACAACAGGAGCCGCCGTTCCGGAATAATAACCTTTCAATATCACATAATGACCATTCAAATTGCTATAATCCCCGGAAACATCAACCAAAGAAACCGAGTTTGCAGCACCTTCTATTGTTATGACATTATTCAGGAATACTCCTCTCAAAGTAATATATTCCCTTTTGTCGGAAGTGTAGGAATCAATCTTGTCTGTAATGTCAACAGGTTGCGGATGATTTATTTCATGACCTTTGGACAACACAGTAACTTTATCGCAAATGATATTGGACAGCTTATATGTATCGGACTCTTTCGTTCCCATTATATATACTTCATCGCCAACCTCAACATTCTCGGATGTCTCAATGTAAATGTTACTGTCGAAAGAGGCACTTGTGACAATACATCCGCCAGTTGTCACCGCAGAGACATACGCGCCCGGGACTATAACTACTGTTCCATCTTCCAATGACAATACATCAGATACTGAATATTCCTTACAGTCGCGGTATTTGTCTCCATCCTGTGAGACCTTCACTTCTGCCCTGCTGGACAGAGTACTTCCTCTAAACACCACTGTAGCCTCTCTCGGATTGTCTATCGAACCATCTCTCATATTCTCAGACACGGATATCGTAACTTCCGTGGTTCCTGAACCTGTAGCCGGTGTAACTGTGACCCACTCTGGAATTTCCTCCATGTACCATTCCGCATCAGAGTAAACTGTTATTATTTTCTCAGTCGGATTCTGAGCAGAAAAAGTCAAGGAGCTCGTACTTGCGAGAACCGCACGCGCCACATTATCTTCTTCCTTACTACAACCGCAAAGTAAAGCAACCATGAGGCACAACGCCGGCATAAATATTTTATTTGTAAATTTCATAATAGCCTATATTATATTTTACACATATTATTTAGAAATCAAGACCATCATCCCATCCCGGATTCTGTGTCAGGTTCTTGTTTAAAGAACGTTCGTTGATAGGAATCGGATACAGATAATCACGCTCCTCGTTGAAACCGTTGCGTACTATGTCCTTATGGCGATACACATATCCGCTGTTATCGCCAGTAAGCGTAATGTCCTTACCTATTTCATAAACCAACACCCCTTCTCCGGCTTCAGGTTTGACGCCACCATTCGCATAAAGTATTACGTCCGCTTTTCCATCACCGCTCAAATCATATTCTCCGGGGCCTGGAAAATACATACCATAGATGTCCTGGTCAACGCACGCTCCGGCTTTCCAGCGTACCAAATCGTCGAAACGGAAACCTTCCTGCATAAGTTCGATGGTACGTTCGCGGCGTATTTCCAATATCACGCCTTTGTTGCTGCCTGTCACATTAGGATATCCATGTTCCTCAGACGAGAGATAACGGTCAGGATTGGCATTCGCCGCATCCATATCCAAGTGGGCATCGTTCATGCCTACACGGTCGCGCAGCAGATTAATGGATATATTCAGGTCTTCCTGATTCAATGTTCCCAATTCAGCCTTAGCCTCGGCATAGTTCAACAAGACTTCAGCATAACGATATACCGGAAGGTCGCAGGTAGAATAGCTCGGACGGTCCACATTTCCGCCACATGCTGTCGGATCTTGTACGAATTTAATAGGCTGATAGCCGGTAATGCTGGTCGATAAGTCCGGTGGAAGTACTGTAGTAGTACCGATACGAGTATATCCGGGAGTACGGATGCTCTGTGCCAGACGAGGGTCTCTGTCCTTGACCTCTTCAGCAAACTTCATTTCCTGCCAACCCTGTTTGTCGGTAAATCTGGTTCCATCTTTCATCAGATACGTATTCACCATCTTGCGTGTCAACCCCGGCTGTCCCTGAGTGGCAACCAACGCATGTCCGGTTGCATTGTGGTATATATGCAAACCGAAGTCGAAGTTAATGGCAAGGATATATTCGTCCGGATTGGCATTTTCCTCGGCAAAGAGCATCATGTAGTCACTTTCCGGATGTCCGGTGGAATACAACTTATAAGGACCATCATGCATAATCTCATAAGCCGCCTTAGCAGCCTGGTCAAGATAATAAGTATAATCGTTACCTTCCAAAGTCAAGTTGTGATACTTGCGGTAAGTTCCCTCGTAAAGGCAGAACTGAGCTTTCAGCGCCAACGCTGCCCAGCGGTTCACACGGTAAGGGCTGCTCGGCTCTTCTTCTCTGGTGGGAAGGTTATTAATGGCAAATTCAATGTCTTCTAACATCTTGGTCATGACCAATTCGCGCGAGTCACGCGGTTTGTAGAGGGCATCGTCAGAAGAACCCAACTCAACATCATACCAAGGCACATCGCCGAAACGTTTTACTTTTTCAAAATAGAAGTATGCCCTGAAGAATTTGGTAAGTGCTGTATATTTGGTTACGGCTGCCTTGTCCTCACATTTGTCTATATTAGCCAGGAGGGTATTCATCTTGCGCAAGTCCGTCCAGCTCCATCCTCCACCGGAGGCGGGAACAGTACGTTTGTTTCCTCCGATAATTTCGTCCGACAATTTCTGCTGCACATAAATGTCACTCTGGTCATCGTAAGGCGACTTGTCCAACAGATTATTGTAGAAACTGTTGCTGAAAAGCTGTAAATCGCTCTCTGTCTTGAAATAATCATCCTGAGAGATTTCACTTTTCGGGCTTAGGTCAAGCATACTGTCACATGAGGATAATCCCACCGAAAGGCTCAAAGCCGCTATAATAAATCGTTTCATATATATGTTTGTCTGTTAGTTGAATAATGATTAGAATGTGATGTCAACCCCGAACATGAATGTTTTCTGCCAAGGATAGTACATACGGTTGTAAGTGTCATTGCTGCGGTCGAAAGCTGATTCCGGATCAATGTATTTAGTATGCTTCTTCAGCGGCGACCAGTAGCATAGGTTCTCACCTGAGAAGTAGATACGTGCCTGCTCAACACCTATTTTCTTTGTAAGGTTCACCGGAATGGTATAACCTACAGTAAGATTCTTGAAGCGCAGGTAGCGAATATTCTGCAAGTAACGGTCATTAACCTTACTTAGAGGACCGGAAGTGGCTGAATATGCCATCGGGCGTGTAAAATATGCATCCTTATTGTCTTCTGTCCATACCTCATCCATGAAGTTCTTCTGAAGATAAGTCAGATACGGATAAGTATAAGCTCCCCAGAACTGTGCGGCATGTGAATCAGGATACCAATAGTGATTTCCAGTTCCTTGGAAGAATACAGATACGTCAAATCCATACCAGCGTAGGCTTGCGTTGAAACCGTACGAAAGACTTGGAAGAGAGTTGCCCAATATCTTGCGGTCTCCCGGATCATCCACAGAATTGCTGCCGATGTCCAATTTCTTGTTATCGTTCAAATCGACAAACTTAAGGTCACCTCCCTGCCATCCGCCGGTTATGCGGTTGTTGATATAGCTAAGGTCAACTTCCTTGGCGTATGCCTGCGCCTCTTCGGTAGTCTCGAACAGTCCGTCTGTCACGAATCCCCAAATTTCACCCAAACGCATGCCTTCGTAATAATCTTTGGCAAAAGTCTTGTCCTTGTTGTCGTATTTGGTGATGTAACTCTTATAGTCGCTCATGTTAGCCCCAAGGGTATATTCCACCGGACGTCCAGCAAGTTCGAACTGGTCTCTCCAGCTTACTGCTATTTCATATCCTCGTGTCTGCAGGTTGGCTGTGTTCATGTCCGGCACACTCGCTCCATATACAGCCGGCAGCTCGATACCATCGGTCAGCATGTTCAATGTGTTACGCACATATCCGTCCACAGTTATGTTCAGTCTGTTTTTCAACATTGTAAAGTCGAAACCCAAGTCCCACTGCTGGCTTGTTTCCCAAGTAAGGTCAGACGATACCGGCGCTCCCAATGTAGAGTACTTCGCCATCGAGCTGCCTTCGCCAAACGAATATCCGGCAAAACTACTCACTGTTACCAATCGCATGTAAGTGTAATACGACGATACATTCTGGTTACCCAGACTACCAAATGAGGCTCTCATCTTCATATTGTCAATATAAGGAGTCAGCGGTTTGAAGAATGGTTCCTCCGAGATACGCCAGCCCAATGAACCTGATGGGAAAAATCCCCAACGGCTTCCGGAAGCAAAGCGCGAAGTACCGTCATAGCGTCCACTCACTTCAAACAGGTAACGGCCCTTATAATCATAATTCAGTCGTCCGAAGAAACCGGCCAGCGCATATTCATTCTGAGCTCCATCTACTCCTGTCACCACCTCGCCTTCTTCATTAACTCCAACAAGGTTAAAATCGTCAAGCGAAGTGGAAGTCAGATTTTCACCGAAAGCCGAAATGTTTTTCAGTCGCATGGTCTCGTAGTTGAATCCGGCCACTGCTGTAAGATGATGCTTGTCGTTGAAAGTATAGTCAAAGTTGGCAAAGACATTTGCCGAATAGTAGTTGCGTGTATTCACCGACTCATCCAGGCGATTGGCTCCGGCACCCGTAGTATAATACTCCATTTCAGCATCAGGATATTCCCTGTAAGGGATATTGTTTGAGCGGCTGGTATTGCGTGTCTGATACAGGCGGTAAGTAAAGTCGGCAGTAAGGCTCAACGGTTTTATCGGCGTAATGACCAGACGGGTTGTATTCGAGAAATCATTCGTACGGTTCACATTACGGTGCGACCCTTCGCCAACGATGATATGTCGTCCGTTACCCACCTTATAGTCTATATAAGGAGTGCCGTAAAGCCATGAACCATCAGGATTCTTCATAGGGAAGCAGGCAAGAGCATGATTTGAGCTGTAAGCCAAAGTGTTCTCCACACTTCCGTCTCCCTGCGAAGTATATTGGGAGCCGTAAAAAGAAGTGTTGTTGGTCATTGTTGCCCACTTGTTGATACGGAAATCAAGTTTAGAACGCAGGTTATACTTGCGGTAAATATCGGGATTCATTCTCAGAATACCTTTCTGATAGTCATACGCTCCGCTCACCATATACTTCACGTCCTTATTCCCTCCACTGATAGAAATATTGTGCTGCTGTGTGGGATGTGTGTCATCGAACATCATTTCCCACCAGTCGTAGTTTCCATAATACACCCACTGGCGGCGTCCGTTTCTCATTTCTTCCACCACCCACGGACGGTCAGGATTCTCTGTTTTGTCGTTAACGCGTGCCAGCAACTGACGCATATCCTCGTCAGTATAATTAATATAGTTCTTACCGTTCTCCGCTTTACGGAAAAGGTTTACAGTATAAACAGACCAGTAACCTGTGTCTTCGTAGTCAGTCGATGTAGTAGGCGATTCCCAACCCAAACGGCCGCTGTAACGCACTGTAGCTTTTCCTTCATTTGCTGCACCAGATTTGGTCGTGACCAAAATCACACCAAATGCCGCACGCGCGCCATACACAGCTGCCGCCGAAGCATCCTTGATAACAGAAATAGACTCTACGTCATTGGGGTTAATACGTTCCAGTTCGCCCACCGCACCATCAATCAGCACCAATGGCTCCGCACTATTGATAGATGTGGTACCGCGCACATTAATTGAAGGAGAGCTTCCCGGTACTCCGGATGAAGTCGTAATGTTCAAACCAGGGACAGAACCTTGAAGCATATTGGTAAGAGAGTGAGAGACTCTGTTCTCCAAGGATTTGTTATCCACCATTGTCACGGCTCCCGTAAGGTTTACCTTTTTCTGAGTACCATAACCGATTACTACTGCCTCGTCCAACATGATGGCATCTTCCTGCATATATACCACTATATCATTTTGTCCGGGCTTCACCTTAACCTTCTCGGTGATATAGCCCACATAAGAGAAATTCAGAGTCGCTCCGGAGATGGGTATCTGAAGTTCGAAAACTCCGTTTATATCAGTCACACTTCCCCTGGAACTGCCTTCAATGCCGACTGTTACCCCGATAAGCGGTTCCTGCAAAGCATCCAGTACCCTACCTGAAATAGCTCTGTTCTGTGCCGACAAAGCGGAAGCACTGCCTGTCAGCAACAACAACAGCAAAAAAACATACGAATTGAAAACTTTCATAAATAGATATTTTGTTTAAATAGTAATTGAGTATTAAAAACTGAATTGACAGTCAAGCCCTTTTCCGGGTTTTACCACCATATTGGTAACCTCAAAGTTCACTTTACCTGATGTAATGCCGGCATCGCCCAGCTTTACCGTGATGGTATGTTTTGATTTCGGCTCAATGGTATATGTCCTGAAATATATCAGATTGGCGTCGTGCTCTCCCTTCTTAAGATAGAAAGGCAGGTCTGAATTGTTACGGACAACAAACTGTACACGTTTTTCATTCTTGTTTATCTTTTCGATGGTTACCGACTTTCCGAACAGTTCTCTCAGCCACTGTTCTTCACCGATAATCATATCCTTAAAGAATACTGCTGTCCTGCGGTTATCCAACGCCTCCCTGATGCCTTCCGGAGTACGTTCCTTGGCAAAAACCAATGTCATTGTACGGTGTTCACCCTTATTGAAGTCAATATTAGTCTGTATCGGTTGATGAATGTCGGATGTTCCTATCATAGTAAGTTTCTTGTCAAGACACCACTGCAACGCTTCCGGATAATAATGCTCACCGTTTGCCACCTCTATGCCCTGCATACATCCGTTATTGTACAACTCGGTATGTTCCTTCCACCATTTTGTTTCTTCCGGCTGCTGTGAGTCCCATCCCGGATGATTCCAGAAGATAAAGGCTTCCTGCGATTTGGCAGCCTGGAAAGCATCCTTATAGTCTTTGGTGTC
Organism: Bacteroides caecigallinarum; assembly: GCF_021531075.1. Taxonomy (GTDB): domain Bacteria; phylum Bacteroidota; class Bacteroidia; order Bacteroidales; family Bacteroidaceae; genus Phocaeicola; species Phocaeicola caecigallinarum_B. Next base: position 63,663 of record NZ_JADYTJ010000011.1, on the reverse strand, counting down.
CAACGGATTACTGTCTGTCAGGAATATGGCATTGTGATGTCCCGGAGCCATAGGACGGGTAATCTCGCTTCCTTTGATAACAATCACATCCTTATTCTTGGCATAATCCTTCATAATCTCGTACGAGCGGTTATGGTCGGCCTGTATGTCTTTCTTATGCGGCCTGTATTCGATATGCTCCGTGATGGCAATGGCATCCAACCCTTCGGAATATGCCTCGTCAACTCTCACAGTAGGCCAAACCAGACCATCTGAGAACACAGTGTGCATGTGAAAATCACATTTCAATGTTTGATACTTGTCAAGGTCCGGTATATCAATGCTTTTATCAACAACTTGTCCGAATCCCATTTGTACAATCCCGCATAAGGCGAGAGACAGAAAAAGTTTTTTCATAATCTGAGTCTTTTAGTTTTTATAGTTTATAGTTGTTTTTAAAAACGATAACCGTTTTAGCGGAGCCTGTACGCTTCGGTAGAGAACTCTTTGGGACGTTCCATCAACTCCGTCCATTCATGTTCGAACTCATCACGCACAGTAATGACGAGATCCGTATCGGCATCAACAGCTTTCACTTTGAAGAAATGTGTGAACTTTTCAGTAATGAAGCTAGGGGTAGATGTCAGTGTAGATGAGTTGAAACGTTTCACACTCAGAGCTGCCACATGCAGCGGGTCATACGCCCACACCTCTTTCGCCTCAAGCTTGTTGCCATTCTCATCGGTCACGTCCAATGTCCAGTTTGAATTCCAGTTCCAGATATTTATCAGTACCTCATTATTCGTGTTAACCGGGTAGGCGTCAACATAACGTTGAAACTTAGCCTTTACCGAAGCCGGCACACTTGCCGGCATCTGTGGAACATCGGCCAAAGAGAAACTCACATTGTTCAGGTCATAACTACGGAACTGATAATCCTCAGTCCATCCGGTTGATTTATATATCCATTCTATGTCTGTTCCGTTTACATCCCATATAGAGTATCCCCCCGGTGTTCCGTCAGGACTTATATGTACCCCGGGAGTTAAATGTCCTGACCACCACCATGAAGCACATATCGCACCTGCATTATGTTCGTAAACCTCCTGTCTGCCTGTCACGGCTGCTTCCGGAGTCACGTTAAAGCTCAGGTGAGTATGTCCGGTAACAAAATGCACCTTATATCCTTTCAGTGTATTCAGCAATTGTGTAGTGTTCAAAACATCGTGGTCCATCTTGAACCCTTCCGTCTCCGACGGATAGAAAACCTGTGCATGCATTACCACCACCAACGGAGTCGATTTGTCCACATAGGCCAAATCCTTGGCAAGCCAGTTCAACTGCTCTAAAGACACACGCTTCTCGTAGTCGCGAGAGGTTGTCCCATCGTAGTTGCTACAGTCAATGTCGTCCAACACTACATAGTGAACTTTCCCGATATTGAATGAATAGTACATAGGAGCAATGTAATCAGTGAAACGACTTCCTGCATCCTGATCGTCAGTAGATTTATAGTCATAGTCATGGTTACCTATGGTATGGAAAATCTGAAGCCCCTTTACCTGACTGTTTATTGTATTAAGATACTCAGGAAGGGCATAACTATTCGAATACCAGTACAAATCCCAAGTCATGTCGCCCAACGTGATGGCATACATCTTTTCATGCTGATGCAAGGTGCGGTAACTGTTCAAATCCTCAGTAAAGTTCATGAACTGTCCTAAGTCCCCCGTACGGTTGGCAAGGTGCATATCCCCCAGCATGAGCACCTTGTAGTCATCCTGTCCTTCTACAGCTGTAAGCGAGAAATCCACACGTTCCAAAGTGGTGGCATCCCCTCTCATTATTTTATAGAACTGAGGCAAAACTCCATTGGCAGGAACCTCATATCCTGAAGGTATGGAAATAAACACATATCCCCATTTCTTTTCCGATTCCAACTGATAGATACCGCGCTCATCAGTCACGCTTACCTCTATCCCATCCGAAACGACAACACCCTGCACCGGACTACCGTCTGCCGACACCACACCATAAACCGTAGTTCCGGCATCAGGTGTGAAATCCAAGTCCTCTACTATATTAATATATGTCTTGCTTATCAACTTCTTCCTGTTATCACGCTTGATATATAAGACGTAATAGCCGGTCTTTATCTCATTACTTAAACTTATGGTAAAACTATCTGCCGCTATAGACAGTATAGGACAAATATAAGAGATACCGTTTTCGGACTCCAATATAATATCATCTGTATCAATCAACGAACTTGTATTGGCACCCGCAAACGTATATTCCCCTCCTACACTTACCTCTATAAGAGAGGGGAGATCAAAGTCAATATCAAAACTATCTTTGATTTCATTCAAAGGTTCGCCACATCCTGAAGTCAATAAAATCAAGACCAAAAGCGACAGCACACTGCGCAACGAAACTGTTTTTAAGCAAAAATAATATTTACCCATACCTATTAATTAAAATCCAGCACAAAGATAGATATAGGTTAAAAACAGAGATATGAATACGTACAACGACAGCAAATGGTATTACAATATTAACTGCTATGAAACAATTCTGCAACATCAGTTGCATTACAAATACTAAAATCCGGGAGAACAATCAGAAGAGGAAAAGTGTTTTCATTTGCATCATTTCACACGTGCAGAATGACGGGGAAGCAGATATAGGAGTAAAGAAGGTATAACTGTAAAGGAAGTATGGTAAAATTAAAGGAGATAAAGTACCTGTTCCGGTGAACATTTACTTTACCCCCTTTAACTCCAAATGAAGCAATAACTTCTGATTTGATTATTTCTTTTTCAGTTCCTCGGCAGGAACCACACGATAGAGTTTGTCGCTAGGACGGATTCTGTCCGGCACCTTGAATGATACGTGAACACCTTTCTTCACCACATCTACCGGTTTAAGAGCCACACGTGCCTCTTCAAGATCCACATACATTGCTCCGGTAGTAGGACCGGTGATGAGCAACTTGTCGCCAACCTTAATTTCTGTAGCCTCGATAAGGAACTCGGCTACACCTATATTCGAGAAGTATTTTATTCCACGTCCGGCATACACCTTTCTTTCTGTTGCTTCGGAGCCGTAATTCCTGCTCCACTCACCAAGACGCTGTCCCAGATAGTAACCGTTCCAGAAACCACGGTTGAACACTGTCTTAAGGCGCGTGTCCCAGTCTGCCTTCTTCTCTTCTGTAAACGTGCCGTCCAGATACGAGCGGATAGCTTCCTTATAACATCCCACTACCGTACGCACGTACTCCGGTCCGCGTGCACGTCCTTCAATCTTGAACACACGTACTCCGGCTTCTATCATCTCGTCCATGAAGTGTATAGTCTTAAGATCTTTTGGCGACATGATATACTGGTTGTCAACTTCCAGTTCTATATCGCTTTCCTTGTCCTTTACTATATACGAACGACGGCATACCTGCATACATGCACCACGGTTGGCAGAAGCATTCAGCTCGTTCAGACTAAGATAACATTTGCCTGATACAGCCATACACAATGCTCCATGGCAGAACATCTCTATCCTTACTTTCTCACCCATCGGACCTGTTATGTTCTCTTCCTGAATGGCATCGTATATCTTGCGTACCTGTTTAAGGTTAAGTTCGCGTGCCAATACCACCACATCGGCAAAACGGGAATAGAACTTCAGTGCCTCGGCATTGCTTATGTTAAGCTGTGTAGAGAGATGTACTTCCTGACCTACCTGATTGCAATATGCCATGACAGACACGTCGGCTGCAATGACCGCGCTTATACCTGCTTCCTTTGCCGCATCCACAATCTTGCGCATCAGCTCTATATCCTCGTCATAAATTATAGTATTTATGGTGAGGTAGCTTTTCACTCCATGCTCATCGCATAGTGCCGCAATCTCACGCAAATCGTCAATAGTGAACGTGCTTGCGGAACGGGCACGCATATTAAGGCTTTCAATACCGAAATAGATGGAATCGGCTCCGGCATTAATGGCTGCTGCCAATGACTCACGTGAGCCTACAGGTGCCATTATCTCGAAATCTTTAATTGAATAATTCATTTATCTTTCATTGAGTTATGGCTACAAAATTACTCAAAATAATCATTACTTCCATATTTGCACGTAAAAACAAAGGCATGACTGATGTTTTTACATCTATCATACCACTATATAAAAAATGATAACATACTTAAAGTATATTGTTTTCTGCTGCCGACCATCGTCAACAGTGCTGCCGACCATCGTCAGCAGCATTGCCGACTATAGTCGGCAGCTCTGCTGACTACGGTCGGCAATAAAAAATCCATAGAATCAAATCAATAGGCAAAAGTCTCTTCTATATGATTCAAAATAGAGTTAAGTTCGTCAAGTGTCTCCGCCCTTAACATTGCTATACGGGTTTCCTTGAAATTAGGTATTCCCTTAAACAGTGGAGATGCCGCAAGATGACGGCGAACATGGAGTATTCCGCGACGCTCGTCAAGCAGATTAACACTATCCTGCACTTCACGATGGAGTACGTTCATCTTCCATCTGAAATCAAGCCCTGTAAGTTCTTCGCCTGTCTGCAGATAGTGTTTCACCTCCTTGAAAACCCACGGACGACCGAAACTTGCACGACCAATCATTATTGCATCCACACCATATTTGTCGAAACATTCCTTTGCCCGTTGTGGAGTAGTTACATCGCCGTTGCCAATGATAGGAATACGCATACGCGGATTGTTTTTCACCTCACCTATAAGAGTCCAGTCAGCCTCGCCAGTATACATCTGGGCACGTGTACGTCCGTGTATGGTCAGAGCTTCAATACCACAGTCCTGCAACTGTTCTGCAAGCTCTACTATTATCTTATGTTCCGAGTCCCATCCAAGACGGGTTTTAACGGTAACAGGAATCTTGACCGCATCAACCACAGCTTTAGTTATTTCAAGCATCTTAGGCACATTCTGTAACATCCCGGAACCTGCTCCCTTTCCGGCTACACGCTTTACCGGACATCCGAAGTTCAAATCCAATATATCTGGCTTAGCCTGCTCTACTATTTTTGCTGCCTCAACCATAGTCTCCGTATCCTTACCATAAATCTGTATGGCCACAGGACGTTCTTTCTCGCTGATGTTCAGTTTCAACATGGTTTTGCCTACAGAACGTATCAGGGCATCACTCGAAACGAATTCTGTATATACCATGTCAGCTCCAAACTCCTTGCATAGAAGTCGGAATGCCGGGTCGGTAACATCTTCCATTGGAGCCAAAAGTACGGGCTGTTCCCCTAAATCTATATTTCTAATCTTCATAAATAAGTTTTATTAATCATTTGAAAGTAGGTGTAATAAACCATTTGTCGTACATCGATACGGCTATACGGTAAACGAAAAATGCAGATATAAATCCTGCAATTGCATCTATCAGATAATGAGCCTGTATATATACAGTAGCAAGACACAATAAAATATAAAATGGAAGCAGGATATATGTAAGCCTTTTACCTACCTTTGACGACATTATCATAACTATAGTCGATATGGCAACATGCGAACTGGGAAATGCCGCTGTAGGACGTTCACCAATTTCCTGCGATGCCTCTACCAGTTTATAAAATAATCCATGTTCATAACCCGGAGCCGGAAACAGCAGGACATTATAATTGAAATAATCGCCCAGCGGAAGAAACTCGCAAGCATTGACTCTGTCCATCCCTATTGCCGGAAAATAAAACTGCGGACCTGCTACAGGAACAAGCAGATAGAACAGATAGTATATGAAAAATGAAGTGACAAGCACAAAACATACTTTTTCGAATTTCATGTAATGCTTTATGAAATAATATACCACCAGTATAAACATCATGGGATAGTAGAAAAAATATCCCATATTAAGCGGTTCGCTGAACCATATTGACGGACAATGTTTACTAAACTCAACTGATGGTTGACATTCGAATAACGATTGTTCAATAGCAGCAAAGATATGGTCCAGATTATCAAATACACGGTTGAATTCGTATGTGTCAGGATACCAGTATGCCAATAGCGACATCTGTACCACCATACGTAAAAATGCCGTAAGCCTGCACGGAAATGCTCTATAAAGAAACATCAAGGCAAATGTAAGTATCACTATCCCCACACGCTCAAGAAGCATAATGCCGGGATGATCCATGCGCGGATACAGAATTAATATGAGAATTGAAGTAAGAGCATTATAAATAAGGCTTATACTTTCCACAGCAAAAAGTCCCCTACCGCTTTCTACTCTTTTCAACAGTTTTAAATTTATACCCATCCTTCTTTTTTATACCAGCTTATTATTTCTTTTACTCCACGCTCCAATTTATACTCGGGGTTATATCCCAATTCTTTTACGAGTGGATTAATGTCACACCTCCAGTTGCGCTGCTTCATTATATTATACTTATCCCTATTCAGCGTACTAGGTTTGTGAGTAAAATGTGCAAAGAACTCAACCACATATGATATGGTTTTGAGCAGAAACAACGGACAGACAAACCTTATCATCCACGGATTTCCCAGTTCCTTACGTATAAGGTCAGAAAATGTACGACTGTTATACACCTCACCGTCGCTCACAAAATAAGAACGGTATTTTACATCTTTTTTTATTGCAAGATAAACTGCCTGAACCAAATCCTTTACATATATGAAAGTAATATCCTGTCTCTTATACCCAGCTACAAAATCCACATGATTACATATCGACTTTACCATCAGGAAGTAATCCCTTTCACGCGGACCATATACTCCCGTAGGGCGGAATATTACATATGGAAAATCCTTCAGACTCTGAAGGTACTCTTCAGTCTTGAGTTTGCTCACACCGTAAGCCGTATTCGGAGCAGGCTTATCCGTTTCGATTATAGACGAATAGTCCTTCTCACGTATCGGCCCGAAGACGCTTAGTGAACTTATGAATATAAAATTCTTCGGAGTCATGTCAAGCTTCACAAGTGTCTCAATGAAATGACGTGTTGCCCAGTAATTGCCAATCTCAAATCCAGCCTTGTCCAGGCATTTGGTGACACCGGCACAATGTATGATATAATCCCATCCGCCGTGTTCTTCCTTATGCTTGAGCAACTGCGAAGCGAGTCTGTCCGAATCGGTAAAATCGAGTTCAGCAAAACGGATTCGCTCGTCCTGCAAATACTTTCTGCTACTGCTTTTACGCACTCCGGCCCATACCTGCATTCCTTCGGCAAGGCCACCCTCAACCAAAAAACTGCCAATAAATCCACTAGCTCCTGTCACTAATATTTTGTAATTCATCACTTTCCGTATTATTAAGGTACAAAGATAGTGCAAACCTAGTGAAGCACAAAGTGAAAACAAAGTTTTCAGGCTTTTACCTCCGAGGTACAGCCTATCTTATATGAAGATAATGCTTTCTATCTATAAGAAAACAATTAAGCTTTACTATTGTTTACATTGATAATAATAAATTGCATCTTTTATTTTTTTGTAAGTATATTTGCGTATATATCATTCTGCTGATTATGAATAATGACATCAAAGCATACGATACGTACCGCTGCAAGACTTTCGGAGAAAAAGGAATGCCGGAAAATATACGCCACGAGCTGAATATCGACAGTCTGTGCGAAAAAATTGACTTTACTTCATCATGTATAGGCAGACAGTATTTATACTACATCGTATGCAAAGATGAGATTTCTGGAATCAGAAATAACGAATCTCTGATAAAGGAACTACATGATAACGTTTCATTAAGAAAAGTCAGCTTTCATCATACTATTTCTCCATACCTCAGCTATACACACTTCTGCAAACAGCAAAGAAGGTTGCAGAAATCAGCATATTTGCCGATACGAATAAAGACATCCATCATTACATCAACAATTTAAAGGAGCTGACCAAGAAACTGCGCTTATTCCGCATAAGTATCAGTCTGGACAGCAACGCGGCAATGCCTTTATTCATGTTTACAGAGTTGCTGGACATATTCTTCCTTCATAGCGCAATGAATAAGACGTTGGCTTTCGACTACAAAATAAAGAAAGGCACTGCCAATGAAGGTAATGCCATAAAGATACTCGGGCTATACGGTTATCCTGATTATATTACAAAAGAGGCTGAAAAGATAAGAAACTTTGGCACTTTTACAGGTTCAGAGGAAAATAAATAAAACTATTATATCTTTATTCCATTTATTTTGCTTACTTTGTAGAAACTAACAAAGAAAGGAATAGCTATGGCTAAAAATAAAAAAGAAAAGAAAGGCGGAAAAAGAATGAAGAAAAAAGAGATGTCGGAACTCATCATAAACTATTTCCGCAATAAACCGACTGAGGCTATAAGCCTTAAGCAATTATTCCTAGGACTGAAACTAACATCACATCCTACTAAAATGCTATGTACCGACATAGTGAAGGATATGGCAGAAGACAACTTCCTGATTGAAGCCGAAAAAGGAAGATGGAAACTGAATGACAGAGGTCAGATTATGACAGGAACCTTCATACGCAAAAGTAACGGTAAAAACTCGTTTATACCTGACGATGGCGGGGAACCTATCTTTATTGCTGAAAGGAACTCGGCTCATGCCATGAACAATGACAAAGTAAAGATTTCCCTATGTGCAAAATGCAAGAAACAGAAGATTGAAGGTCAGGTGATAGAAATCCTTGACAGAGCAAAAGCTACTTTTGTGGGTACACTTAAGGTATCGAAGAACTATGCTTTCCTCATCACAGAAACCAGTACACTTGCCAATGACATCTTTATACCTAAAGAAAAACTGAAAGGAGCGAAGAATGGAGACAAAGCCGTAGTAAAAATTACAGAATGGCCTGACGAAGCGAAGAACCCTTTCGGTGAGGTTATAGATGTACTTGGACAGGCTGGCGACAACAATACTGAAATGCATGCCATACTGGCTGAATACGGATTGCCTTATACTTATCCACAGTCAGTAGAAGCTGCAGCAGAAAAGCTCTCGGCAGAAATAACAAAAGAGGATTATGCCGAACGTGAGGATTTCCGCAATATCACCACATTCACAATCGACCCTAAGGACGCAAAGGACTTTGACGATGCTCTCTCCATAAGACAACTGAAACCTGGACTTTGGGAAGTAGGAGTACATATTGCCGATGTTTCACATTATGTCAAGGAAGGCAGCATCATAGACAAGGAAGCACTGAAACGTGCCACATCTGTCTATCTTGTGGACCGTACGATACCTATGTTGCCGGAACGTCTGTGTAACTTCATCTGCTCACTACGTCCTAACGAAGAGAAACTGGCTTACTCTGTAATATTCGATATGAACGATAAAGCAGAAGTCAAGAACTATCGCATCAGACATACAGTGATAAAATCCGACAGACGTTTCACATACGAAGAGGCTCAGAATATTATAGAAACCGGTGAAGGTGATTTCAAGGAAGAAGTGCTTGAACTTAACAAGCTGGCACAGATACTCCGCGAAAAACGTCTTGCTGCAGGAGCTATCGACTTCGACAGATGTGAAGTAAGATTCGAAATAGATGAGAAAGGCAAACCGTTAAGCGTTTATTTCAAGCAATCGAAGGAAGCCAACAAGCTGATAGAGGAGTTCATGCTTCTGGCAAACCGTACCGTTGCAGAACATATTGGGAAAGTGCCAAAGAACAAAAAGGCAAAAGTATTCCCATATCGTATCCATGACCTGCCTGACCCTGACAAGCTGGACAACCTTAACCAGTTTATCGCACGCTTCGGATATAAAATCCGTACCAGCGGAACAAAAACCGAAGTATCTAAGTCTATCAACCGTCTGTTGAAGGATGTAAACGGAAAGGGCGAACAGAACCTGGTGGAGACAGTATCTTTGCGCTCAATGCAGAAAGCACGATACTCAATACACAATATCGGCCACTATGGTCTGGCATTCGATTATTATACTCATTTCACTTCGCCTATACGCCGTTATCCTGACCTTATGGTTCATCGTCTGCTGACACGCTATTTGGACGGAGGACGTAGTGCACAGGCCGACAAATACGAAAGTATGTGCGAACACAGCTCTGCAATGGAACAGACTGCTGCAAGTGCAGAACGCGCTTCAATAAAATACAAGCAGGTGGAATTCATGAGCGAACATATCGGAACCGCATATGATGGAGTAATCTCCGGAGTAACCGAATGGGGCATCTATGTCGAGATAAACGAAAACAAATGCGAGGGTATGGTAGCTATGCGTGACCTGGGCAATGACTATTACGAGTTCGACGAAAAGAACTATTGCCTTATCGGCAGACGTCATCATCAGAAATTCAGCCTTGGCGATGCAATAAAAATAAAGGTGGCACGCGCAAACCTGGAAAAGAAACAGCTGGATTTCGTGCTGGCGGAATAAAATCATTATCTAATAAAACAAAAAAGTCAGAGGTTATCTCTGACTTTTTTGTTTTTATAATAAATATTCGCAAAGTTTCTTTACCGCCCTTGCACGATGACTTATCTTATTCTTTTCGTCATTACCCATCTCTGCAAAAGTCTCAGAATAACCATCTGGCATGAATACCGGATCATAGCCGAAACCGGCTCCGCCTTTTCTCTCACGAATTATGCTACCGTTTACTATTCCTTCGAAGAAATGTTCCTCACCACCTTCTATCAGACAGATAACGGTACGGAAACGTGCCTTTCGGTTATCCTTATCCTGCATTTCTGAAAGCAATTTCTTCATGTTGGCTTCAGAGTCATGCCCTTCTCCTCCTGCATATCTGGCAGAATAAATTCCGGGAGCACCGTTCAGAGCCTCAACCTCAAGGCCTGTGTCATCGGCAAAACAGTCAAGACCATAATTCTCATATATATACTGTGCCTTCAATGCAGCGTTACCTTGCAGCGTATCTGCTGTTTCAGGGATATCGGCATGACAGTTTATATCATTGAGGCTCAGAATCTCTACCTTATTGCCTAATATAGCACGGATTTCCTCAAGCTTATGTGCGTTATTTGTTGCAAAAACAAGTTTCTTCATAATTTACTTAACTTTCAATGGATCAAAACCTTCACCGTAAACTCCGACAACATTACTTTGGGAAATAAAAGCATTAGGGTCAATATCTTTCACCAATCGGAAAATATCAAGCGACTGACTTTTCTTGGCAAGAACAACCACAACCTTTATATCCTGTTTGCTATACCATCCCTTACCATCCAAAAGAGTTACTCCACGGTTAATCTGAGTGGATATTCCTTCAGCAATCTCGTCATGTTTTCTTGAAAATATAAGGAACTGAACAGACTGACGGGCGCTGTTTACTACATAGTCTATCACGATACTCATAATAAACAATACACAAAAGCCAAACAGGACTCGTCTCCAGTCATGGAAAATAAAATAACAGGAAGATATTATCACAATATCGCAATACATTATCATTCTTCCCAAAGTCACATCCTTATACTTGTTTATAATCCATGCTATGATGTCGGTACCACCTGTGCTACCGTTATTGCAGAATACTATTCCTATACCGAAACCAAGGAGACCTGCTCCTATGACACATGCCATAAAATCCTGACCGGGACCTAGTAACAATGGCAGTTTTCCGTCATCTCCTTCCAGAAGTCGCTGAAAAAACCATAAAAAGAATGTAAGAACAATAATGGCAAATATTGTCTTTATACTGAACTTCGGACCAAGTATCTTAAGTGCAAACCCCATCAATATGGCATTAAGAATAAAATATGATACTTGTATTTCTATACCTGTGACATAATATATTATTGCGCATATACCGGTTGCACCACCTGTAGTAATCTGATATGGAAGCATAAACGCTGCCCAACCTAATGCATAACACATCAGACCAAAAGTGATGGCCAGGTAATCCTTAGATTCCCGGCCAAGTTTTTTCATTAATGCTATCTCCATCTATTTAAAAATTATAATACAATGTTTACAATCTTCTTTGGAACGATAATCACCTTCTTTGGAGTCTTACCCTCAATCCATTTCTGAGACTGTTCGTCGGCAAGAACCGCAGACTGTATTGTATCATTATCTGCATCGGCTGCAAATTCCATAGTGAAACGAGCCTTTCCGTTGAAAGAAATTGTATATTTCACTGTATCTTCTTTCAGATAGTCTTCGTTGAATGCAGGCCACTGAGCATCACAAACCGATGTTGTATTTCCAAGTGCTGCCCAAAGTTCTTCTGCCAAATGTGGAGCGAATGGAGCTATAACAACTACAAGGTCACTCAACACAGCCTTGTTGCGGCATTTCAATGAAGTAAGCTCGTTCACACAAATCATAAACGCACTGATTGAAGTATTGTAAGAGAATGTCTCGATGTCTCCAGTCACTTTCTTAATCAGTTTGTGTACAGCCTTTAGTTCTTCTTTTGTTGCATCGCCGTCCTGTGGAAGGAATTCGTCGTTACGGTTGTAGAACAGGCTCCACAATTTCTTAAGGAAGCGATGAACACCGTCGATACCGTTAGTATCCCAAGGCTTAGACTGTTCGATAGGACCAAGGAACATTTCGTACATACGCAATGTATCGGCTCCGTAACGTTCAACAATCATATCCGGGTTTACTACGTTGTACATAGACTTACTCATCTTCTCAACTGCCCATCCGCATACATACTTGCCATCTTCAAGGATAAATTCGGCATTGTTATATTCAGGACGCCAGTTCTTGAATGCCTCAACATCGAGAACATCGTTTGATACGATATTTACATCAACATGAAGAGGAGTTACATCATACTGGTCTTTCAATCCAAGAGAAACGAATGTATTTGTATCCTTAATACGATATACGAAATTGCTTCGTCCCTGAATCATACCCTGATTTACAAGTTTCTGGAATGGTTCTTCCTTAACACTTACGCCGAGGTCGAACAGGAACTTGTTCCAAAAACGAGAATATATCAAGTGACCTGTAGCATGTTCAGTACCACCTACATAGAGGTCAACATTCTGCCAGTATTTGTCAGCCTTTTCCGAAACAAGAGCCTTATCATTGTGTGGATCCATATAGCGCAGATAGTATGCGCTTGAACCTGCAAAGCCAGGCATTGTATTAAGTTCCAGAGGGAATACGTTTACATTGTCTATCTTGGAGTTTTCAACCACCTCACCGGCATTTACATCCCACGCCCATTTAGTAGCATGTCCCAATGGAGGTTCGCCAGACTCGGTAGGAAGGAATTTGGCAACTTCAGGCAATTGCAAAGGCAATTTACTTTCGTCAATCATATATGGCATACCGTCCTTGTAGTAAACTGGGAATGGCTCACCCCAGTAACGCTGACGTGAGAAAATTGCGTCACGCAGACGGAAATTAACCTTTACACGTCCCAGGTTATGTTCCTTTACGTATTTCTTTGTAGCAGCAATAGCTTCCTTGATTGTAAGACCGTTAAGGTTCAAGTCGCAATATGGAGTTACACCTGCCTTTGGAGAGTTGCAAACGATACCTTCCTTGGCATCGAAACTTTCTTCGCTGACGTCACATCCTTCAACCAACGGAACGATAGGCAAGTTGAAATGTTTTGCAAAAGCATAGTCACGGCTGTCGTGAGCAGGAACTGCCATGATTGCACCTGTACCATAACCTGCAAGTACATAATCACTTATCCAGATAGGTACAGCATCACCAGTGAACGGATTTACTGCATATGATCCACTGAACACACCTGTTACGCGGCGGTCTGCTATACGTTCGCGTTCAGTACGTTTCTTTGTACGGTCAAGATAAGCCTCAACTTCAGCTTTCTGAGCCTCAGTAGTGAGTTGTGGAACAAGTTCACTCTCAGGAGCAAGAACCATGAAAGTTACACCAAACATAGTATCTGCACGAGTAGTGAAGATAGTAAATTCCATGTCACTATCCTTAACCTTGAAGCGCACCTCAGCACCTTCAGAACGGCCAATCCAGTTACGCTGTGTCTCTTTCAGAGAGTCAGTCCAGTCAACAGTTTCAAGTCCGTCTAGCAATCTCTGTGCATAAGCAGAAACTCTCAAGCACCACTGACGCATTTTCTTCTGTACTACAGGATGACCACCACGTTCAGACACACCGTCTACTACCTCATCGTTGGCCAATACAGTACCCAGTGCAGGACACCAGTTCACCATAGTTTCTCCAAGATAAGCAATACGGTAGTTCATCAGGATTTCCTGTTGTTCCTTTTCTGATTTAGCATTCCATTCCTCGGCTGTAAAGTTCAATTCTTCGCTGCAAGCAGCATCAATACCTTCAGTACCTTTTGTCTCAAAAGCCTTAACTAAGTTTTCGATAGGCTGAGCCTTACCGCATGAATTGCAATAATAACTGTTGAACATCTTCTGGAAAGCCCACTGTGTCCAATGATAATAATCAGGTTCGCAAGTACGAACTTCGCGGTCCCAGTCAAAGCAAAAACCAATCTTGTCAAGCTGTTCACGATAGCGTGCAATGTTAGCAGCAGTAGTTACAGCCGGATGTTGTCCTGTCTGGATAGCATACTGTTCTGCAGGCAGTCCGTAAGCATCGTAACCCATCGGATTAAGAACATTGAAACCCTGAAGTCGCTTGTATCGGGCATATATATCGCTGGCAATATATCCCAGCGGGTGACCTACGTGAAGTCCTGCTCCCGACGGATAAGGGAACATATTCAACACATAAAACTTCTTTTTTGATTCATCTTCTGTAACTTTGTAGGTCTTGTTTTCCACCCACTTCTGTTGCCATTTTTTTTCTATCTCCCTGAAATTATATTCCATAGCGATGTACTTTATATATTTGATTTTACGTTATTTATCCAATTTGTTTGCAAAGATACAATAAAAAAAATAAAGATACTCCAAAAGACAATAGAATGAAAGCAAAAAGCAGCAACAAGGAACAAAGTATAATATACTTTAATTCTTGTTGCCGCCTAATATTGTTTTATGACAATTCTTTTATTTATCTCTTAAACTCTGCCCAATCCGTCAAACGCATATCCCCTTTATCGAGGAACACTTCATGCATTCCCAATGCTGCAGAAAGGCTGTGGCTGGTCTGCCCCTTGCTAGCTATCTTGAGATAATCCCACAACAATTGTTTATAATCAGGATGAGCACAATTTTCAATAACAGTCTTTGCACGTTCCATAGGACTTTTTCCACGCAAATCAGCTATACCTTGTTCCGTTATGATTACATTTACAGAATGTTCGCTGTGGTCCTGATGCGATACCATAGGAACAATAGAACTGATGCAACCACCTTTTGCTGTAGAAGGACAAGAGAATATAGAAATATAAGCACTGCGTGTAAAATAACCAGAGCCCCCGATACCGTTCATCATCTTAGTTCCGCAGATATGTGTAGAGTTTACGTTACCGTAAATATCGGCTTCAATGGCTGTATTCATTGAAATGACCCCAAGACGACGTACCACTTCCGGACAGTTTGAAATTTCAGAAGGGCGCAACACAAGTTTGTCGCGGAAAAAATCAATATTATCATAAATATCTTGCAAACAGTCATTTGTCACACTCAAAGAACATGTGCTACCAAATTTGATTCTACCTGCTTTTATCAAATCTATAACAGAGTTTTGTATAACCTCTGTGTACATTTCAAATGCCGGAACATCAGGATTCTTACCTAATGCACTCAACACTGCATTCGCTATATTGTCCTTGGAGTTCCAACGGGCATAGCTCAAAGAAACCTCATCACCCGTATATTCGATATCCAGCTTGAAGTAAGGAACCCATGCTTCTTTTACACTGTCCCATTTGGAAGCTTCTTTGCTGATTACACGATTCTCATTGTCATAGCCATAAGTATAACGCAGGTGACGGAATAAATAACCATCCTCATTACGGAAGATTGTCCGGGCTGTTACCAGTTCGCCGCTCATTTCCTCGTTCTTTACGTAATCCGTAGGATTCATTGCATTCGCAGAGAAGTTTAATACGCTTGCCATTACTACCGCTACCATTACCACTGCCTTAAGAATTACATTTGTCTTCATAATCGTTATGTTTTTATTGTTATTATTAGTTTGAGTTATTCAGGCTTTCTTTGCCGAGCGCCTTCGGCTATATATAGTCAATTGCTGTGCCAAACTTATAAACAACTGAAAATCAACGATTATTTAAAACAAAGCTGTGTTCATTTCCGAACAACTGTCCGCGCAAAAGCGAACATTATAAAAAATGCAACTGCCGAAAAATATCTTTCGACAATAGCGTATTCAAAAACAGATTTGAAGTTATCTATTCTTTCGAATAGATAACTTCAACTTTAACTCCTGTGGAGCATTTTATGGCAGGAACCTCGACCGTAGTACATCTTTTATCTTTGTCATAAACATACGATACAGCAGTATTACCGTTCACCTTTACGGATACGGGTGCGGCAGTATCAAATATCCGCAACGTATATGAACGTACAGACACGCCACCCTTATAATTACCCCGACGTGCAGAAATAATATACTTACCTCTATTTCCATCAGCTATTTGTTTCAGAGCTGTTGTAGAGTACATAGTGGCATAATCACTATTATCTCCACTGTCTTCATATAAAGAACTTTCACCATCAGAACCGGCTACAATATTCAGGATTAGATTATCCGGACGTTCGGTAACATTCATTACAGTAGGAGGGTTGTAGGGTATGATAGCCCCTTGTCTGAAAAAATAGGGTATTTGCTCGTGTGTGAAATTCATAACCTTTTTACACGGTCCCTCAATAAGTTCATTGGTAGATACGCTCCACCATTTTCCTTCAGGAAACCAGATTTCCTTGGCACTGATACCATCAACAGCAGCTTCAGTGATAGGAGCTACAAGGATATCATCACCGAAAAAATACTCGTTCTCATAGACATAAGCTTCCTCACTCTCCGGATATTCATAATACAGAGGACGGCAAACAGATATACCGGTATCATAAGCTTTACGGGCCATAGTGTAGAGATAGGGAAAAAGCGAGTAGCGAAGCCGTACCGCCTCAAGCATCGTCGGAAAATTATCAAACTTCCAAATTCGACGTTCTATGCGTGCATCGTTTGTCGCATGTGTACGGAAAATCGGTGTAAACACTCCGAATTGTATCCAACGAAGTACAAGTTCCGGATCATTTACAATACTCTCATCTGTGAATGCATGTCCGCCAAGATCGTGCCCCCAATAACCATACCCTACATTCGAAGCTGTAGCCGTAAAATAAGGTTGGAAGCCAAGAGTCTGAAAGTTTATAAGAGCATCGCCCGAAAAACCAATCTGATAACGATGGCTGCCCAAGCCTCCCCAACGGTGGAAAATTACAGGTCTGCGGTCTGTACGTTTTCTCGCCATATCGTTAAAGAATATATGATTGCACCAGAATGTTTCACTCAATCCGTAAGTATTATTGCTTGTAAGATGTTGCTGCCAGTCAATCCACCAGAAGTCAACTCCCTCACTTTCGTGATTACGGATGATATTTTTAAAGAATGATTTTGTAAAGTCCGTATAGTCAATGCTCCAAGAGATATTATCTTTTTTGTCGTTAAGATACTTACCATTAAGTTCCGAGTTCATTGCCGCGAAATAGACAGGCGATTCATTCTTGTTTATACCGTCGGCAGGATGAAGATTAAGGGCAATCTTAAAATTATTATCATGGATATCCCGGAGCAAGCCCTTAGGATTCGGTATCAGATTGGTATTCCACGACCATCCTGTCCAACCACCTTTATCTCCGGATTGTCCATTTCCTACGTTCCAGTGCCAATCCATATCCAGAATCATTACATCGGCAGGAATCTTATTATCCTTGATTTCAGACATAATCCGGCGGTAGTCATCTGCCGAATAAGCAGAGTATTTGCTATACCAATATCCGAATACATAATCGGGCGGCAATGGTATCTTACCCGCAATTTTAGTGTAGTCGGAAATAGCTTTCTTATAATCATTACCATAACCCAGATAATAGATGTCAAGAGCATCCGTATCGGAGCGTTCCGCCCACCAGTCAAACTCCATATCCGCATTGGGCCGGAGAGCATAAGAACGCCCACCGTCAGAGCGTATGGCAGCCCATGAATCGTCTATGACAGCCCATCCGGAACGTGATATCAATCCGTTCTCCATTTCGGCACGCTTATTATCTCCATTACTTCCGTCAAGAGTGCGGCAGGTACCTTTAAGATTCAACGAATCTGATTTACCGGGATACCACACAGACTCACATCCATTGTTATCGATAGTTATGGTCAGATTTTCAGGAGAGGCAGGAGTTGTCACCGGATTTGTACTTTTGCGATATTTCAACCTTACCTTATCGGTAACTATATACAAATACGTATTGTCTTCCCTCTTCCTGAAACGTGGCACCTTCAGCCTACGATTGGTTACGGTAAACGTAGCTTGGTCCTCAAATATACCTTTAGCACTGTATTCAATGCGAATCATTTCCGGTGTAAGAACAGTGAAGCGCGCTTTTCCGCAAATCACCACCGCTTCAGGGTTGGCAACCGGATTATTATCGGACGCTGAAGTCTTTGCGGTTGCCAGCATTAGTAGGGCAACCAAACAAATAATTGTTTTCCCCTTTTTAAAATCCAAAAGAAACCCTTGCAACAAGGGTTTCTTTTGAGAAGAAGATTTCTTAAATCCATTCATTGGGCATTCAATGTTTCAATTAAAATATTATTTCAGATTCTTCACTCCTTTCATTGCAGCCTTATCCGTAACTTCCATGATACTGATAGCATAACCGCCACCCGGCGCTGCTTTCATTTTCAATACAGATTTGGCCGACACAATTCCTTTCCGAATGGTATAAGCTTGAGGATTAGTTCGATAATGGGCATCCTTACTGTCTTCATAGACAGTGGCAATATACTTCTTATCCTTATCAAGGAAGTCCAACTTCAATGCTGAAATATGACCGTCCTCGTTACTGGTGCAGCCTACAAACCAATTATCCGTTCCCTTAGCCTTACGGGCAACCACAATATAACGTCCCGGTTCGGCTTCAAGATAACGGCTTTCATCCCAATCTACCGCTACATCCTTGATGAACTGAAAAGCATCCATAAAACGTTCGTAATTCTCCGGAAGGTCGGCAGCCATTTGCAAAGGGCTATACATAGTGACATACAATGCCAGTTGACGCGCAAGGGTGGAGTTTACATGAGAATGACTGTTGGGATTCAATTTATTCATATCCATTTCGAAAATACCAGGGGTATAATCCATCGGGCCGCCTTGCAGACGAGTAAACGGAAGCACAGTGGTATGAAAAGGTTTGTTACCGGCAAAAGCCTCGTATTCCGTACCTCTGGCAGACTCATTACCAATCAGGTTTGGATACGTGCGGCAAAGTCCCGTAGGACGTACTGCCTCATGGGCATTAACCATGATACGATGCTTCGCAGCTTCAGTCACAGCATACAGATAATGATTATTAAGCCACTGTCCGTAATGATGTTCTCCACGGGGAATTATATTCCCCACATAACCACTCTTGACCGAGTTATATCCATATTTATTCATCAGCTGATAAGCCGCTTCCATATGCCGTTCGTAGTTACGTACAGAGGATGATGTTTCGTGGTGCATCATCAGTTTCACCCCTTTTGAATGAGCATATTCATTCAGCATTTTAATATCAAAATCGGGATAAGGAGTTTGGAAGTCGAAAACATAATCTTTAGAATTGCCAAACCAATCTTCCCAACCAATATTCCAGCCTTCCACCAATACTTGGTCGAAGCCATGTTCGGCGGCAAAATCAATATACTTCTTTACATTAGCATTGTTAGCCGGATGGACCCCGTTGGGTTTCACCCCGGTATAATCCGTTTCACCGAGTTTCACCGAAGGAATATCCCAAGTATACGCCCATGGCTTTCCACCGGCAATCATTTCCCACCACACACCGATGTACTTCATCGGCTTAATCCAAGAAGTATCTTCATATTTACAAGGCTCATTCAGGTTAAGAATAAGATTCGATGCCAATATCTTCCGTGCGTCGTCACTCACCATCACCGTACGCCAAGGAGTATGGCAAGGACTCTGCATATATGCTTTGTTTCCTACCGCATCCGGAGTCAGCCATGATTCGAATATTAAATTCTTATCATCCAGATTAAGATGCATACATGAATAATCAACCAACGCAGCCTCGTGCAAATTGATATAAAGTCCTTCGGCCGTTTTCATCTGAAGGGAAGTCTGCACACCGGTAGGCGAGAAAACAGTCTGCGAAGCATTACCGCTGACAGCGCCTTGCAGCAACCCGCGGATTTCGGAAAGTTTAGACTCCGTATAATCATATTCTTGTGTATCATAATCTCCCGGAATCCACCATGCAGTATGGTCACCGCTCATGGCAAACTGCGAATGTTCCTCCTTGACAACGAAATAGACCAAATTCCTCTGCTGAGGGAATTCGTAACGAAAGCCTATCCCATCGTCGTACACGCGGAAACGAAGATTCATAAAACGGCCGGTCGATGTTTGCTTCAGTTCCACCAGCAGTTCGTTATAATGATTACGTATATCCTTATTCTCTCCCCACACCGGTTGCCAAGTTTCATCGAACGAAGATGTAGAGGTATTTACTACTTCAAACCCCTCCTGCAAGCTTTCCTGCCCGTTCAGTTCAAGACCCAAGGTACTGGGATTGATAACCTGAGATTTCTTGTATTGTAAAGAATAAGAGGGTTTGCCTTTTTCTTGCAGTTCAAAAGAAAGATGGACATTATTGTCCGGAGAAACCTGTTGGTAAACCTTGGTAGCATTCTGCGCTTGCACCGTCAGTGCCATAAACAACGCACAAGTTACCAATACTATCATTTGAAAAGTTTGTTTCATATTCAAAAGTACCTGTTTAAGTAAATAATAAATAAATCTGTATGATTTATCTGAATTCATATCACTAACTGACAGTTTGTATAACCTATGTCTATTCCTTGATTATACCTCCCCGCCCCTTTACTATATGAGCCTTTATTAAAAGGCTTTTAATAGTACAAAAAAATATCCTCATTCATAGATTATTCCGTTAATATAGACATGTATTTATGAATGAGGATATAAGCTTTTTATAAAATCCTGAAAACTGTTATTTCACCCTAACCAATTCAGTTATTGCTGATTATAATTTCTCTGCGGTTAATGTCACATTACTCGAATCGGAAACATCCAGAGTAAGTTTATAAGTACCGGTTTGGTCTGTCGTTACTTGCCATTTGTAATCTCCACCATTCCCCTGACGATAAGCTACATTCATGTTACCTTCTGTTACAAATGCAGCATTTGCCTCAGGAGCATAATAATCATTATTATTATTATTATATTCTATTTTGGAGAGTATTTTAAATTCACCCTCATGCAAGTTGATTGTCAATTCATATTTATTTCCATCTATCTTTGTAAAATAGGGAGCTCTTTTCAAATCATAACCATTGTTTGGATCTTCACCCTCTGGCACTAAAACAGTTCCAACCAAATAAACAACATCTAACTTTTCCACTTTTACTTTCATAGTTTCCACATTAACAGTGACAGTATATGTACCTTTTTCTGTTATCACCCACTTATTATCACGTTTAATGGATTCATTATCATTATAATAATATATCACAGGATATGCATCCATTTCCGCACCTAATTCTACATCTTTATTAGTTGCTCCATTCATATTAGGCATTAATTGTACATCTCCAATATTACTTTGTTGAAGGAGAGCAAATTTCATTTCTTGGTTATCACCGGTTACATTTCCTGTCCAAGTAAAGGTTTTCCCATCTTCGCTTTTCGTCATTTCATACGGCAGTTGCCAATCCGTGAAACCACTTGCCAAGTATAATTTATCAAATTTCAATGTTCCAGGAACTATTATATTACCATCACTTATATCACCATCGTCCCAATTCTTAACGTTTACTCCTGTAATACTTACATTTATATTTCCTGAAGGAGTTGTTTCAAATTTAACTGTATAAGTATACTTCTTACCAGGTTCAAATGTAGTAGTGTTACTAATCGTCGCATTAAATATTTTTTCATTCAATTGAAATGTCAATTGACGATCTACTGCACTATTGTTTTCGTCATTGGGTAACACAATAGCTTCAACAAACCTATTCGTGCCTTCATCAAGATTCCAATATTTCATAACTATGTTTTCTTTTTCACTCCCATCAGCAATCAACAACTTATCATTCAAAATATCATACTGAATATCAGTATATTGATTGTCTATTGCAGCATGTATACCTTCGGTATTGACATCACCTTCTATTTTAAAAAAAAGTTTAGTCAAACGATGTTTAAATTCAAGATTAATAATAGGATTACTTTTACTTGCACCTTCTGCTTTTGCTGACATTAAATCTATACGTGGCTGCACATCCTGATTAGCTAAATCCAACGATAATTTATTTTCAACTACATCTCCTTGCGGATAATAAGCCACTACATTCACAGCATCACCACTTTCGGGAAAATAAGCCGTATTAGTTTCCCCGTCAGGAGAAAAATTACCATTGTCCTTATCAATTACTACATAACGATAATTACTTACACCACCTACTATGCTATTTTCTGCAGTTACCATATACACACCGATAGTGTCATTCTCATCCCAATGGTCATCTGCCGCACGTGTCATAAGCATATTGATATCACCATTTATTTGCAGTGGTACCCGTCTGCTATCCATTACCTGTTCTTCTACTTCATTGCTGCAACCTGCCATCATCAAAGCAGCCAGCATAACAAAACATGTTTTCTTTTTCATTGCTTAAATCTTTAAAGTTCTTAATTATTTTAACCAATCTAAATCTCCTTTTTCTTCCACAACCCAAGTCATGACCTTACCGTTGAACCCGCCTCTTCCTTCTATATCCAACGGCGTATTACCGCCTTCGTCAAGTTTAGACAATACTTCAGTAAGGTCGGTAGTTATTGTCTCAGTTGTTTTATCTTCTTTAGTTATCTCCACCGTCATTATCTGCCGCTGGGCTTTTTCTTGAGATACCCCCAATAGACGCACAGTGCCTTTGAGCCGCATTCTTGCCTCATCTTCTGCTACCGGTGACGCAGTAAAACTGACAGAAGCTTTAGCCACACTCAGCTGTTCACCGGTAGTCAGGTCTATACTCGAAACTACATTATCCAGCATACCTGTCACCGATCTAATACTCTCCACATCGGTATCCATTGTTATATTAACTTGACGTGTACGCTGTTGCATCTTTACAGTCAGCCGCAATGTATCTCCTGTCAAAGCAAGTAGTTCATCCTGTACTAAATCCTCCGAAACAGAAAACAAATCATCGGGATTACCTGTAACGACAGAACTTCCCTCACTCCTTGTAGCTACCGTATTCAGGGTAGCTATATTACCGTTAACAGTAACTCCTTGCGGTTCATTATACGCCACCATGTCATAATCACTTGTGGAGAGCAATAAAAAACTATTTACATTACCGGTTACTTCCTGTGTCTCATTGCCTATACGCACCATATATTTCGCCGGTGCTGCCGAAGAACATTCCGACCAATCTGCCGTAAGTTTTACCACAGTCCGCGCTTTCTTCATCGGTGCCGGTAATTCGTCTTCGGCACAACTGCCCATCACGCATAGTCCTGCCAAGAGAAGTAAAGCATTGAATTTACATAATCTTATTCGTCTCATTTTTCAATAAATATTAGTTGGTAAACTTTTCATTTTCCTTAACTCTGCTTTATCTTGCACTTCTATCAAACTGATGGCATAGCCTCCACCCGAAGCCGCCCTAAGTTTCAGTTTGGTTTTGGAAGTAGCAATCCCTTTGCGAATAACATAAGCCTGCGGATTTTTCTTCCAATCGGCATCTTTTGCATCGGCATAAACAGTAGCGATATACTTCTTACCGGGAATCAAAAAATCAAGTTTAAGATTGGATACATGCCCATTCTCATCGGCCGTACAGCCTACAAACCAATTATTTGTACCTTTGGCACGTCGTGCTACAGTGATATAATCACCCGGTTCGGCTTCCAAATACCTGCTTTCATCCCAATCTACCGCCACATCCTTGATAAACTGGAATGCATCTATAAAACGTTCGTAATTCTCAGGCAAATCCGCAGCCATTTGAAGCGGACTATACATAGTACAATACAAAGCCAATTGACGGGCCAATGTAGTACGTGCCTGCTGATCCTTTTTATAACCGTTCTCGTAATAACTCAAATCTCCCTGAAAGATACCCGGAGTATAATCCATCGGTCCGCCCATTAAACGGGTAAAAGGTAAAATAGTAGTGTGATCCACCGGATTACCGCCCATTGATTCAAATTCGGTTCCACGGGCAGATTCCTGCGCCAACCAGTTTGGATAAGTACGGCACAACCCCGTAGGACGTACAGCTTCGTGACTGTTTACCATAATATTAAAATCCGCTGCGCGCTTTGCCACATGTATATAATGATTATTCATCCATTGCGAAGCATGATATTCGCAACGCGGAATTATAGGGCCTACATAACCCGTTTTTACTGCATTATAACCATGATTCACCATAAATTTGAAAGCATCATCCAATTGTCGTTCATAATCAGCGGCATTGGCAGACGTTTCATGATGCATCATTACACGCACCCCCTTTTCATGGGCATACCGCTGCAATTCATCTACATCGAAATCCGGATAGGGAGAAGTAAAACTAAACTGGCGATTTTTAGTATAAGCCGTCCAGTCTTCCCAACCTTCGTTCCATCCCTCCACCAATACGGCGTCAAAACCATGTTTGGCAGCAAAGTCAATATATCTTTTTACATTATCGGTATTGGCCGCATGACGCCCATTAGGAGTCAGTTTGCTATAATCGGTCACTCCCGGTTTTGCACGATTATAACTGCTGTATGCCCAATCTTTCCCTGTCCCGATAAACATCTCCCACCATACACCGATATATTTCATCGGCTTAATCCAAGATGTATCTGCATATCTGCAAGGCTCATTCAGATTCAGAATCAGCTTACTGGCAAGGATATTCCTTGCGTCATCACTTACTACCACTGTGCGCCAAGGTGAGAAGCAAGGGGTTTGCAAGAAACCTTTATCACCGTTTTTATCCGGTACTAAGCAGGCAGTCAAACAAAAAGACTTATCATTTACATTCAATTCCATAGCTGCGTAATCCACCAAAGCAGCTTCATGGATATTAATGTACAATCCGTTACTCCCTTTCAGCATCAGAGGCGTCTGTACTATCAAATCACCCGCCGATTTCGCTTCATACGACTTCATGGCCACGGATTGTTTAGGCATCTCTTCACGTATCTGAGAAAGAGGAGCTGTGGTGTAGGTAAACTCATTAGTGTCATAATCACCCGGCATGCAAAAAGCCGTATAATCATGCGCCAAATTGAACTGAGTCAGTTCCTCATTGATAACGAACTTATTCAAAGTAGGTTGTTCGGGAAACTCATAACGAAATCCCAAACCATCATTAAAGAGACGAAAACGTATATTCAACGTGCGCCCGCTGAAACCTTGTTCCAATGTAAGCAGCATTTCGTTATAATGGTTACGGATAAGCGATTGCTCACCCCATACCGGTTTCCACGATTCGTCCAATGAATCCGTCTGTACCGATTTCACACTGAAATCGTTCATTAATCCGCGTTCATATTTAATATCCAATCCGAGACGACTCGGTGCAAGCACAGCTTTACCTTTGTAAGAAAGCTCGTAATAGGGAATTCCCCTTTCTACTACTGTCTTCAGTAATAAATTACCGTCAGGTGAGGAAAGATTCTGCGCTTTCCCCACTGCTGCCAGAAGTAGAAATAACACTATATTAATTGTATTTTTCATATTTCTCTATCTATTCATAAGTGAGACAATCAGAGTTTTGTCAACCTCACAATCTTGCAGGCATGCGCCTCAAGTTCCACATTCAAGTTATCAGCTTCTCCTTCATCTGCATGTTTCCACAAGTCACGCACTTTCATCTTACCCTCAATACCTAAATCGGAGAATTTCACCGAACGAAACTGCTTGGAATCTTCGCGATTGAACAGGCCTATCACCCAGTCACCGTTTGTCATCTGTCCATACCATATCTGACTGTCCGTACTATTTAAAACATCGGATAAAGGTTTACCGACAAAACCATCCTTATTCAAAGCCAGCATTTCTTCGTTCTGGCAAAACTTCAAATCTGAATTGGCAAAACTATCTCCCGGCACATCGGCAATCGCTACCGGACCGCCCGCCATGAGTTGCAGAGAAATGACACTTTCCTTTTCCGCATCGGAAACGAATGTATTCAAGCGGATAAAGTCACCGTCCATAATCATTTTACCACGTCCGGAGTATTTAGACCAGTGCGTAAAGCCATCGAACATATTGCCACAACTGGGCCAATCTTCAAATACTTTGCCGCGATCGGAATTAGACACATGATGCCAGCCACCGCTCCACGTATCACCAACGATACGCGCCATATTACCATACTCACGCTCCAGAGCCGCATCCTCATGCATATTGGGCATTACCAACGAAGTAAATACACCGTATTTCTTTGCAGCCTTACAGATATATTGCAGAGCAAGTTTATAATTCTCTCGTCCGTACCCTTTACCTTTTATGGCATTCATACCGCGGTCGTACCCGTTTTCATAATAACAAAGAAAGTCCATACGGATAAAGTCCACACCAAGATTCTTATAATATTTAAAGAAGCCGTCGATGTACTCCTCAGCACCTTTATGACTTGCTACTACCCACGAGAAGCCATCGTCGGCGTCAGGATAAAGTACATTATCTTCACCTTGCTTATAACGCAAATCCTTGAAGGTAATATTATCAGTACCCTCTATAATGGTTTCTTCCGGACCATGTATCCACAAAGGATTGTCATAGACACCCAATTTCAGTCCCTTAGCCTTGCACATTTCCGAAAGTTTCTTCAGTTTTACCGATCCGTATTTCGTCATATATCCCGTAGGATCGGGCTCGGAAGTACCATCCATCGCCATAAAACCATCCGTACAAATCATATTGTAACCATAAGGAAGCAGATTTTCCGCCACATAGTCGATTATATCCTGCCAGGAACCTTCAGACATATCAATAGCCTGTCCTTGCCCACCGGCATTGACCAATTCTTCATTTCTGCGCTCCAATCTCCAACAGTATTCATAGACACTCCAATAGAGAGGGGCGTTATAAGTATGTATTCCTTCCGTATCAGCGTCATCACCGGGAGTTATCACGGGATCATCGGGAATCATATCCGGTGTCCAGCCTGTACCCTTATCCTCGCATCCTCCGAAAAAGAATGTCAATGCCATCAAAAACAGTTTCATATTCAAATTCTTTATCATATCATTATTTTCACCTGAATTTCTCAAACAAGACAATACTTGTTTTATTATACTTTCATTATCACTCAGATTTTGTCAGACGTACAATCTTGCAAGAACGCCCGGGAATCTTATAACTCAAAGAAGTTTCAGCTTCCCCCACATCCTCATGTTTCCACAAATCACGCACTTTTACCTTGCCCTCAATGCCTATTTCAGAAAAATCGAGTGTACGGTCATATTCATCATCTTCTTTATTGAAAAAACCTATGATATAGTCTCCGTCGGACATCTGTCCGTACCATATTTGATTTTTTGCATTCCACAAATCATCCGACAAAGGTTTTCCTACAAATCCGTCTTTGTTTAAAGCCAGCAATTCTTCATTCTGATAAAACTTTAAATCACCGCTGACAATCGTATTATACTGATCGGCTACGGCAATCGGACCACCCGCCATCAGTTGCAAAGAAATCACGCTCTGTTTTTCACCTTCCGTCTTAAATGTATTCAAACGGGTAAAATCAGCATCCAGCACTACCTTTCCCCTTCCCGCAATGTGCGACCAACTGATAAGGCCGGTAAACATATTAGAGGTAGACGGCCATCCATTGGGATTGAACCATGTAGAGCCATTGCTTGCAAAGTGTTCCCACCCGCCTTTCATTGTATCGGCATCTACCCGAATCATATTACCATATTTCTTCTCCAACTCCGCATCATTTTTCAGATTGGGCATCACAAGCGAAGTGAATACCTGATACTTTGTGGCGGCCTCGGAAATATACTTCAGCGCGAGTTCGTATTCTTCACGTCCATATCCTCTACCGGGCATTCCGCCGGCACCATCTCCCGTTTCAAACAGACAGAGGAAGTCCATACGGATAAACTCTACTCCTATTTTCTTATAATATTTAAAGAAGCCATCAATAAACTCCTTAGCACCTTTATGGCTGGGAACTATCCAAGTAAAGACATCCCCTTTTTCCGGAAAAAGAACATCATCTTTGTCGGAATCGTACACTAAACTCCCCACTGTAATACCTTCCGTACCTTTTACTACCGTTTCATACGAGCAGTGTACCCATAACGGATTATCATAAACACCCAGTTTCAAACCTTTGGCCTTACATTTAGCTACTAAATCCGTCAGTTTTATACCGGCATAATGGGTCATATACCCACCCGGTTCAATACCGGGATCGTTTGTCATTGACATAAAGCCGTCCGTACAAATCATATCGTAACCATAAGGCAGAAGATTCTCCGATACCCAATCAATATTCGCATCCCAAGTCACTTCAGGCATATTCGTATTACTACCGGCCTGTTC
Organism: Bacteroides caecigallinarum; assembly: GCF_021531075.1. Lineage (GTDB taxonomy): Bacteria > Bacteroidota > Bacteroidia > Bacteroidales > Bacteroidaceae > Phocaeicola > Phocaeicola caecigallinarum_B. The sequence continues at coordinate 35,005 of NZ_JADYTJ010000011.1, read as the reverse complement.
GGCTACCCAGGCATACTCATATACACTCCAATATAAAGGAGCGTTCAAACTGATAGGTGCATACACCTGTTCATCGTCATCATCATCATCAGACGGCAAATTCTCGTCAGGAATCATATCAGGCGTCCATCCGGTTCCTTCATCTTGGCATCCCCCAAAAAGGGATGCCACAATCAATAAAAATTGTATAATAAATATTTTTTTCATAATTATCTGGTATTACGGTAGTTTTTCAAATTTAACTGTCATATCTATCACATTCAGAGATATCTTATATTCCCCGGCTTCATCCACTATCCACTTCTTGTCGTTCTCACCTGTAGTATCAGGATAATCTTTACGTACCATTTTCTGGGCATTGGTAACTAAAGTACCATTTACCTCAGGCATCAAATAATCACACTCAAAACCTTTAGTATTACTCAGGGGAAATTTTATTTGTCCTGGGTCGAGATGTCCTTCCCATACAAACGTACCTTCCTTTTCATCCGGATTATACTGGAAAGCTATTTTAAATGGTGTTTCCCATTGGGTTAGAGTAGCGTTACCCGTCATCCAAACAGCTTTAATAGGGAGATTATCAGGTATTTCTATTTTCGGTTTCTTTTCAAATGTTATTTCCATCAGATAAGTATCCAAAATTATTTTATAACTGCCTGCCTGAGATTCCGTAATTTTCCATTTATAATCATGAGTTCCTGCCTCTACATACTCCATAGTATTATCACCGCCAGGCTCTGTATGATGCGTCTTCGGCATCAGATAAGGTATATTCCAATCCTCACGTAATTCCAACGGAAACTTTAATTCTCCTTCATATAAATCCCCTTCATAAACAAACTGTATATTATTAATTCTCTTCAATTCAACCGCACTCATAATATTCCAACCTGCCGGAGTAGCATCACCTACCGCCCAAACTTTTTCATATTTATTTTCCGGATATTCACTTGCAATAGTTAATTTCTCCACATCGACAGTAATGAAATAATACCCAGCCTTATCTATGTGGAACAATGTTTCCGTATCATTATCCGTTTCATTATAAACCAATGTATTGTTATCGGCGCCTCTTGTATAAGAAGGTGTCAGACTTGTCCGGCTCTTTATGAACTTAAAGTTACCTTGCTTCAAATGTCCGCCCCATTCATATTTTTGTTCGGAAAGCACCTCGTTCATTTTAAGCGCTTTAGTTGCATCCATCTCTTCAACGGCGCTACCTACAATGAAAAGATCTCTCGCCGCAATATAATAACCTGTCACCGAAAACTGCACTTTGGATATTTCCGGTTTCATATATACACTGCCTCCTGAAACTTCAGCTATGATTTCTGCCTCTAACATGGCGGTTTCTCCCGCTGTTACCTTCCACCCGTTCAATAAAGCGTTCATTTCCTTGTGCGTATAACTGATACTTTGTACACCTTCCGGAATTTCTACTTTTGCGATGGAAGTCTCAAAGTTATTATCGGCTATATCCATCTTAAAATAATATGTGAGTTTCGTTCCTTCTCCTCGATTGGCAGCACTTCCCCATGTAAAGGATATTGCTTCTTCATTACCCAAATCCTGATTCAATACCACATCACTCGAAGAAACTTTCAGTCCCATCGTGTCTTGTGGGGAATCCAAAGTTATCCGTTCCGTTTCATCTTGACAGCCCATAATTACAAAGGGTAATGTCATTAGAATATTTTTTATCGTATTCTTCATAATAATCAATTGCATTTTTAACCGTTAATTCCAATAAGGGCTTTGAACAAGTTTATCATTCTTATCTATTTCCGACTGATGGATAGGGAACCAATAATAGGCTTTCTTGTATACCCGTTTCAGATAAGGCGTACGTACATAGAAAGAAGATTTATCTCTTCCGCTGAAATTCATTCCGTAGAAATCACCGTTCAATACATTTTCCGCTTCTTTCCAACGGCGAAGATCATCATAACGGATTCCTTCACAGCTCAATTCCACACGACGTTCGGCACGAATCAACTTGCGCATTTCCGCCTGGTCGTTCAAATCAACATGAATAAAATTTTCATCCGTAGCACCCGTGGTATACTGACGAATGCCCGCACGTTCACGGATTTTATTCAGATAGACCAAAATGTCTCCATTACCCGGATCGGATTCGTTCAATGCTTCCGCATAATTCAGATAAGCCTCGCCCAAGCGATAGACAATACCCGGACGATACTTATAAGTACCCTGTTTTACATTTAAGTCCGGAGAGATTTTTTTACGTATCAAATAACCGTTTTGTGGAGCATCATGGGTATGCGGATTGTCGGCGCTTCCATTGAAAAAATTAAATACACGCTTTTCCTGTGTGAAATAAGAGTTATTATAGCTCACCGTAATATAGAAACGAGGCTCACGATGACAATACATATTATAAGTATCTTTCTTGCTTATCACTCCTCCGTTCACTTCCGTATCCCACACTGTATTATCACGCGTTTCATCAGAAACAGAATAACCTGTTTCCACATATTCGGAATTATCATCATTGATAGGCAGACCGTTTTCCATAAAGAATGCATCCACCAACGACTGCGTAACGCCTAAGCCGCCGCTACCGCCACTGGCAGCCGGAGTAGCATGTTTTTCGTATTCCCCATATTCCGAACCACCGGGACGTGCAAATAGAATTTCAGTATTTCCTTCGTCATATCTTGTCAGGAAAAGATTTTGATAAGACATAAACGGGTCTATTGTACCATCTTCATTCTTCTCCGTATACAATTTATGTCCGGCAGCTTCAGCGGCATCAATCAGTTCTTTACAAGCCTGCGCTGCATACGCCCATTTAGTCTTGTCGGCAGTAGTACTGAAAAGATTCTCGCCGTCCTTATTCTTATGATTTGCATAATCAGGATTTCCATTTACCAACGGACTGGCGGCAAAAAGTAACATACGGGCACGTACTGCAAGACACATGATAGAAGTAGCACGGCCGTATTTACGTGCTTCGGTATATTTGGCAGGAAGAATTTCGGCCACTTCCTTCAACTCTTTATCCACCCAATCCACCACTTCATAATAGGGGCGTTGTCCTTCCATTAAATCCGCCAAATTAAAGTCTGTCGGCGCTATATAGTTCGGTTTGAAAGGAACCGGACCATACGTATTTGACAGCAGATAATAATAATAAGCGATCATAAACCGCATCTCCGCTTTCATATACGTCACTTCAGTAGCACTGATTCCCTGATCGGGCAGCGGATGTACGTTTTCTATAAAAATATTAGCCTCGCGTATCAGCTGGGGCAACCGTGACCAATAGTTACCGTCCCAATCCGTAGAAGGTGTCCATTCGCCCAATAGCATCGGAATTACTTTCCAATCCCATTGCCGCCACCGTTCAGAGGCCGTCATATCATCACTGAGAATATCCCATCCTAATTTCCGCGCGTATCCCCAATAAGGATCAGGAACATGAGAATATACATTGGCAAGCCAACCCTCTATACGGGTTTTATCTTCGAATACCATAGGGAGTGTCAGTTCCGTATCTGATTCTTTATCCAGATAATCGACGCATGAAGTCAAGAGCTGCATACCCAAAACTCCGGTTATAATATATTTAAATAGTTTCATAATATGATTGTATAGTTGGTTATCATTAAAAATTCAAGTCAAATCCCACCATCAAAGAGCGCATGGACGGATATTTCAAACCGTCGACGGTATCCAGTTCAGGATCCCAAAGTTTGAATTTGGAAAGATAGAACAGATTGTTACCGCTCACAAAGAAGCGGATGCTCTTGGCATGAATTTTACGCGTAACAGACTGAGGAATACTGTAACCCAATTCTATTGATTTCAGTCTCAAGAAACTCATATCTTTCTTCCACCAGGTAGAAGCACGGCTATTATTGGTATTCGTACTCTCTGATAGACGAGGCCAGAACACATCCTGCGAAGGATTCTTTTCTGTCCAGCAATCGGTATAATTATCGTATACATTACCCAATACGCCTTGTCCGCTCCCCGGAATAAAATAATCGGAACCACCGATAACGCGATACGCATCTGCAGAGCCCTGGAAGAAGAAGCTGAAATCCCATTGCTTGTAATTCAGGTTACCACCGAAACCGTATACCATACGCGGATCTTTTGTTCCGCCTATATATCCTTCATCCGCTTCCGTAATGACCCCATCATCATTCATATCGACATATTTGATATCTCCCGGACGTACCTCCGTTCCTAATTCAGGTTTCGGTATACCGGGTTTCAGTTCCCCGTTTATAAAATCATCTTCCGTAAAAAGGCGTTCTGCCTGCAATCCCCATAGGGTATTAATGGAGCGTCCCGTAATGGAACGGTAAGTTCCTTTGACCGATTCCGGCTCGTCTTTCTCCAATATCTCATTTTTAGCATAAGTGACAGTACCTCTCAGGCTCATTGCCCAATCATCATTGAACCGTTTGTTGTAAATTACCGAAAGATCATATCCCTGATTATTCACTTTACCATAGTTGGCATACGGATTAGACACGAAACCTGCTTGGGTAGGGATGGTAGAACGTTGCATAAAAATACTGGTACGTTTTTCTTTAAAGAAATCCAGTTGTACATCCAACTCGTTCCACAACCCCAATTCAAGACCGATATTCATTTTAAAAGCTTTTTCCCAAGTCAGATCGGAAACCCCTACTTCACCTTCCTGAATACCTGTGTAATAGTTGCTATCGGTATATCCGAAATGATAACCGCTGGAATTACTGTTAATGGTAGTGATATATGCAAAACGACGACCGCCGATATTATCATTACCTACCGAACCGACAGAAGCTCTCAACTTCAATTTTGTAATGTCTTCCTGCAAATTCCTCATGAAGCTTTCTTCTGAAATCAACCAACCGATGGCTACGGAAGGGAAGAAACCGAAGCGCTTGCCTTTTGCAAAGTTCTCCGAACCGTTGTAACCGAAATTAAATTCACTGATATAACGGCGGTCGAAAGTATAAGAAAGACGACCGGCGATACCTTGTGTACGATTAGGTTGTATATCACCCCAGTCATAGCTACGCTGGTTGTATAAGAAAAGCGCATCAAGCGCATGTTTGTCAAAAGTACGGTTATATGTAACGGCAGCTTCCAGATAAGTACTTTGGTTTCCGTAATTGGCGTTACTTGAATGGTCTAAAAACTCACTACCATAACTCAAAATACTGTGCACCAATTCTCCTTCATCATTACGCGACTTGGCCACACTGTAATAATCAGGTTCCTTACCGCGAGTAACAAAATTCTCATTATATGTATCGAATGCAAACGTCACTTTCATTTTCAGCCCCGGAGTAATCATCTTTAAATTCTGTTCCAAAGAAAAAAGAGATTCCAGCTTACTTTTTCCACCGCGGTAATAACCGTTCTGCGTATTCATAGCCCACGGGTTTTTACGGGTATTGCTGACACGAGGAATGGTACCGTCCGAATAAACGGCAGGATGTACAAACGGCGGAGTCTCGAAAGCAGCTTGAAACAGTTCATCCGTACTACTTCTCGATTTACGAAGATTCTGTAAATAACCTCCCACATTGAAACGTAAAAGCGTTGTTTTCGTCAAATCCAAATCCACATTGGCACGAATATTATAACGGTTCAGTTTGCTTTGCGTATCGTAAGGCAGTGTTTTATCAGACCCCATAATTCCGTTTTCATGGTAAAGAGAAGCTGTCAATGAATAGCGAAGTATTTCCGTACCGCCGGATACCGTCAGATTTGCACGCGTAGAATTAGCGTAATCCTTGGTTATCGCATCTATCCAGTCTACATCAGGATATAAATCTTTATCATATCCATAATAAGTCTTCAAAATCTGGTCTTTCGTAAACAGCCTTTTGTTCGGGTCGGACTGAAGCGTATTCAGCAAACTCATATATTCGGCAGCTCCTATGAACTGAGGAAGCTTTGTAGGAGCCTGAATAGATTGCTCCACACGTAAATTTACGGAAGGAGCAGATACCGAACCGCGTTTGGTATTAATCAAAATAACACCGTTGGCACCTCGCACACCATACATGGCACTGGCCGATGCATCTTTCAATACTGAGAACGATTCTATTTCCGCCGGATCGATATCATTCAAACTACGCTCTACGCCATCTACCAAAACCAACGGAGACGTATTTCCGCTGAATGAAGATATACCACGAATCCAAAAATTTGAGTTATCATACCCGGGCTCTCCCGAAGGCTGTACGGCAATGACACCTGCCAGTTGTCCCGCCAGATTATTACTCATGGAACGGGATGAACCTACCTGTAATTTCGAAGGATCTAAAGTTTGTACGGAACCGATAACCGAGAGTTTCTTCTGATTACCGTATCCCACAACTACCACTTCATCCAATGCTTCTACATCTTCCAATAAAGTAATATTAAAATTGATATTATTACCAACCGGAATTTCCTGAGTTTTAAATCCTACATAGGTGATGACAAGAATACTGCTTTTATCAGGTACTTCAATATAAAAATGGCCGTCAATATCGGTAATAGTCCCCTCTGAAGAACCTTTTACCATAATATTTACACCCACTAAAGTGTTTTTTTCTTTGTCGATGACAGTACCACTGACACGGATACCTTTTTGCTGCTCGATAGTCTCACTTTCGGAATATGGAATATTTGCATATGACGGAAATATGCATACCCCACAGAATAAAGAACCTACAAGCAGTGTTTTCTTTAAATTCATAAGTAATTACATTTATTCGGTTATTAAATGATATTATTCAGTCCTTGTTATAATTTCAAAGGCTGATGCAAAAATCATAAATCAATCTAATACAAACAAATATATAAGATTAAAATACAAAGATAGTTTACTATCAAATACCTGAAAATCAAATATTTGATAGTAAGATCAAGACATAAAAATACAAATGCCGTACAATACTTAAAAGGATGTAATCTGCATAATATTTTCTTCAAAATGCTCCGGATCCAGCGATTTCAGCCTTAACCGCGAGCGATAAGAATAGATGGTAGCTTTAGAATAGCGTAAAAAAGATGCAATGCGTTCACTATCGGTGATTCCCAAGCGAATCAGAGCAAAGATACGCAGTTCCGTAGTCAGACGACCCTCTTGCTTAGGCACAATGGAGTTGTTTGCAGGTAACAATGAATTGAATGCTTTTACAAAAGATGGGAACAGGTGCAGGAAAGTTTCATCAAAGGTATTATAAAACGCTTCGACTTCCTCTTCGATAATGACGGAAGATTTCAATGTTTTAAATAAATCCTCAAGTTTACCGGACGCCGCTTTTTTATTGAGCATTCTGCGGTAATTATCCATCTTGTTGATGTAAGAAGAACATTCCGTCATAAACTTGGTAATGTAAAGCTCCTTAATATTGTTAGCTTCCGAAAGCGACTGGTTCATATCCGACAATGCGTGATTGGTTTCATGGAGCTCTTTATTGGCAGATTGAAGTTGTTCGTTTACAGAATTAAGCTCCACATTCAACTGTCTTAACCGTTCATTGGCCTTGTTCAGCTCGCTTCTTGCCGCCGATAGTTTTTTTATTTGCCGCCGTACATAAATTACCAAACCGATAAGAAACACAGACAATATGCTGATACATGCCAATGCAATCATCATCTGTTTCTTTTCTTTCTTCGTTTTGACTTGATAGGCATTAGCGATAATAGGCAATGTTTGTGTCACTTCAATAGTACGCAGGCGGGCATTACAGAATGTAGCATCATCCAACGAACGGCGCATATAAATATATGCCCGATTGATATCGCCTTCTTCATAGAGGATAGTGGCCAATCGGCGCAGCGAAATATATTCTTTTACCGCCCATTTCATATCAGCCATTGCAGAGACAATCAAGTATTTCTTTTCTTCTTCCCTGTTTCCTTGTCTTCTGTAAAAATCGGATATGGAGTAGGCCACATAGGCTACATCACGGTTATCAGGATCCAGTTGGCGGTAAAAATCGAGTAATATCTGCAACCCTTTGCTATAATCTCCCTGTTCCAACAATCTGTCAGCACGTATATAAACATCGGTAGAATCATTTTTCTGCATAATCGAATCTTTATAAAGCATGGCTTTTGCCCGATATTCCTTGCTTTGAGACTCGATAATGGTATACTTTACCATAGCTTCATACAGTGTATTGTAAATGAGGAAATAATACTTCTCCAGATATTCTGCCAGCGTAGCCCGGTTAATATTTTGTAAAATATCCGATGCTTCTTTATACATACCACCCTGTATCAGCACATAAGCCATATTCAATCTTGAATCGTCAATGTAATCCTGGCGATTCATCTTATAGGCAGATACCAGTTTTTCCTGTGCATAATGAAGTGCGGAATCAACCACATAAGAAGAATATTCATTGAAAAGAAAGTTCTTCAACTGATAGCGTTCTTCTTCCGATGCGGTTTTGCGTAATTTTGATTTTACGTCAGAAATACGTCCCTCGCGAATATCAACATATTTCTGCTGTTCAGCCACTACTCTATCCAAATCTTCCAAAGAGGGAAAAGCGGTGTTTTGAGCCTGTCCAGCACAGAAATGTAACAATATCGATACGAAGAAGATGTTTCTTTTCATTTTTATAAATTTTTGATGGATACAAAGTTACTACAAAAAGTGAAATGCGGAAGAATATGGTAATGGATTTGATTTTGAAGACAATAGAATGAAAGCTGTGGAAGCCAATATTCCATTGTCTTAAGGGTATCATATCAATAAGATTTCGGCGTATTATAAAATATGAAATAGTCCGTAAGAAAAAATACCAATATCAAGCATTATTTCAAAGAATGTCCGATTATATCCTGTATATGGTTTTTCAAGATATGAAATGCCGGAGAAACCATTGACCCATGGTCGAAGCCATCCAGCTCATAAAGATATGTCTTTTTATGACCGTTTTCCTTCATCATTCTCCACAGATATGCAGTTTCTTCATATCGTCCCAGTAGTTCCATATCTCTGTCGCCTGATATGATTATCATCGCAGGTGCATCTCCACGTACATAATATAGAGGAGCATACTCATCTATACTAGGCTGATTGGTTCGCATGCCTTTTGACTCACGATACGCAAAATGGCTAATTGCATGACCGCTGAAAGGGGCCAAAGCCAGAATAGAATCTGCGTCAATATCATATTTAGCTAGCCATTTTTTATCAAGCCCAATCATATTTGTCAGATAACCTCCGGCTGAATGTCCCGCGACGAATATTTTCTTAGTATTTCCGCCATATTTCTCTATGTTTCTGAATGTCCATGCAACAGAGGCGGCCGCGTCATCAATACAATCCTTTAAATCGGCTTTAGGCAATAGTCTGTAATTAACTGCCACAATACCTAAGCCACAATCTTTAAGTTCATCAGGAATAAAACGCTCGCCACTGGTAAGGCCTCCACCATGGAACCATACGACTGTCGGGTAATCTTTTATATTTGCAGGTACATATAAATCCAATTTACATCTACTCAATGCATATTCATCACCTGTAGAACGATAGGATATATCGGGAATTATTTTATAATCCTGTGACCAGGCTGCTATATCGAACAACAGGAGAAAAAGAACAAAACAATAAATTTTCCTAAACCTCATATATATAAATTCAAATAGGATATATCAATACAGGTAACTATAAAAACATAACAGTCAACATACTATAATTGATATATCCTCTATTATTGAAAAAATATTTGAAAATTACTTTTTAAAGTCAGCCCAATCAGTCAGACGCATATCTCCCTTGTCGAGGAATACTTCATGCATTCCCAATGCTGCTGACAAGCTGTGACTGGTCTGTCCCTTGCTGGCTATCTTGAGATAATCCCACAACAACTGCTTATAGTCCGGATGAGCGCAGTTCTCAATAACAGTCTTGGCACGTTCCATAGGACTCTTGCCACGCAAATCGGCAATACCCTGTTCTGTGATGATTACATTTACAGAGTGTTCGCTATGATCCTGATGTGACACCATAGGAACAATAGAACTGATACAACCACCCTTCGCTGTTGAAGGACAAGAGAAAATAGAGATATAAGCACTGCGCGTAAAGTCGCCAGAACCTCCGATACCGTTCATCATCTTGGTTCCGCAGATATGTGTAGAGTTTACGTTACCGTAAATATCAGCTTCGATTGCCGTATTCATAGAGATAACTCCAAGACGGCGTACCACTTCCGGACAGTTTGAAATTTCAGAAGGACGCAACACAAGTTTGTCACGGAAGAATTCAATGTTATCGTAAATATCCTGCAGACAGTCGTTTGTCACACTCAAAGAACATGTACTACCGAACTTTATTCTACCGGTTTTTACCAAATCTATCACTGAGTTCTGGATAACTTCAGTGTACATTTCAAAAGCAGGTACATCAGGATTCTTACCCAATGCACTCAACACGGCATTTGCTATATTGCCTACCCCAGACTGTAAAGGCAAGAAAGTAGAAGGTATTGTACCCTTACGCAAATCGTTCACCAGGAAGTCTGCCACATTCTGACCAATCTTGTCGGTAATAGGATCCGGATCGTGGAACCCACGGGCTTCGTCAGGAATATTCACTTCCACCACAGCAGCAATCTTGGCCGGATCAACCTGAATATATGGTGTTCCGATACGGTCACTAGCATGTTCTATCATTATAGGACGACGATGTGGCGGACGTTCTAGTTCATAAATATCATGCATACCCATAAGACTTGTCTTGTTATGAGCAGCGTTAAGTTCGACTATAACTTTTTCTGCCAGACGTGCCACTGTAGGGGAAATACCCACACCGGCAGTAAGATAAATACGTCCGTCGGCAGTCAGTTCACAAGCTTCCATTATGGCAACATTCACCTTACCCAAGAAACCGGAACGGATTCGCTGAGCCATTTGTGACAGATGTATATCAGAGTATTTTACCTGTCCGTTGTTGCAAGCCTTGCGGAAATCTGAATTTGTAGTATATGGTGCTCTGAAATCAAGAGCATTTGCACGTATCAGAACGCCGTCACATGAATCACCGGTTGAAGCACCTGTAAGAACGCTCACTTTAAAATGTTCTCCACGTGCATGTTTTTCTTCAGCCATTTTAGCCAACTCGGCAGTAACAGCCTTAGGTGTTCCGGCTGGTGTAAATCCACTTAATCCAATAATATCTCCGTCTTTAATCAAACTTGCAGCTTCGGCCGCTGTCATAAATTTATAGCTCATGATATTGTGTTTTTAAAGTTATTTGTATATATTCGAAACTTAGTAAGTTTTCTGAGACTCTCCAAATTTAGAAAAAAAACATCAAATCCAATACTTTCTGTTACAAATTTATGATAAAAAACATATTCTTTTAACAATTTGCTCATTCAAACTGTTATATTTCGGTCTTCAGAACGTGGAACTAATCCTTAGTATGCCGATATAGAGCATTATGCAGTGTGATTCTTTGTTGAAAGAACCATTAAAAAGGTGTTGACAGTTTGACCGCTGATGTACAGACTTTTCCTTCTTCAAATCCGTAAAAAAACACGGGCAAATTTAAGGTAAAACGCGGGCAAGTTTAAGATTGAATGCGGGCAAGTTTTATTTCCTATTCGTAAACGTCCTGAAAATTGAGTAATTTCCCGATATAAAATATATTATGTACGTTTACTGTAAATATAAATAAAACCGGTATCTTTGCAAAAATTTTAATCAATAAATCAATCAATTATGACAAATGAATCAACAGGAGCAGACTTAAAATCTGCAACTGAACATGACAGCAAAAAACTGTTCATCGAGACTTACGGATGCCAGATGAATGTGGCAGACAGTGAAGTAATAGCATCCATCATGCAGATGGCAGGCTACTCTCCATGCGAAACCCTTGAGGAAGCTGATGCAGTGTTTATGAACACGTGTTCTATCAGAGACAATGCGGAACAGAAAATTCTGAACCGTCTGGAATTCTTCCATTCTCTGAGAAAGAAAAGGAAAAACCTGATAGTAGGTGTATTGGGCTGTATGGCAGAACGTGTGAAAGAAGACCTGATAGAAAACCACCATGTAGACCTTGTGGCAGGTCCTGATGCATACCTTACCCTACCGGAACTTATAGCATCGGTAGAAGCAGGAGAGAAAGCAATCAATGTAGAGCTGTCGACTACAGAAACTTATCGTGATGTCATTCCTTCGCGCATCTGTGGTAACCACATTTCAGGATTTGTGTCAATCATGCGTGGATGTAACAACTTCTGCCATTACTGTATCGTTCCTTACACAAGAGGACGCGAAAGAAGCCGCGACGTGGAAAGTATCCTGAATGAGGTTCACGACCTTGAAAAGAAAGGCTACAAGGAAGTAACCCTACTGGGACAGAACGTAAATTCATACTGTTTTGAAAAAGACGGAGAAACTGTTACATTCCCTATGCTCCTACGTATAGTGGCAGAAGCTGTGCCGGGAATGAGGGTTCGTTTCACGACATCACATCCTAAGGATATGAGCGACGAAACACTTCATGTCATAGCAGAAGTGCCAAACGTATGCAAGCATATCCACCTGCCTGTACAGAGCGGAAGTTCGCGCATACTGAAACTGATGAACAGAAAATATACACGCGAATGGTATCTGGAAAGAGTAGAGGCTATACGCCGCATCATCCCTGACTGCGGACTCAGCACAGACATATTCTCAGGATTCCACAGCGAAACGGAAGAAGACCATCAGATGTCACTGTCGCTTATGTGCGAATGTACATACGACTCGGCATTCATGTTCAAGTATTCCGAAAGACCAGGTACATACGCATCGAAACACCTTCCTGACGACGTACCTGAGGAAATCAAGATACGACGTCTGAACGAAATGATAGAACTGCAGAACCAGCTGTCAGCTGAAAGCAACGCAAAGGATGTAGGAAAAACATTCGAAGTTCTTGCAGAAGGCGTATCAAAACGCTCAAAAGAACAATTGTTCGGTCGCACGGAACAGAACAAAGTCGTAGTATTCGACAGAGGTTCACACCGTATAGGTGACTTTGTAAAAGTAAAGATTACAGAATCAAGCTCGGCTACTCTTAAGGGAGTTGAGGTGACAGAATAAAAAAAACTCCAGCAATGCTGGAGTTTTTTCAATTATTTATTAGGAGTTTCCCAGACCTTTGTTTCAGAACAGCTTAAATCAATCCACTTATCGCCACATTTAAGCTTGAAGTCACCTTTCTCCAGACGCCACTTGCCGTCATAACCTACAAAGGCCAGATCACTTCCCTTTATCTTCATGATTACGGTCTTCGTCTCACCTGGCTGCAAGGATATCTTATCAAAGTTACGCAAACGGATATTGTCTGGAGTACTGCTGGCAACCATATCTTTTGAATACAGAAGAACAGCCTCTTTACCTGCGACACTTCCGGTATTCGTCACATCTACTGAAACGGTTATTTCATCATCGGATGTAAACGAAGTCTTGTCTGCACGGAGATTATCATAGCTGTATGTTGTATAGCTCAAACCGAAACCGAACGGCCACTGGACATCCATCACTGAATCATAGTTATAGTTACCGCCCATCTGACCCATATTCTCACAAGGCTTGTAATCATAGGTAGCTATGGCATTGATATATTTAGGATATGTGAATGGCATCTTGGCACTGAAGTTGGCATCACCGCACATAAGGTTAGCCAAGGCGTCGCCACCATAGTTGCTTGGAAGCATCACGTTGATTACTCCCTGGGCCAAAGGCTCTATATCGTTTATGATACGTGGGCGGCCCTGATTCAATACCAACACTATAGGCTTGCCGGTCTTTGACAGTGCCTTAACAAGATTACGCTGGTTTTCTGACAATGTTAGATCTGTAAGATTTCCAGGGGTCTCGCAATAGGAGTTCTCACCTATACATGCAACTATAACATCGGCACGCGAAGCTGCTGATACGGCCTTACCTATTTCCGGAGTGTTCTCCTCCCACCAGTTGTCATTCTTATATGGGGCATATGTGACACCAGGCTCATAAATGATATTCTCCTTGCCATACTTGTTGCACAATGCTTCGTATATAGTATTATATGCCTGTGCACACTCGTCGGCACGGTGTCCCTGCCAGCTGTATGACCATCCGCCATTGAGACAACGCATCGAATTTGCATTTGGACCGGTCAGAAGTATCTTCTTTCCTTTCTTTATTGGAAGGACATTATTCTCGTTCTTCAAAAGGACTTCAGATTCCTCGGCTGCCTGAAGGGCTACTGCAGCGAATTCTGCTGAACCGAATTTGTCATACTTATTGATATCCCAATATGGATTTTCAAACAAGCCCAAACGGTATTTGAGACGAAGGACACGAGATACGGCATCGTCTATTCTGCTCATTGGAACCTCACCCTCTTCTACCAGTTCTTTCAGATAAGTGCAGAAACTTACCTCATATGGAACCATGGACATGTCTATTCCGGCATTGATCGCTATCTTTATGGCTTCTTTCTTAGTAGCGGCTATATGGTCGCGGGTACAGAGATTGTTGATATCGGCCCAGTCGGTTACAACCATACCGTCCCAGTTTAAGTCTTCTTTCAGCCATTCTGTCAGGAACTCACGGTTGGCATGGAAAGGCATACCGTTGTCAACACCGGAATTCACCATTACGCTCAATGCACCGTTACGAACTGCGGCAAGGAAAGGAGCAAAATGCTTCTCGCGCATGTCACTACGGGATATTGAAGAAGGAGTACGGTCCTTACCGGAAACAGGAACACCGTAACCCATATAGTGTTTCATACAGGCTGCGACATTATACTCGCCGATATGATTTGGGTCTTCACCCTGAAAACCGGCAACGGCTGCCTTACCCATCTCGGCATTTACATAGCAGTCCTCACCGTAGTTCTCCCACATACGAGACCAGCGTGGGTCACGGCCCAAATCAACGACAGGAGCATATGTCCATGGAATACATCCGGCCTTGGTCTCGTAGGCAGAAATTTCTGCTCCCTTACGGACAAGGTCACGGTTAAAAGAAGAAGCCATGTTTATACCTTGTGGGAACATGGTACCGCCTAGAGTATAAGTCGTTCCATGTATCTGATCGACACCATATATACAAGGGATTCCTATTTCCTTCATGGAAATGTCCTGAATCTGCTTTATTGCCTCGGCCCATTTCTCCTTGGTCTGTGCGATACTCAAAGGGACATTAAGGAGTGAACCTACCTTATATTTCCCTATTACCGTGTCGAGCATAGCAGGATTAAGCACAAAGCCGTGTTTCTTGCTTTCCTCAAAATCGCTTACCACATCTATTGTTATTTCACACATCTGACCTATCTTTTCTTCCAAGGTCATCTTGCCAAGCCATTCCTTTATGTTGGCTTCAATCTCAGGATCTGATGGGATGGCAGCAGGAACTTTTTTCTCCGGTCCGCTGCACGAACTCACGCCTACGCATAAAGCAGAGGCGATAAACAGGTTCTTTAGTTGATTCATAGTTATTTATATTTGAAATTTATAATGTAATCTTTATCTCTCTCTGTATCAAGTTGTAAGATTCCTTTGGAACTATACTCTTTACCATTAACCGTTATCATACTACAATATTCCGGAAGTTTAATCTTTAATTCAGGCATCCAACCACCTTTTATTATAGCCTGCACAACTTTACCATTCTTCCATTTCAGTCCAACGGTAGCTCCGCCTCTCACCTTCATGCCATAGAATTCACCTTCTTGCCAGCTATCTGGTATTGCCGGTAGCAAACTAACGAAACCATCCTGACTTTGAAGAAGCATTTCTCCTATACCAGAAGTTCCACCCCAGTTTCCATCCATCTGAAATGGCGGATGCGAACAAAACAGATTTGGGAATGTACCACTGCCATGCTGTTTAGGGTTATCATGAGTGTATGCAGGATACAGCAGGCTCTTGAACAGTTTATAAGCTCTATTACCATCACCCAAACGTGCCCAAAAATTAATTTTCCATGCACGGCTCCATCCGGTACCTTCATCTCCGCGTCTGTTTAAAGTCACCTTACATGCCTCAGCCAACTCAGGAGTATTATAAACCGAAATCTGATTGCCTGGATGCAATCCATATAAATGCGACACATGACGATGGTGTACATCTGTTTCCTCATAATCTTCAAGCCATTCCATCAGGTAACCTTTCTTACTAATCTGATGAGGAGGAAGCTGACATATAGCCTTCTTCAAAGAGTCTGCATACAATGAATCGACAGACAATATATGTGATGCCGTTATTACATTAGAATATAATTCTCGAACCAGCTGTATGTCCATAGTAGGTCCCATACAGACACTTATGGGTGTACGGTCTTTCCCTTTCAGATAAAAAGAATTTTCAGGCGATGATGTAGGAGCTGTTACCAGCCATCCATGTTTTGGTTCTTTTACCATGGTAGAATAGAAGAACTCGGATGCTCCTTTAAGAATAGGATAAATCTCCGACAGATAGTTTCTGTCTCCGGTAAAAAGATAATGTTCCCAAAGATGCGCACAGAGCCATGCCCCACCTGTATTTGTAGCTCCCCACGACGGATGTTCTCCGGGAGCTGTGTAATTCCATACATTTGTCATCATATGAAGCACCCATCCTCTGGCGTTTTCTCCATAAAAGGACTTGGCACTCTCCTCACCGCTTTCTACCAGACGTTTCACCAAATCAATCAATGGAAGATAAAGTTCTGTCAGGTTACCCTGTTCCAATGGCCAATGGTTCATCTGGACATTAATATTTGTATGATAATCTCCATTCCATGGAGTGCCAGGCTCATTTGCCCATAAGCCCTGCAAATTTGGAGGAAGACATCCCGGGCGTGTACTGCTTATCAGCAGATACCTTCCATAATTATAATATAATGCAGCCAGTGAAGGATCGTCTGACGACTGAAAACTCTCTATACGTTTGTCAGTAGTAAGATGTGAAGTCTTGGCATTATCAGGCAAATGAATTCCCACACGGTGAAAATAATCGCCGTACGCCAAAATTGCTTCTGCTTTAAGTTTGTTCCAGTCATAATCCAAGACATTATCCAAAACACGTTCAGCCTCAGTAGAATACACCTCTCCATTCAGATACGAAGTCTTAGCTGATACAAACAGCCATGCTTCATCAGCATTTCGTACAGATATATAATTCTCCCCGGTTTCCCTCTCCACTTTATCTCCAAGACCTACAACACTTGTTATGGCCGAATATCGTACACCTCTTGCCTTGCTTCCGCTATCAAGTTCGCCAGATATAAGAAGTTTGCCGTCAGAAGGACTTTTTACTTCTCCTCTCTCAGGTCTGCTCATATTCATTCTGAAAGATATTGAATTCTTTTTATCAGCCTTTATGTGTACAACCATTACATCTGCAGTTCTGGATACATAATACTCACGTACATAATTTACTCCACCTTTTCTGAAAGAAGTATAAGCAACACTCTCACTCAAGTCCAACCAACGTCTGTAATCGCTCATGCTTTCATCGGCAAGCGGATAGAAATATTCTATATCCATATCGGCAAGCATCTGATACGCACCGTAAGTACCACCCTTTTCAGGTTTCTTAGGTACAAAGCTTTTATACATAAGCTCCTGTGCTTCCTTATTTTTTCCTTTAAAAAGCAGACTGCGTATTTCAGACAAACTGGTTGATGCTTCAGGATTAAGATAATCAGCCTCCGAACCACTCCACATACTTATCTCATTGAGAACAATACGTTCCTTATCTGTTCCGCCGTCAGGCATCATTCCAAGTCTTCCATTTCCCAAAGGTAAAGTTTCCTCCCACTGTGCAGCCGGTTCGTCATACCATAATACCATCTCAGGACGTCTTAGTTCAGGCAAAAGATCCATTCCTGTAATAGATTTATAAATAGTCTCAGCAATTATCCTCGCGCCATACTTGTTCGGATGCACCCCATCCTGATATTCATTTGGATAATAAGGTCTCATAGCTGTATTGAGGTCTATCATACTGATGTTCCGTTCCACAGCCACTTCTTTTATAATCGGAATTATGCAATTATATATTATACTGTCATTTATTCCCCAACCTTTATTCTCTGAAGGAATAGGCAAACACAAGTATATTTTAGGTGAAGACGACAAAGCTGAAAAACTATCCAACAATGTATTCAAATCATGCTTAAAGCCATCCTTATGTTGCCAGTTATGAGGTTTGGAGTCATTTGTACCAAGTTTTATTGTAACAATGTCCGGTAGAAATTCAAGCGCGTCCTTAAAACGCTGTTCCTTCATATAAGGCAGATCGCCTTTCATGAGCAGCGTCCTGGCACTAAGACCAAAATTTCCCACTTCGTAATCATCACCCAATAAAGACTGAAGAACAGACGGATAACTTTCCACCGACGGATTTTCCAGACCAAAGCCTTCAGTTATACTGTTACCTACGCATGCCACCTTAATATTGTCTGCCTTAACAGTAAAAACTCCTAATGACAGAATCAATAATAAAAAATTTAAGATCTTCATTTTGCCTTATATTTTAAATATTTGAAATCAGCAAAAGTATTTGATTTTTCTGATGCCGACACTGCATACAGACCAATTATCACACCGGTAAATCCACCGGCTGTTTCACTACTTAAATATCTGGTATTCATTTTACCTATCTCATGATATACCCCATCAACAGTATAGCCAAAGTAATAATAACTGATGTCTGACTTTATATTGAGTTCAATGTCAGCTTTTTTTGTCAGAGAAACGACTTTCTCTATATGTTCCATTTCACCCAATTTATATCTTAAAACTACTGACAGGGTATTATCATCATTCTGTTGCAGGAACAAATCATAATGCGAATCGAACTCCATAAATATTGTCAGTCCTGCTTCATCACCTGCATTTTTACTTTCCAAAGATACTGAAGTAGCAGCTTCCATGTCAAAATCCGTCTGACGGATGCCAACGAACGTAGGACTTTTCCTTTGACTCAAAGTAACCGGAGTAGCCATAAGTCTTAAATTTCCATTCTTAAATCTGTAGTTTTCCTTTATAGGATTCTGCAGATGAAGCCATTCAGAAGATAATACTTCGTTTTTGAAATCAATCTTTTCTGGTCGTTCTGCAACCGGATAAAGTGGCAAAGTAGGAACATCCATTTTTAACGAAATCGTTCCATTACCATTCACTACCGGCCACGCATTCTTGTCCCATCTCACTGGTGCTAGGAATGTTTCTCTTCCCAATGTATGATGAAATCCTGGCATAGCCCTATATGCCAGACATACCATCCACCATGAACCATCTTCAGCCTCAATGATGTCTGCATGTCCAGTTCCCTGAATCTGATTTGTTTCAGCTGCCTGACATGCATGTGTCAGTATCGGATTTGCAGGATTACCGATATAAGGTCCGTCAATAAATCTGCTTCGTGCTATAGTTATACTGTGAGCGACCTCTGTTCCACCTTCGGAAATCAACAGATAATACCATCCGTCCTTTTTATAGATATGAGGACCTTCAGGATATCTTCCACCCGTACCACTCCATATTTTTCTAGATGGTGTGAGTTGCTCTCCAGTCATAGGATTTATCTCACACAATACGATATATCCTCCCGGATTGCTTACCATATAACATTTTCCATCTTCAAAATACAATGACGGATCTATGCCTCCCTGTTCAAGCCATACAGGTTCAGACCATTCCCCTCTTGGATCTTTTGTATGAACCAAGAAGTTTCTTCCACCATCAGAGACATTGGTAGTAATCATATAGAACGTACCATTATCATAACGGATAGTAGGAGCATAAATACCTCCGCCGGCCCCGGCTCCATCAAGCTTTAATTGTGAATTTCTGGTGAGACAGTTACCAATCTGTTCCCAATTGACAAGATCACGGCTATAAAAAAGCGGCACACCTGGAAAATACTGGAAACTGCTGTTTACAAGATAATACCCATCATCAGCCTTACATACACTTGGGTCCGGATGAAAACCTGGAATCACAGGATTTTCATATCCTTGAGCAAAGATTTCAATAACACAGAAAACAAGAAAAAACAAATAAAGTCGAATGTTTTGCATAAGTTTTTAAAGTTAATAGTATTTACTACTGCAAATATACTAGATAAAAACAATTATAATATCACCTTTTGCCTCTATTAGAATATGCGAAATGTTTATAATGAGGGTACTAAATGATAAATAACAATATATATTCACTACAAAGTCCTGAAAACAGCATTAAGCCGTATATCATCAGAAGATGCCCCTATTCCAATTTTTCTTTTTATGTTTGGAAGAACAAATCTATCCTGTGTTTCATCCCAGATTTGCAACTCAGAATAAGGAACCTCAAGCTCTACCCTAACCGTTTCTCCTTTACGAACGAATACACGCTTGAATGCCTTGAGCTGTTTTATTGGTTCTCCGGATAATCGTTTATGTGGAGATACATAAAGCTGAACGACTTCTTCACCATCAAACTTCCCTGTATTTTTCAAACTGAAACTCACCTTTAAAGTATCACCTTTTGAAATCTCATAATCGGAAACCACAACCTTGGAATATTCAAAATCCGTATAACTCAGCCCATAGCCAAACGGATAAAGAGGTTCCTTTTCAAAATACATGTAAGTACGTCCCTTAGTTATATCATAATCCATCATATGCGGCAAATCATTTATATCCTTTACCCATGTTTGAGTAAGTCTTCCTGCAGGATTATATCGTCCAAACAATACATCTGTAACAGCATGCCCAAGTTCCTGGCTACAATTAGTCAGATGAACAAGAGCAGGCAACTGCTTATCTGCTTTATTTATAGCATAAGGGAAACTGCTTATCAACACGCCAACTGTATTGGGATTAACCTTATTTACCTGCAACATAAGTTCTTCCTGATCCAACTGTATAGACTGCCGGTCAACAGCTTCTTTTCCTTCGCCTATAACAGGAGCCTGTTCCCATCCTGCATTGCAAGTAGGATGATTTCCCACACAAACTATCGCAACATCAGCCCAAGCGGCAACACTTCTTGCACTATCCATCTTATTACTCTCAACATATTTCACCTCAATACTATTTCCAGCCTCTTCCTTAATGGCATCAATAACACTGACGGTATAAAATGGTTTTCCTGAGTACCAGTCTTGCAATACTTCAGACGCACGCCTTCCTATAACAGCTATCTTCTTTATTTTTTTCTTATCCAGAGGTAATAGATTGTTCTTATTTTTGAGCAATACAACCGATTTACGTGTTGCCTCACGTACCAGTTCTTTAGTTTTCGGCTTATTCCATGGAGCTACTGTATCTGTTACTCCTATACCTGAATACGGATTATCCTGAGATCCGTCAAGCAAACCCAACTTTAAAGAAATCCACATATTTCCTCTTATGGCTTTATCTATATCTTTTTCAGTAATCAGCTTACGATTCAAGGCATCATATACAGCATCTTTATACTCATCAAGGAACTTTGTGATTCCTGCCTTTATACATGCTGCCGCGGCAGCTCCACGATCGTTGTCAAACTTTTTATGAGCACTAAGTAATAATTTGAAAGCACCTCCATCAGTAAGCAGGGTTCCTTTAAGTCCCCACTCATCCATTACTACATCACGTAATACAGGATGCATTATGCATGGAATTCCATTATAGGCATTATATGCTGTCATCAATGTTTGCGAACCACCCTCAGTTACACCCTTATAAAAAGGATAGGAATAGTACTCTCTAAATAATTTGTCTGAATAATCAGAAGAAGAATAAGTACGTCCACATTCGTTACTGTTAGACAGGAAATGCTTCATCAACGATGCGTTTCTCCAATATTTTGGATGTTCACCTTGAATACCCTTAATAAAAGCCACTGCAAGACAAGAAGTAAGAAAGGCATCTTCACCATAACACTCCTCTGTACGTCCCCAACGTGGGTCTCTGCCTAAATCAACATTAGGAGTCCACATAATCAGTCCGCTTTTACGGTATTTCGCATTCTGAAACAAATATCTGTTCTCTGTACTTATATATGTAGCTACTCTGTACAATAAATCTGTATCCCAAGTCTCACCAAGACCATAGGCCTGGGGAAAAACTGTTGTCGGCGTATTCTCCCTTTCTCCGTAAGTTGGTCCTCCCAATACAATACCATGCAATCCTTCTACACTACCTGATGCCTGTATCCCAAGCCGTGGAATGCGTGTGTTATTTCCCAAAGCATCCACCTTTTCATCAAGTGTCATTTTTGAAATTAAGTCATCCAGCCGTTGTTCTTCATTTGCTGAATGATTATTAAAGAAGTTCTGAGAGTGTACTCCCAATGCCGAAAGAAACAGCACGGCTACTAAAAATTTTTTATGTGTTCCCATAAATTATACTTTAAAATAATTATTTACAAATCTAAGTAATAATGGGTCTATATCAAATACATAAGATGTTATATAAAGACATATAAAAACATATTATACCATTGTTAGAAACAAATAGAACTATAAAGCTTAAGCCAATGTTGTAAAAAAGCATTATCCGGAAAATCAGATTCTTATGCCAGGTTAGGAAATTCAGGAATTAATGAATTATTATAAGTATAAAATATGGCTAGAACAAACAATGTACAGAACAGAAACAAATCAGTACCCATTGTATCATTTCTTTTTAATTATTTTGCAACCGAAAACATGAAGGAAACATGTTGACTATAGCTAATCATAATTTTTTAACAATTAAAAAAAGTACCATGAGTAAACACTTATCAGTAAAATGCACTCATTTGCATTTATGTAGCTTATCAATGGTTTTTATGCTATTGTTTTTGCCTTGTATGGCAATAAAGGCTACTTCTCAGAACTTGACAGTTTCGGGTGTTGTAACTTCTGCTTCAGACAAAATGCCATTAATCGGTGTTAGTGTTCTAGTAAAAGGAACTACCAATGGAACTATCACAGACTTTGACGGAAAATACTCTTTAGGAGTAGAAAATGGCCAGACACTGGTATTCTCTTACATCTGATGCGGCAACAAAAGAATATGATGCATCACTCATATGTACTGCTAATGGATGGTGGCCTAATTATCAAGGAACTAGCGATGTAAAAATTAAAGGAAACGGTACATATACCATAAAATTGAAACCAGAAGCAAAATACAACGGTGTAATAGTATTTGTTATTGATATTCTTGAAATGTTTAGTGACATTGCAGATCCTGAAGCTGTAAATGTAACAATAGATAGTCTGAAAATATTATAAAACTATCATTATAGGACATGCATGTTGCACTGTTAGCATTATGCATGTCTTTTTTTATAACCTAAAATATCTTTTGTATGAATAAACTATATACAATATTTTTATATTTCCTAATATGTCTAGTCAATGTCCTTCCAACATCATGTAGAGAAGAAGCACAAACTGAAGACCCATTTCTAAAAGTCTCAAAAGAAAAAATATCATTCCCGAGAAACGAATCAGAGGAGATATTATACATACAGTCTAATATTAATTACTCTATCTCATCTGATAAAGAATGGTGTACAGTCATACAGGAAGAATCAACATCAACTCAAACAGATAAATATCTGATAAAAGTTTCTGAAAATTCAGAAACAGAAAACAGAACTGCAACTATAACCATAAACTCTTCCATTAAAAATTTACAAATTGTTGTAGAACAAACAGCTGGTTATGGACTGATTGTTAAAGAAAAATCGTATCAAATACCATCACAGGGAGGAACATTCACCATTGAACTCACAACAAATGGAGAATATTCTTATTCTTTAGACAATAGCTGGATTACTGAAACTACAGACTCGAAATCAAGCGCGATGAAGGATTACAAACTGGATTTTAATGTTTCGGCAAACCATGGTCAGGAAAGAACAGGGAATATAACATTTACATTAGGGAATATCAAAGAAACAGTAACTGTCAAACAGGAAGCAGGCGAACCGGCAACTGTTTCAGGAGAGACTCCAATGGAAATATGTACCAGCTTAGGTTTAGGATGGAATCTGGGTAATCAGCTTGATGCACATAATGACGGTATTGCCGAAGAAACAGCATGGGGTAACCAGCCTACAACACAGGCTTTGTTTGATCAACTGGCAGCGACAGGATTTACTTCCGTAAGAATACCGGTTACATGGCTAGGACATATAGGTGAGGCTCCTAACTACACTATTGATGCAGAATATCTTAACCGAGTAGCGGAAGTAGTGGGGTATGCAGAAAGTGCCGGATTAAATGCCATCATAAACATACATCATGACGGAGCTGACAGCAATTACTGGCTGAACATTAAAGATGCAGCAAAAGATGAAACATTAAATACTTCTATCAAAGAACAGATTACTGCCATATGGACACAAATAGCAAATAAATTCAAAGATAAAGGGAACTTCCTTGTATTTGAATCAATGAACGAAATCCACGATGGAGGATGGGGATGGGGTGAAAATCTCACTGACGGAGGAAAACAATATACTGTCCTTAACGAATGGAATCAGGTATTTGTAGATGCAGTACGTGCAACAGGTGGCAATAACACAAATCGTTATTTAGGAGTTCCGGGATATGTAACAAACATAGACCTTACTGTGGAACATTTCGTTTTACCCAAAGATATAGTCAATAACCGATTAATGGTTGCTGTCCACTTCTATTCTCCAAATGAGTTCACACTTAATGATGAATACTCCGAATGGGGACATACAGGAGATTCTTCTAAAAAGCCAAACTGGGGCGATGAAGAATATCTGAAAAGCCAACTCAATAGAATGAAAACAAAATTCATAGACAACGGCATACCTGCATATATAGGCGAAATAGGATGTGTACACAGAAGCAACGAACGTTCGGAAGCTTTCCGTTTATACTACCTGGAATATTTATGTAAAGCAGCAAAAGAATATGGTATGGCACCTTTTTATTGGGATAACGGCAGTGCATCGGCAGGAAAAGAATGTTCCGGATTATTCAACCATGCTACAGGAGAAATACTTAATAACGCACTGGAAGTTATTGAAGTAATGAAGCGTGGAATATTCGACAACAGTGAGTCATATACTTTGGAACATGTTTATGAAAATGCACCTTTATAATTTTGAAAAACAGTTATCATAAGACATTTACAAAAAACTACAACAAAGTTCTAAAGCAAAACGGCATTCGGGCATTACCCGGATGCCGTTTTAATTATATCGTGTATAGATAAAAGTAACTTCATAAAAATTCATTCAGAACTTTACCCATTGTCGAGCCTTGTATAAACGCAAATTGATATATATTTTAGAAGATTAATGTCCATTAAACTATTTTCATTATATTTGTAGCAACACTTATTAATACAGTTTTATGAAATTACACCTATCAATAATCTTCATTTATATATCAATTCTAGCCGGATACTGTCAAAAATATCAATTCAAACACATTGATGTATCCAATGGCCTACCTAATAACTTCGTTCGTTCTATTTATAAGGACAAAGATGGCTTTATGTGGTTTGGAACACAAACAGGTCTATGCAGATACGATGGTTATGATCTAAAAAACTATTTTCACATTGATGGTGATAACACTTCCATTCCTGACAATACTATAAATAGTATCCAAGAAGCAACAGACAACAAACTTGTTGTAGAAACAATGAAAGGGTATGCTATATTGGATAAAAAGACTGAGAAATTTTCAAGCAACTTATCATCAATATTACCCAATATAGATAAAAAAAATATAAGTAAAGTCTATATACAGTCGGATGATAAAATATGGATATTCTCAACTGATAACGGAGGAGAACTTTATTGTAATGATAAATTAGCCATAAAATTAGACCATAAGCTGCTGAATGGAAGTAACGTAACAGATATCAAATCTTGCGATAATGATATTATTCTTGTTTTCAATTATGGACAAATTGTATGCATAGATAGTGAAAAGAATAAAATCAGATGGATTAATGCTGATATTCGGGGAAAAATAAAATGTGGAAGAGATATGACTTTTTCTGCTTTTATTGACAAAGAAAAAATGGCATGGATATATTCCGCTGAAGGTGTATGGATATATAATCTAAATACACAATCATGGGAAACCAATATCGCAAAGAATATTGATTATAAGAATGATATGGTTCACTGTATCTCACAGGATAATAAAGGAAGAATATGGATTGGAAAAGATTATAATGGAATTGAGATATTAGACAAAAGATACGGTTCAACAGAGAAACTACATTTTGATGAAAAGAACGAAAGAAGTATCTCTCAAAATACAGTCTATACGATATACACTGATAGAAATGGATTAGTATGGGTTGGAACATATAAGAAAGGAATTTCTTATTATGGAGAAAATATTTTCAAGTTCGGGATGAACTATATAGACGACATTACGAGCATAGAACAATTAAACGATTCAATATTATGCCTTGGAACAAATGGTAGCGGAATTATTTTATGGAACAATAAATCAAACTGTATTACAAAAAAATATGAAACAGGGAATGCTCCTTTAGTAACACTGTATAAATCAAAGAATGGAGACATTTGGGGAGGAACATTCAACGGAGGACTTATACACATAAAGAATAATAATATCGATAGAATTAAACAAGGAGAAAACAATCTGAAAAGCAACAATATATGGTCAATAATAGAAGATAATAAAAACGGATTATATATTGGATACATAGATGCAGGAATACAATATCTTAACATAGATACAAGAAAGATTGAAGATATAGGGTTCTATGATTCTGAATCTGTGACTTCATTATTACTTCTTAATGACGAAGAACTATTGGTAGGAACTTCTACAAACGGATGTAAAATATTCAATATAAAGAAAAAGGCTGTAACCGAAGAATTTACGGAACAAAACAGTAAACTTAGAAATAACCGTATAAATCATATTTTCAAGGACAGTAAAGGATTAGTATGGCTTGGTACACAAAGTGGTATTAACATATATAATCCTAAAACTAAAAAATCATTAGAAGTTGAAAACAATATTCTTAATGAAAGCTTTATTTCTGCAATAACAGAAGATAATGAAGGCAATATATGGATATCGGCAAGCAGAAAAGTTATAAAGATTGAGAACATAAATATCCAAAATGATAAGATAACATGTAATTCATTGATGTACAACAACATGGATGGATTACAGAATTGCGATTTCAATTTGAAATCCATAAAGAAACTGAATAATGGAACAATTGTAGCCGGGGGTATATATGGTTTAAATATTATTGAACCAACAAATATGTACTATAACACCACTTTACCGAAAGTAAACTTTACCGGACTAACTCTATCAGGAGAAACTGTAAATATAGATGAGAGAACAGATGGAGAAATTATACTAAATGAGGACTTAAACTACATAAGCGAACTTAAACTAAAATACGACCAGAATATTTTTGCCATATCACTGTCAACAGACAACTACAGCCTACCTGAAAAGGTCAGATACATGTACAAACTGGAAGGATTTAAAGATGAGTGGGTTACATTGGCAGAAGGCGTTCATGACATCACATTCACATATTTAAACCCAGGCAACTATACACTAAAGGTAAAAGCAATAAATAATGACGGATATATGGGAGACGAAGTATCCGAACTGAAAATAAAGATTTTACCTCCATTCTGGTTGACATGGTGGGCATTTATATGCTATTTTATATTTGCGATTATAATCCTTTTATACGCAAGACATCGCTTGTTAAAACATGAGCGGGAAAAATTCAGACTACAACAAATAGAACAGGAAGCTCGAAAGAATGAAGAAATAAACAATATGAAGTTCAGGTTCTTTACAAACATAAGCCATGAACTGAGAACTCCGCTTACTCTCATCATAGCACCGCTTGAGGATTTGCTGAAGAATACCGAAGACAATGATGAAAAGAAAATTCTTCAGATGATGAACAGAAATGCACAAAGGTTGCTCATGCTTGTAAACCAGCTTTTAGACTTCAGAAAGGGAGAAATGAGCAAGCATAAACTATCTTTGGGCGAAGGCGATATAGTAACATTTATACATGGAGTATGCGATTCATTCTTGCTTATGGCCGAAAAGAAGGATATACAGTTCTCTTTCTTTTCCGGAGTAGATAACTTCTCTATGGCATTCGATGCAGACAAGATTGGTAAAATAGTGATGAATCTTCTCTCAAATGCTTTCAAGTTCACTCCTCACGGCGGAAGAATAAATGTAATGATAGACAGAATTGACAATGAAAATATTCTTGAGATAAAAGTATCTGATACAGGAATCGGTATAAGCGATTCGGACAAGGAACATATCTTTGACAGATTCTATCAAAGTGACAATAAAAACATAGAACAGCAGGAAAGCACAGGCTCCGGAATAGGATTAAGTCTGGTAAGAGATTTCGTACAGTTACATGAAGGAACTGTCGATGTTTTCGACAACATAGGAAAAGGAAGCGTTTTTGTTGTTCACATACCAATAAAACATGTAACAAATACCATTCCAGAAGAGACAGAAGAAAGAAAGGTTGTGCCCGACATGGAATCAATAGAAAACTCAGACGAAAACGGAAATCTGCCTTTGTTATTAATAGTTGACGACAATGAGGATTTCAGGACTTATCTGAAATATAGTCTTGAACTGCAATATAGAGTAAAACTTGCAGAAAACGGACAAAAGGCATGGGACATCCTCAATAATTCTCACGAACTGCCTGACTTAATAATTAGCGACATAATGATGCCTGTAATGGATGGTAATACATTATGCAAAAAGATAAAAGAAGATAAAAGGACTTCACATATTCCGGTAATACTTCTTTCTGCCAAACACGCAACGGAATCCAAGCTACAGGGACTTGAGCTTGGAGCAGATGATTATGTAACCAAACCTTTTAACATAACAATACTTGTTCTAAGGATAAGAAAGCTTATTGAACTTAGCCGATACAATAAATCAAAAGGAACAATAGATCCTTCTCCAAGCGAGATTGTGATAACATCACTTGACGAGAAACTTATTGAGAAAGCAATAAAATATGTAGAAGACAATATATCACGAAGTGAGCTGTCTGTAGAAGAACTAAGCAGTGAGCTTGGCATGAGCAGAGTACACCTTTACAAGAAGCTTCTTCAAATAACAGGTAAGACACCGATAGAATTTATACGTGTAATAAGACTGAAACGTGCTGCCCAACTGTTACGCGAAAGTCAGCTCCATGTCTCAGAAGTTGCATTTGAAGTGGGATTCAACAACCCTAAATACTTCAGCAGATATTTCAAGG
Organism: Bacteroides caecigallinarum; assembly: GCF_021531075.1. Taxonomy (GTDB): domain Bacteria; phylum Bacteroidota; class Bacteroidia; order Bacteroidales; family Bacteroidaceae; genus Phocaeicola; species Phocaeicola caecigallinarum_B. The sequence goes on along the minus strand of NZ_JADYTJ010000011.1, from coordinate 5,761 downwards.
AAGAATTTGGTGTTTTGCCGTCTGTATATCAGGAAAAAAAGGGTAAATAACAAAACATATACATTTATGAAACATTTTATAATGTTTCATCATAAAATAATCACCTGATACAAAACATATAGATATAATATCTATGCTTATTAATTTTTAATTTTGCGATATAGGATTTCACAAAATCCAAAACCGATTAATCATTGACCAAAAAATTAATTTCAAATATCAACAAATTAAGATTATGAATATGAAAAGCATGTATTATTGTCTTTTTGCAGGCCTTTTGCTTGGAGCATGCTCTGACAATGTTTACGAGATGACCGATAATGGTGTAATCGTAAAAGTGCAGAATCCAGGCAACGACAATGCAAAACTTATCCGTCTTCAGGTTATGGGTGATAAACTTATCCATGTATCGGCAACCCCTGAAAAGAAATTCTCTGATGACAAAAGTCTTATTGTTATTCCTCAAAAGGAAAAGACATCATTCGATGTAGCAAACAATGGCGACACTGTTTCAATATCTACAAATGACATAAACGCTTATGTTCTTGCCTCTACAGGTGAGTTGTGGTTTACTGATAAAAACGGAAAAGTAATTCTACAGGAAAACAAAGGTGGAGGAAAGACTTTTACCCCTATAGAAATTGAAGGTACAAAAGGATATTCTATAAGACAAGTTTTCGAATCACCGGAAAGCGAAGCTTTCTACGGACTAGGACAGCATCAGGCTGAAGAATTCAACTACAAAGGTAAAAACGAAGAACTGTTCCAGTACAACACTAAAGTTTCAATACCTTTCATCGTATCAAATAAAAACTATGGTGTTTTGTTGGACAGCTATTCACTCTGCCGCTTCGGAAATCCTAATGACTATTCGCAACTGGGAGAAGTGTTCAAACTATACGACAAAGAAGGTGTTGAAGGTGCGATTACAGGTACATACGTTCCAGAAAAGAATGCATCATCAGAAACTATAGTCAGACGTGAGCCTCAGCTATACTTCGAACACCTGAAAAGAGAGGATTTGTCTAAAGTAGTAAATCTTCCAGAAAACTTCCCATTCATGGGAGCAAACGTAACATACGAAGGTATGATTGAACCTTCCGAAACAGGTGAATTCAAGTTTATTTTATATTATGCCGGCTATACAAAAGTATATATCGACAACAAACTGGTAGTACCGGAAAGATGGCGTACTGCATGGAATCCTAACAGCTACAAATTCTCAGTTAATCTGGAAAAAGGAAAAAGAGTTCCTCTTAAAATTGAATGGAAGCCAGACGGTGCCGTATCTTATTCAGGATTACGTGTAATGAGCCCTGTAGCTCCTGAAGAACAGGGAAAGCAGTCATGGTGGAGCGAAATGACAAAACAGCTTGACTACTACTTTATTGCAGGAGACGACATGGACGACGTAATCAGCGGATACAGAACTCTTACCGGAAAATCACCTATCATGCCTAAATGGGCTATGGGTTTCTGGCAGAGCAGGGAAAAATATAACACTGCTGATGAAATGCTGGGAGCACTGAAAGGTTTCAGAGACAGAAATATTCCTATCGACAATATCGTGCTTGACTGGAATCACTGGCCGGAAGACGCATGGGGAAGCCATGAATTCGACAAAAACCGTTTCCCTAATCCTAAAGCTATGGTTGACTCAATACATGCGATGAACGCACATATGATGATCTCCGTTTGGCCTAAATTCTATACTACAACCGAACATTATAAAGAGTTCGACAAGAACGGATGGATTTATCAGCAGTCTGTAAAAGACAGCCTGAGAGACTGGGTTGGTCCAGGTTATACTTACGGATTCTACGATGCATACGATGCTGATGCACGCAAGCTGTTCTGGAACCAGATGTACGAACATTATTATCCGTTGGGTATAGACGCATGGTGGATGGATGCCAGCGAACCTAATGTGAGAGACTGTACAGACTTACAATACAGAAAAGACTTGTGCGGACCTACTGCACTTGGACCTTCTGCCGAGTATTTCAATGCATACGCACTGATGAATGCCGAAGCAATCTATAACGGTCAGAGAAGTGTGGACAACAACAAACGTGTATTCTTGCTTACACGTTCAGGATTTGCCGGACTGCAAAGATACTCTACTGCAACATGGAGCGGTGATATAGGTACAAGATGGGAAGACATGAAAGCGCAGATTATGGCCGGACTTAACTTTGCAATAAGCGGTGTTCCATACTGGACTATGGATATCGGAGGTTTCTGTGTAGAAAACAGATATGTAGCCGGACAGCAGCAGTGGAACAAGAACAAGACAGAAAATGCCGACTACAAGGAATGGAGAGAGCTGAATGCAAGATGGTATCAGTTCGGAGCATTCTGTCCGCTATACCGCGCACACGGACAATACCCATTCCGTGAAATCTGGGAAATTGCACCTGAAGGACACCCGGCATACAATTCTGTAATTTACTATTCTAAACTGAGATATAGCCTTATGCCATACATCTACTCACTGGCAGGTATGACTTGGTTCAACGATTACACTATCATGCGTCCTCTTGTAATGGATTTCACTGCCGATACAAATGTAAATAATATTGGTGACCAATACATGTTCGGTCCGTCAATCATGGTATCACCGGTATATAAATATGGAGAACGCCAGCGTGAAGTATATTTCCCTAAATCTGCAGGATGGTATGATTTCTATACAGGAAAATTCCAGCAGGGAGGAGAAAAGAAACTGGTTGACGCACCATACGAACGTATGCCTTTGTTCGTACGTGCCGGTTCAATCATTCCTTTCGGTCCAGAAATACGATATACTTCTGAAAAACAGCCTGAACATATAAAACTTTATGTTTATCAGGGTGACGACGCTTCATTTACTTTGTACGAAGACGAAGGTGTAAACTACAACTACGAACAGGGTAAATACAATATGATTGAGATGAATTACAATGAAGACACCAAAGAGCTTGTAATATCAGACAGAAAAGGTGAATACGACGGAATGTTGAAAGAACGCACATTCGAAATCGTAAAAGTGAACAAGGAAAACCCTGATGCTTTCGACAAGAAATCAAAAGGTATAATCGTTAAGTATAACGGTAAATCACAAACAGTCAAATTGTAATCAATGAAATTATTTACATACATAGGTATATTTTGCTGCATGCTCCTGGGGGCATGCAGCTCTGTATCTGTATCCCCAAGGGAAAAGATATGCTTCAATGACAACTGGTCATTCTCCCTGAGTGACAATCCCAAAGCATCAGAAACAGATTTCGATGATAAGGAATGGAGAGTATTAAACCTTCCTCACGATTGGGCCATAGAAGGTGATTTCAGTAAGGACAATCCATCGGGAACAGGTGGTGGTGCTTTACCGGGAGGAACAGGTTGGTACAGAAAGACATTTGTTCCGGGAAATGAAGATTCCGACAAGATAATAAGAATAGATTTTGACGGTATATATATGAACAGTGAAGTGTTCATAAATGGCCAATCATTGGGTAAACGTCCATACGGCTATATCTCATTCGGTTACGACATAACTCCATATCTGAAATGGAATGAAAAGAATGTAATAGCAGTCCGTGTAGATAACTCAGAACAACCGAATTCCAGATGGTATTCAGGATGTGGTATATACAGAAATGTATGGTTGACCAAAACAAACCCTGTACATGTTGACGAATGGGGAACTTATGTCACAACTTCTGAAATCAGTAACGACAATGCGACATTAAACATTGTGACCACAGTACAAAACTCAGGCAATAACAATGAAACAGTAACCCTGAAATCTATACTGAACGATATGGATGGCTCAATCGTTGCCGAGACGGAATCATCTGTTTCTGTTGTTGCAGGACAGAAATCCGATATAAGCCACACCCTGAATATCTCATCACCGAAATTATGGGATATAGAGAATCCGTATTTGTACTTCCTCGTCACAGAAGTTATCAAAGACGGCAAATGTATTGACAGATACACCACAACTACGGGAGTACGTGATTTCAAGTTTGATGCCGAAAAAGGATTTATCCTGAACGGCAAACAGACTAAAATTAATGGTGTGTGTATGCACCACGACCTTGGATGTCTGGGAGCTGCCGTAAACACCAGAGCTATAGAAAGACAGCTGCAGATTCTGAAAGAGATGGGATGCAACGGTATCCGCTGTTCACACAATCCGCCTGCACCTGAATTGCTTGACTTATGCGACAAGATGGGATTCATTGTAATGGACGAGGCATTCGACATGTGGCGCAAGAAAAAGACATCACACGACTATGCAAGATACTTCAACGAATGGCATGAAAAGGATCTACGCGATTTTATATTACGCGACCGTAACCATCCTTCAATATTCGTATGGAGTATAGGCAATGAAGTGCTGGAGCAGTGGAGCGATGCAAAAGCCGACACACTATCATTGGAAGAAGCCAACCTCATACTTAACTTCGGACATTCTGCAGACATGCTGGCTAAAGACGGAGAAATGAGTGTAAACTCACTTTTGACAAAAAAACTGGCTGATTTTGTTAGAGAACTTGACCCTACACGTCCGATTACTGCAGGATGCAATGAGCCTAATCCCGGAAACCACCTGTTTAAATCAGGAGCTCTTGACATAATAGGATACAATTATCATAACGCCAACATCCCTGACGTTCCAAAGAACTTCCCAGGCAAGCCTTTCATTATTACTGAAAGTAATTCGGCTCTGATGACAAGAGGATACTACCGTATGCCTAGTAATGAGATGTTCATATGGCCTGAACGCTGGGACAAACCTTTCTATGATGAAAGTTTCTCATGTTCTTCATATGAGAACTGCCATGTTCCATGGGGTAACACTCACGAGGAAAACATAAAACTGGTAAGAAATAATGATTTTATCAGCGGACAGTACATCTGGACAGGATTTGACTATATAGGTGAACCGACTCCATACGGATGGCCTGCAAGAAGTTCCTACTTTGGAATCGTCGATCTGGCAGGTTTCCCTAAAGACGTTTATTATCTGTATCAGGCAGAATGGACAAACAAACAAGTACTGCACCTGTTCCCTCACTGGAACTGGACTGAAGGACAGGAAATAGACATGTGGTGCTACTACAACAATGCCGATGAGGTTGAACTTTTCATAAATGGCGAGTCGCAAGGAATACGCAGTAAAGACGAGGACAACCTGCACGTGGTATGGAGGGTTAAGTTCATACCAGGTACTGTTAAGGTCGTTGCAAGAAAGAATGGCAACATTATTGCTGAAAAAGAAATACATACAGCCGGAACTCCACATAAGATAAGACTTACTCCTGACAGAAATATCATAACAGCGGACGGAAAGGATTTGAGCTTTGTCACTGTAGAAGTGCTGGATAAAGACAATAATTTGTGTCCTCTTTCTGAAAATCTTATTAATTTTGAAGTTAAAGGTAATGCTTTCATTGCCGGTGTTGACAATGGTTGCCAGACATCAATGGAACGTTTCAAGGACAATAAACGCAAGGCATTTAACGGAAAATGTCTGGTAGTATTACAGAATAATGGAGAAAAAGGAACAGCCACATTAACAGCAAATTCCAATGGTTTGGAAAGCTCAACTATAGAAATCAAATCAAAATAAATATATAACCATGAAATTCCCATGAGATAAAAAAATCACGCCAAAGAGAATGTAAATAGTCAAGCTGAAGTTACCTTTGTATAGTGTAACCCTAAATGTATCAGTTATGGCAGAAGTGACATTCCCTCAGTTGATACA
>NZ_JADYTJ010000119.1 GCF_021531075.1 Bacteroides caecigallinarum | reverse complement strand
CTGAAGGCAAAGGCAATGGGACCAAGGATGGACAATACAACCAGAAAAAAGGTCCTTACCGTATCTATAAGCAGGGATGCCGCGGCAAAAAGCAGTTCCAGCAGACTGCGGAAGGCGTCCCGGATATTCTTTTCCAGATTGTACATGCCCACTTCCATATACATCCCCATACGGGTTGCCATGGCATCGGGCGACCATCCGAGCTCGTCCAGCTGACGGTCAAACTCCTCATCGCTGACCAGATAGGCCGTTTCCGGATTGCGGAGCATGGCTTCACGTTCCAGCCTGTCCTTCTGCTCACGGTACTGCTGCATGTCCATCGTCTGCCCCTCAAGCATCTTGTGGGTTCCCTGCACAATCGGACTCAGCACCGTATTCATCGTTCCGAGTACCAGGGTCGGGAAAAGCATGATGCAGATGCCTATCGCAAACGGACGCAGAAGCGGATACACGTCTATCGGTTCGGCACGGGCAAGCGACTGCCAGACACGGACGGCCACATAGAACAGGGCACCGAGTCCGGCAAGTCCCTTGGCCACATCCAGCATATCCCCGCAAAGGGGCATCATTTCATTGTAAAGGCTCTCCAGAATGGTATGGAGATTCGAGAAATCCACGGATAACAATACCATAGGCTACCAGTATTTTGAGGTGTCATTGCCATAGAGTTTCAGGACACGGTCAAGGTCATTCTTCTTGCGGGCACGCAGGAAACTCACGGCTATATTCCTGTTCGTATAGTAATTCACGAGATTGCGGTAACGGCGCATACTGGCATAGCAGTCATCCACCACGTCCATACGGTCCTTGTCGGTCATGGAAAGGGTGCTGACGTTGATTACCTGCCTGAGATCCTGCAACACCCCGTTGCTCTCTTCCAGAAGTTTGGTATAACCGAAAGCGATGGCATCCAGCTCTTCGGGAGAAAAGTTCTCGTCACCCAGCATCTTCTGGAAATTGGTCACATAGATTTCCGACACGTCACCGACCATCAGGATAATCTCACTGACCTTACGGGCATCCTTCACCAGATTGTTGACGGACTTCAGGGCATCATAGTATTTCTTGTACTGCTGGTATATCTTCACCGTCTCCGCAAAATTCTGGGCGGTACTTGTCGCAGTTGAAGAGGTATGCACGATATTGTCCGACATGTTGATGATACTCTGGGCAAGGTTTCCCGGATCGGTTACCACCCACTGTGCCCGTATCTGTCCGGCAAGAAAAAAGGTTCCTGCACAAAGCAGCAGCAGTCTTTTTCTCATGGACGTACCTCCTTCCTTACATAGTCACCGTTCGGAGAAAAGGTCAATACGTCAGCCGCCTCATTGTAGGCGATGTCTATGCGGTAGCCGGTATTGATGAACAGGTTACCGTTTTCTTCCACCAGCAGATAGGTTTCCGGCTTCAGCTTCCGTGTCTTTCCGCTGCGGGCGAAGACCGTCACCTTGTAGGCGTCCCCTTCCTTATATATAAGGACATCGGGCTTGCCTTCCACACTGCTCCATGAACCGCACAGGCGGTCACAGTCCTTGAACCTGCTCTCACTGCAGCTCTGCAG
>NZ_JADYTJ010000118.1 GCF_021531075.1 Bacteroides caecigallinarum | reverse complement strand
ATATGGATGCTGATGTTTTTTTAGAGTGACGGGGCGACCACAGAGGTTTACGCCTTTCTATACGCCGCCACCTTCGATGTGTAATAGGGACAAGTTTAAAATTGTGGCCTTAATGCAAAAAATTTAATTTGAAACTCAGGAAAAAACGCATTGTGAACTATCATATTTCTCAATCTATAAATCAAAGTAATATCATTACAAACCATAGCTCTAAAATTCTTTATACCTTTATCATTTTCATAAAAAGATTTCAATTTTAACAATTCCAACTTATAAATCTCATCATTCATCTCACTTATTATTTCCGGTAATTCGCGAAAAAAATTAGGTAGCATACCTTCTGAAGATAATTTGGCATTCTCTATTGTTTCCAATTTTAAATCATAATAGTTATCATAATTTTGCGTACAATCCATTAGATAACGATACACATTCTCTGCATAAGAATTGAATCTATTTTTTGTGACAATAATAGAACAAATTGTCTTAGCCAAATTAAAAATAGAGTTATCCTTTGAAATAATATTCATTTTGACAGAGTCTGAAATCTTTAATATACTTTCCAATGCAATCCAACTATATAGTAATTTATCTTCATATCTGTCTGCTCCTATTGCTTTTTTATACCAGTGTGTAGAATTACTAATTCTTTTGAAATTTTCACTATCAATATTAGTATCATTAGTAAAATCTTTTAACCACTCATTTAAGCTATCATTAATAGAAGAAAAATCTAATGACCTCAAATCCCTATATAGATGCAGGCATTTGACATCGTCCTCCATTGAAACACTATGAGCACACTCGTGCCCATCAACCACAATAGCCGCAAACTGCCCACTTATTGAAAGTTCTCCTTTACCCTTAACATAAAATGACAAATAATCTAATAAACTATTAACTTTTTGCTTTGCATAACCCAGCGAGGTATAAAAAAATCGATGCTCAACTTTAACAGCTATATTGACAAACTGAAATGTTCCATCATTATATTCAATTTTACTTAAACTATTTTTAGGTAGATAAGTAGCTTTATCTATAGAATATAAATGAAGATCTTTTAAATGACAATCAATACTTCCCTTTGCCCCCAATAATCTAAGTAAAACATATCCAATCTTTGGTTTTTTATAAAAATGTGTCAATAGATTATTGATATATTCTTCAGCACTACGTGTTTCACATCGAAGGGTTACAGCATTATAATATTCTTCCTCCGATTGATAATCAGCCCTTTTAAGTTCATAAAACGTATCTCCGCAAATAACAACTTTTCCATCCTCCCTTACCACCAATTCATCTTCATTTATAAAATTGGCTATATCATTTACGTCTACTCCCAAACAAATTAGTTCCTGAATAAATAAGTCTGAATATAAACATATTTTATTTTTATTTTCCTCTGTTAAATTCCTATCAGCATCAAGAATAATCTGTAGTTTTTTAGATATTGCATTAAGATAGTCAAAATTACCCATTGAATGTAAGATCTTTATACAAATTTTTTTCACTACCAAAGGAGAATTATCCCAGTTATTAAATATTACCACCTTTTCAGCCGCATACAAATCCGAAAAGACTTTATCGTGTTTATCCAAATTACCTAATAAATTCTTAAAAAGTTTTCTATTATCTGGATTTTTAAAATTATTATATTCTATTT
>NZ_JADYTJ010000117.1 GCF_021531075.1 Bacteroides caecigallinarum | reverse complement strand
CCTTGACACGTTTTGAATAATGTCCAAATAATTATCGGAACCATCTTCTTTTTGGTAATAATAAGGTTTTATTGATACACAATTTTTATGTTCAAACAAAGTGTTAAGTAAAGTCCGATCTGAGTTTCCACAAGAATGTCCCATAACTAATATTTGAAATGGAGAAGATTCTATAAATGATAACATTTTACGATATTTATTAGATTCCAAGTACTTTATAGATTTAATATTTTGTAAGCACTTATTATCATTCAATTTTACAATTTCATTATAATGATCTTCCAATTCATCACCATAACCAAATATGACACTTTCAGTGCTATCAAGAGCACCATGAATCTGATTGTGACAGAAACCCATATTAGAAGTTAAATAAAATTTAGACGTTGGAGTATAATTAAAGTCCAACAACATTATATTGTCTGGTAATAATATTTCTTTAGGGTATTGACCTCTTAAAATAAATTCCAGGATTTCCCCATTAAAAGAATCTTCAGAGAACTTATTGCAAAATTCAATATTATCCTTGATTAATAAATCATTTTTCAGGAGATTGTATTGTGAAAAACGATATCCCCACTCCTTCTCTCCCTTATTAATCCACGATTTAAAATGATCAACAAGATGTATCATTCCTTTTATAGAAATATCATCAGGATTAAAAGGTGCATATATTATTTCTTTTATTTTATAATTGATTATTGCCTCATCTATGTTTAAACTACTAAGATATTCTATAAGTTTTATTTTTAAGAAATTCATCTGTCTATTCAACTCAGAACAAGTACATTCATTGTTTTCTGGATATAAAGCACATGATTTTAATATCTCATAATATTCAACTTCAATATCTACCCATCCCTTAGACTCAATAGATTTACATATACGCTGAAAAAGAATACTATGACAATGAAACTCACAAACCTGTTCATCATTACAAACCAAATCTACGATATCTCGCAGAGAGAGAGATTTCGTAATAATTTGATAATGCCATGCCCAAACTAAATACCAACCAGCAAGTCCTACTTCATCCTTAAGTCTAAAAGAACAAAGGCCATCCTCTTCTTCTTTTTTCGAACTGCTAAGTAAACGAAGTCCCCATTGTTCCCAATACCAATTTATAAAATCCTCGTATTTGGTAGAAAGCCCATGGGCTAAATCAAAACCATTTCCTATAAGTATAATCCTATTCATTATATTCCTTGTAATAGCTTTTATAAGACATCCAAAAACATGGGCAAAATATATACCACCCTATTATTTTTCTAATTTAAATTGGGCCTCTTTCTCTTTAATAAGCAATAAAGATATATCAAACAAGACCTTTATAGTATTATTCAATTCAAGAGAAAAATCTTTAATCGAAGTGGTCATCTTATCAACATCATCATAGTATGAAATAATTTTTCTATCTAATCGTTCCAGTTCAATGTTTACTTCCTGAATCTCTTGCTGAAGTGACTTTCTTCTTTCTACGTCTGGCGTTTGTTTACTTAAATCCAATAAGATATTTTTTCGATGCATATTATTCTCTTTTATTTGAATATCATATCTATTTTGATTAATACGTTCTATAAAAGAGAGTTCTTGATCTAATAAATCAGATAGTCCCATACGTGCTTTAATCCAGCATTCTTCATAAGCCTTTTCTAAATTTGTTTTCTGGCGTTGTACATCTACTTCAAATACAGATCTATACTGTAA
>NZ_JADYTJ010000116.1 GCF_021531075.1 Bacteroides caecigallinarum | reverse complement strand
TATAAACCCCATTGTTAATTTTATTCATTATTTATATGAGAAATATATTACAAATATTTTTATCTATTTTTTTGTTTGTTCCAGTATTTGGTCAGCAACATAATGTTACTATACAGAATGATGAATCTGGAAGCAAATTAATTGTAAACGGAAAACCTTTTATGGTTAATGGTATGAACTGGGATTATTTCCCTATCGGTACAAACTATTCCTATTCTTTATGGTCACAGTCTGATGATATAATAAAAGCTGCATTAGACAGAGATATGCCTCTTCTCAAGAATATGGGTGTAAATGCTATTAGGCAACATATTGATATAACTCCGAAATGGATACAATATACCTATGAAAAATATGGTATTTATACAATGCTTTACGATTCATTTGGTCGTTATGGTTTGACTATTGATGGAGCATGGGTAGCAAATACAGATTATTCAGATCCGAGAACAAAAGAAATATTGTTGGAAGAGGCAAGAAGGCTTGTAAAAGTTTATGACAAGACCCCAGGCTTGTTGCTTTATCTTCTTGGAAATGAAAATAACTATGGTTTGTTCTGGCAAGGAGCAGAAACAGAAGACATTCCTGTGGAGGACAGAAAATCAACAATTCAGGCAAAACATTTGTATAAGGTATTTAATGAAGCTACTGTTGAAATGAAAAAGCTGGGAGCTTCATGTCCTATTGCTATATGTAATGGAGACCTTTTGTTCCTTGATATAATAGCAAAAGAATGTAAGGACGTTGATATTCTTGGTATAAACTGTTATCGTGGTGAATCCTTTGGTGATTTGTTCAGTAGAGTTAAGAAAGAGTATGGCAAACCGGTTCTGTTCACTGAATTTGGTTCAGATGCGTATAATGCTGTTACTCAAAGTGAAGCTCAAAAAGAACAGGCTGATATTTTGTTGAAAAATTGGGCAGAAATTTATTTGAATGCAGCCGGTGTAGGAAACAGTGGAAATTCTTTGGGTGGTTTCACTTTCCAGTTTACTGATGGATGGTGGAAGTTTATGCAAAATTCCAACCTGACAGTACATGATACTAATGCTTCATGGGCAAATGGAGGTTATCTATTCGATTATGTTGAAGGTGGAAATAATATGAATGAAGAATGGTTTGGTATTTGTGCAAAAGGCTATCCTGACAGCCGTGGTATATATGAGAATTATCCACGTGCAGCATATTATGTATTGAAAGATGTTCATCGTATTGACCCATATTCTCCTAATACTACTACAGCTTCTATTATAAGTAGAATAGCAGATATCAATGTTATGGGGTCTGTATTATCTGCAAGGAGTGACAAAGCAGCTTTACAAAGTGAAAAGAACAAGTTAATAAGTTTGAGCCAGCTTAGAGGTGACTTTACAACATTTTATACAGGTGCAAAGAACACAACAACACCTGGAGCAAGGCCGGATGCTCCAACTAGTTTTCCAAGTTCAACAGGATTTGATCATATGGAGTCATTCTATGTGGGAATAGAATCAAAACCTGCAGAGAATGTACATGCTGAAGTCACTGTCAATGTACTTGGAAATGTAGCCGAAAATCCTATTGACGAAATCTTCTATGAAAATAGAGGGCGTGCAAATTATATAAATGAGAATGGGGAATATATAGATTTGGGACCATTGGAACGTATAAAACTGTATAGTGCAAGTTTCAATTGGGATGGAGACCTTTTTAATTTGAACGCTTTTTTCCGTAAGCCACATTATCATTGGGGGTATGAGGGCGATTTTTTCGGATTTATTACTGTCCGCTAAAAGTTCATACATCATTATAATGATAGGGCCGTCCTCCGATTTTGGAAGTCAGCCCTATTTTGGTTATCTTTGAGTCACCACACTAAAAGTTTAACCATGAGCAAAAGTA
>NZ_JADYTJ010000115.1 GCF_021531075.1 Bacteroides caecigallinarum | reverse complement strand
CTTCTGATATAGACAAGAAGCTGCGGCTATACAATCAGTCCCTGTCCGAACCGTTCAAGGAAATCACCGAAGAAGACTACTATGACCTGCTGGATGTACTGCCACCCTTGCGCATGAGACAAAACTCATTCTTTGTGGGAGAACCGTATTACGGAAATATGTACTCTTTCTGCTTCACCCGTCAAGGAAGATATTTCAAGGGCCTACGCTCCGTACTCACTCCGCAATCCGAACTGGACAGTCAGATAGACCGTCACTTGGAAATCATCAACCAGAAAGCCGTAATCTCAAAAGAGGAAACAAGCAAAACAATCAGCGGAGCCAGACTCATTCCCTATTATTTTTCACTGGACGGAAAACATCCCGTATTCATCTGCAACCTTGTCATCCAATCAGATTCCAGACAAGCAAGGACGGACATGGCGAATACCCTGAAAAGTCTTCGCCGGAACCATTATCAGTTCTATAAAGGAAAAGGGCATTACGAAACTCCAGACGAACTGATAGACCATGTATCCGGAAAGAAGCTCACCCTTGTTTCCGACGGACATTTCTTTCAATATCCTCCCGACAAGGAATCAGTAACTTTCATCGGACACATCAAGGAGACATCAGAGGAATTTCTTTTCCGGATCTATGACCGTGAATATTTCCTATATCTCCTAAAAAGATTGAGGACCGTGAAAAAGGAGTCCGCACAGGAACAAATAAATATCAGATCATAACATTCGGGGGAATGCGGTAGAATGACTGCCGTATTCCCTCATAAAAACAATACAAGTATGAACAAATCAAACACTCTATACTGGAAAACAGCCACAGATCCGGCTGAACGCATTGAGGTCAGACTCGTCCTGAACAGTTATATCGACAATGATAATCTGTATGTAGGACTTGAATCCCGGTCTAAGGAGAATCCGGAATGCTGGGAATCCTACACGGACATCACCGTCAACCTCAATTCCCTTCCCCCGTTCCATGCCTATGTGGACAACCGGGACTGCAACAGACATGTGTATGATTTCCTGACCAGTAACAGAATAGCGGAGCCTGCCGGATTTGAATATCAGGGATTCAGAATGTTCCGCTTCAATCCTGACAGGTTGAAGGAACTCGCACCCGAACAGTTCAAGACAATCAGCGCCAAACTGCCACCACAGGATGACATGATAAAGGACATCATCTATCAGGAAAGACGTTTCCCTTTGAGAACTGTTCAAGACATTCACGGAATATATCTTGTTTCAAGCAAGGAACTGGAAGAATCTCTGATCGAAGGAGTACGGAACCTGGATGCTGCGGCAAATGAACTGCTGGATGGCATCTGCCTGTTCTGTTCCACACAGGAACTGCGCTATCTTACGGATGCAGAACTGATAGAAACAATCTACGCACAATAAAAAGGAGGAACAAATATGAAAACCGGAGACATTGTATTTCTGAGACGTCCCTATAAGGGATACCGTGCCGTCGAACTGATGGAAAGACTGGAATGCCGCTGGCTGGTCAGGATTGTTGAGAGCGGTCTTGAACTGGAGGTATATGAAGATGAACTTATATCAGAATTTTAATACGGACAAAGTGTTATGGAAAAATATCAGTTTGCATTCCATTCGGAAATAATCGGCTATACCTCACCCCATATCGGCGAGGTCAGAAAAGCCATACACAGAAAAGTGGAAAAGGAAAAGTCTGCCGCCATAAAGAATGATATTGAGCTGCACATGTACAAGGTGCATGACGGCATACCGGTTCTCCTTAACACCTGCTACCTGTACGATGAAAAAGGATGTATGGTACACGGAAGTATCAAGGGAACCAAGGATTATCTGCTTGAGACATGGAGATACCATACAAACAGACATTCCAAAGGTTTCAGTTCCACAAGAATCAGGCCCTGCACGA
>NZ_JADYTJ010000114.1 GCF_021531075.1 Bacteroides caecigallinarum | reverse complement strand
AGTATGCTCGGCATGAGTATTAGCTAACGGGTGCAAGTCCCTAATGAGCCCTAATAGCGGGAATCATACAGCCAATAGCAAGGGTGTCCATCGTGAGGTGGAATCTGAAAGAAGCTGGCGGCAAACATCTGGTCTGACGAACAGAAACTTCATATAAGGCATAAAAACCGTGGGCAAGGTTGCTGTCCAAACCAAAGCCCTATAGCTATTCGGAACGGTTAATGTAGATGAAGCAGACATAAGATGGAAAGTTAATACCCTTATCCGAGGAGGTCTCACGGACATACATATTAGTTTTTTTTTACGAAATGTATGGAGTAAAGCTTGCCGTGAGAAGTCAGCAGATGTCATAGTAGCAAACGTGTCGATAAGTTTGTGAAGGACTGAACCTAATAATTAAACGATAGTAATAGAAACATACCTAATGAAAGAACGAATGCAGAAAACATTATCCGAAGTTAATGACTGCCCTCAAAGAGATAGGTCGGAAACCGAATGGTATGAGGGAGTGCAGACTTTCATGTGGATATGTGAAGACAACATCGTGGAAGTACCATTCGACAAGGAACACCTTTTCGAGCAAATCCTGAGTCCTTCCAATCTTAATCGAGCCTATAAGGCAGTGATTGGAAACAAGGGCTGTGGCGGTATCGACAATATGTCATGTGAACAATTGTTTTCATGGCTACTAGCCAACAAAAATGCGCTCACCCGTTCCTTGATGGACGGTTCTTACCGTCCAAACCCCGTCAAAAGGGTAGAAATCCCCAAGAACAATGGCAAGATGCGTCTATTAGGAATCCCCACGGTGGTAGACCGCTTGGTGCAACAAGCCATTAACCAAGTTCTTAGCCCTATCTATGAGCGTCAATTCTCCAGGAGAAGTTACGGCTTCCGTCCGAGGAGAGGCTGTCATGACGCGGTAAGAGGAGCTCAAGAGATAATCAATACAGGCTACACATACGTAGTAGACCTTGACCTCGAGTGCTTCTTTGATACCGTGAATCACAGCAAACTCATAGAAATCCTCAGCCGTACTATTAAAGACGGCAGAGTTGTCAGTCTAATACACAAGTACCTCCGAAGCGGTGTAATGAACAAAGGTTTGTTTGAAACGAGCGAGGAAGGAACTCCCCAAGGAGGACCACTAAGTCCATTGTTAAGTAATATTATGCTCAATGAACTGGACAAGGAACTCGAACGCAGAGGACTTCCTTTTGTGCGCTATGCCGATGACTCAATGATATTCTGCAAATCCAAAAGGGCGGCAAGAAGAGTCAGGGAGTCCATAACCCGATTTATAGAGGGAACTCTATATCTCAAAGTCAACAAGGAAAAGACTGTAGTGTCATATGTCCAAGGAGTGAAGTATCTCGGGTATTCCTTTTATGTAACGAAAGGCAAATGTCGTCTCACAGTGCATCCGAAATCCAAATCTAAGATTAAATCAAGACTTAAAGAACTGACGAATCGTAGCAACGGATGGGGATACATGAAGAGGAAACAGAAACTGAAAGAATACATACATGGATGGATTGGATACTATCATCTTGCCGAAATGAAACGTTTTCTTCTTGACACAGATGAGTGGTTAAGACGGAGAATACGTATGTGTATATGGAAAGCTTGGAAGAAACCCAAGACCAAGGTGGCAAACCTCATTAAATGTGGTATAGAAAAATACAATGCACGGAAATGGGGTAATACTCGCAAAGGTTATTGGCGTATCGCTGATAGCCCTATATTGAAAGTGGCGATAAATAATGATAGCCTGCGAAAGGCAGGATATCCTACCTTAATGGACTCGTATCTCGAATGGCGCCCAAAATAGGAACCGCCGTATGCCGAACGGCAAGTACGGTGGTGTGAGAGGTCGGTGAACATGAAAATAGGAGATAAACACCTATGATTAATGTTTACCTCCTACTCGAT
>NZ_JADYTJ010000113.1 GCF_021531075.1 Bacteroides caecigallinarum | reverse complement strand
ATACTGTTACATCTAAAATAGATGGCAGGCAGTATATCTTAAATAAAGAAGATGATGAAACTTTACAAGAAATAACAAGTCGAATTGTTCATTTAATGTATCAAAGTAGTCATCTTGATTCTATTCTGATTCTTACAGATACTTGTGAACATGCTTGTGAATTACAATCAAGGATTGCTTTATGTATAGGTGAAGAGAACAGACAATCATTATGGATACAGACTTTCTATAATTTTTATATAAGGATTTTTAAAGAAGAAATCTTACTTTTAAATAAAACAATTGATTTTCATGATAGTAAATTTATTTTAAGAAATATCATCAGGTCTTTGCAGCTTGATAAGAAAATATATAAATTAGGTGTTGTTAAAGAAGAAATCAGCTATGCAAAGAAGAATTTAATCCTGCCTGATGATAATGGAAATGTAGATGAATTGGCAAGATGGCGTAATGAAAGTTTTGAAAGGAT
Organism: Bacteroides caecigallinarum; assembly: GCF_021531075.1. Lineage (GTDB taxonomy): Bacteria > Bacteroidota > Bacteroidia > Bacteroidales > Bacteroidaceae > Phocaeicola > Phocaeicola caecigallinarum_B. The sequence continues at coordinate 1,475 of NZ_JADYTJ010000113.1, read as the reverse complement.
GTCAGATATTTATGCTTCTTATTGGAGTTTCTGTAAGAAAAGGAACATAGTTGACTACGATGACCTTGCCATTAAAACATATTTTCTATTCAAAGAGCATCCTGGTATTCTTCATAAATATATTGGTAAGTTTGATAATATATTGATTAGCAATGAATATAATCTATCATATGTTGATTACCGAGTCTTATCATTACTATTGGATAGGACAATATATTCAGAAGGTGAATGGATAGACTACAGATATAAAAACTATAAAAAAAATGAATAAGTTAATACAGTTGTTCAATGAAATACATTTGCTTATAGAAAAACATGAGCAGATACGAAAAGAAAAAGGTGATAACTACAATCTTTTTCGAGTAATAAATATGACCAGTGATGAAACGAGGGTACATTCTGCGATGATAGCAGACTTGCTTAATCCGAAAGGACTTCATCAGATGGGTGATATATTTCTAAAACTGTTTATCAACAGATTAAACCAACAGTTTAATCTGGATAAAGATTTTGACCTTAGTGACCCAAATGTAGAATGTGAGAAATATATTGGTTCCATTAGTGAAAATAAAGATGTAGGAGGCAGGATTGATATTTATATATCAGACAAGAACCATCATATAGCTATTGAGAATAAAATATATGCAACCGATCAGGAAAACCAACTTCTACGCTATCATAACCACTTGGAGTCTATTACAGGGGTAAATAAGTTATTGCTATACTTGTCTTTGTATGGTGAAGTTAATGATATAGAAAAAACAACAGGAAATAACCGAATAAAAGAAGGTAAAGATTTCTTCACAATATCCTATTCTGAATTTATTTTGAATTGGCTGGAGGAATGCAGAAGTAAAGCAATAGACAAGCCTCTGATACGCGAAGGAATAACACATTATAGAAACTTGATTAAAAAATTGACACACCAGATGGAAAACGAAAAGAATGAACTGATAGAACTTATTAAAGAAAATCCAAAGTATATCTGTTTTTTGCCCAAGTATAAGGATGCAATTAAAGAAGTGGAAATCGGTCTATATACTGAATTTTGGATAAAATTGGAAAAAGCTATTGAAAATAAATATCCTGAAGTCGTAAAAAAATCATTTGATGGTTATAAATATGCATTAGATAAGAATTATGTACGTAAATATCATGAAAGTAAAAACTGTAGATACCAGTCAATAGAATTTAAAATAGATGAATTTGATAAATATCGGTTGATGTATAGTGTTCAGGTTGATTGGCGTACATATTGTATAGCTTTAATTAGAGATAATAACAATAAGATAATATCTATAGAAGATGCAAAAGCGATTGATAATAAAGAATTGCAAAGTGTCATATCTAGAGTAAAGGAGTTAATTAATGATTCTGAAGGTAAGTATCATTCGAGTAGCGATTGGTTATTCTGGAAGTATACAGATCCCACTATTAATTTCAGAGATTTAAATGATGATAACAGTGCATATAAT
>NZ_JADYTJ010000112.1 GCF_021531075.1 Bacteroides caecigallinarum | reverse complement strand
CGGGCATGATACCTTTTACCGGATCTGTCCGAAAAAGCCGGATGGCTGAATACAAGAAACAGGAAGCCGCTTATGAGCAGACATTCCGAGACGGGAAATGCACCTTCGGTGACATGAACTACAAACGTCACCGTGACGTGCGGTATTCGAATGAATATCCTGCCGGATGCAGGTGCCCTCATTGCGGTACTTTCTGGATTGACTGAAAAAACATTTACCAACCAATAAATTCAAACGATATGAAAATCTGCTGTTCACAAGAGCATTACGACAAGGTCGTACAGTATGCAAAATCAATCAATGACAAGACACTGGAAAACTGTCTTGAACGTCTAAAACAATGGGAGAAGAACGAGAACCGTCCATGCGAAATCGAACTCTATTACGACCATGCGCCGTATTCGTTCGGATTCTGCGAACGTTATCCGGACGGAAATACAGGCATTGTCGGAGGACTGCTGTATCATGGAAATCCGGACGAGTCCTTTGCCGTCACCATGGAACGTTTCCACGGATGGAGCATACATACCTGACATATATGCGACAGTCTGTATTGGGGAGCCTCATGCAATATGGGGTTCCCTTTTTTTATGCCGCAGACATGATGACAGCATCCTCATTTCTTGCTGCAAAAATAGCTGTTTGCCGCGCAACTCCCGCAAGGCGGCCCTGCCGGGCTGGTTGTCTGGAAAAAAATCATCCTCGCTTCGCTCCGGTATTTTTTTCCGCCAAGCCTTGCAGGGATGCGGGCAAACAGACAACAGGGACAACAAGAAATAAGAATGCCTGTACCTTACAGGCAGACAATGTATAACAATAAATATCAGAAGTCATGATTACAGACCAGAAGACACAGAACAGGCTTCACGCGGATACCGGAACAGAACTGTTCTCCATCAGACAAAGGAAGGAAGCCGTCACAAGGATGCTGGACATTCTGAAAGAAACTCCGGAATACCTGCAGGTTATGAACCATATACCGGCTTATGCCATGGATGACGATACGTCAGAATGGTGGAATTCGGAAGAATCGGAAAATTTCACGAACTCACTCCTGGAAGTGATGGAAAGCTATACTCCGGACGGATACAGGTTCGGACCGAAATCCGGCACGACTGACCTTTACGGCTACTGGGAAAGCAAGACCGGACGGACAACCCTCTTCCATCTGCTTTTCAGTCTGGAAAGCGGATATGAATGGGGAAAAGGTCTTTCCCATGAGAAAACGGACGCATTCTACAAGGAAATAAAAGAGAAATTTCATGGAGAGGGATTCGACACGGACATAACCGGCTGTACATCACAGGCCATGTATCTTGTAAAAGGAAAGACACGCCTGTACGTGCATCCGATGGAAATAAGCGGCTACTGTGAAATACTGCATATTCCACAGATTACAGCCATACTGAAAAAAGGAGGCCGTACATTCCGTCTTGTAAAGGATACGATAGCGGAAGAGGTGTATTCCTTCACCGATGAAGAAGAAATGGAATATTACCGTGCCAGATACGGAATGTGCATCCACAGGAATATACTGGATGCCTTCAGCAACCGCCGGGCAGGGAAAGAGGACATACTTTCCATGATGGCATCACGGATAAATGTGGCGACGACATCACATCTGCACGGTGTCGGATATGATTCGCCTGCATACAGGTTTGTGCATGAGGCATACGACAGACTGGTAAACAACGGAAAGCTGAAGGAGAATGTCCGGGAAATCGGTTGCTGCAACATCATAATGGCCATTTCAAATACCAACGCAATATGAGACTGAATTACAATGACATACTGCTTCTGGCAATATGGGAATACAACAGAAGACAGGACGAGGATCTGACCCTGGAACTGTTTCAGGAAACATTCGGACAGGTTCCCGGCGCACATTTCCATGACAAATGGGTGCATTATTACAACAAGAACCTGCTGATGATGGCCGCCTATTTCAGGGGTGAGGAAGAAAACGGCCAGAAATTCTGTGATATGATCACCCGACAGGTTGAA
>NZ_JADYTJ010000111.1 GCF_021531075.1 Bacteroides caecigallinarum | reverse complement strand
GGTGCGACAAGAAGTCGTACAAGTAATTGTTCAGCATGATGTCTGAACCTGTTGTTCCGTCAACAGTAGCCTAAAGAGGCGTGCTTTACGAGTAATTGTTTGGTGCGAAGCCCTCTTGACAATATGGTTCTGTGCAGAAATATCCAATGCATAGGCTGTTAGGCTGACCGATATGAGTAACACATGTGAACCGCTGCACCATCGTAACAAATGAATAGCTTACGGATATTTACAAGCTATAGCCAAAAGGCTGGCAGTCAAGATGGCTCTCTCGTTTTTGGAGCCACACGGATGTAGTACTGCCGGTGGATGGGCGGACTCTAAGTCGGTCGTCAGTTACTTGTACGGAACTTGGTAAGCCCGTATTTCTCCTACTATATATAGCAGGTAAGCCAATCGCAAGAGAAGCCGAATGAAGTGCGGGTAAAGGATTGCGGAGAAAGCGAATGCTTCCGCGTAATGCGGAAGATAGAGGTTTAAACGTCACCTCATGCGAAAGCAGGCAGACTTCCGCAGGGTAATTCTTTGTGAAACGATTGTAGAACTTTAACGAAATGAAGAAACAGCAAAGGAGCGAGGCGAAAGCCGAGTGTGCATCTTCAGCCGAGAGTAACACGACATGGAAAGACATTGACTTTCATAAATGTGAATGCAAGGTTAGAAAGCTGCAAGTCCGAATAGCAAAGGCTCATACAGGAAGGAGGTACAACAAGGTTAAAGCCTTGCAGCACCTGCTTGTCACTTCGTTCGAAGCCAAGGCATTGGCAGTAAGGAAAGTGACCTCCAATAAAGGCAAGCGCACGGCAGGGGTTGACCACATAAAGTGGGACACCGATGCTAAGAAAATAGAAGCTATACGTTCTTTGACACGGAGAGGATACAAAGCCCTCCCATTGAAAAGGGTCAACATACCTAAGGCAAACGGCAAGACAAGACCGTTGGGAATACCGACCATGAAAGACAGAGCCATGCAGGCACTGTATCTTATGGCATTGGAACCCATAACGGAAAGTGAAGCGGATGCGAACTCTTACGGATTCAGAAAATTCAGAGGTACGGCAGATGCAATAGACGCACTCCACAGATGGCTGAGCAAGAGTTATTCTCCCGAATGGATTTTGGAGGGAGACATAAAAGGATGCTTCGACCATATCAGCCATGAATGGCTTCTCGATAACGTACGAATCGACAGGCATATATTAAGGAAATGGCTGAAAAGTGGAGTTGTATTCAACAAGTTGCTTCAACCGACACTTGAAGGGACACCGCAGGGTGGTATCATATCACCGACACTTGCAAATGCAACTCTTGACGGCATGGAAAGAATGCTCAAAGAGAAGTACAAGGCAAATTATGTCAATGGAAAACTGTACTACCCCAAAGTCAATCTCGTAAGATATGCGGACGACTTTATTGTCACAGCCGATAAAAGGGAAACATTACTTGAAATAAAGGAAATGTTGACAGCCTTTTTAAAGGAAAGAGGACTTACACTATCAGAGGAGAAGACACTGATAACACATATCAGTGAGGGATTTGACTTCTTGGGCTTCAATGTACGGAAGTACAACGGAACATTGTTAATAAAGCCCTCAAAGAAAAGTCAGAAACGCTTCACTGACAAGTTGCATGAGGTTGTGCTGACCAAAGGCAAGGCATTATCCCAGCAGGAGCTGATAGAGAAACTCAATCCTATAATAAGGGGATGGGGTAACTACTACAGCCATGTGGTATCAAAGGAGGTGTTCTGCCGATGTGACCATATCTTAATAAACCAACTTAAAAGATGGTCATATCGCAGACATACCAACAAGTCAAGGGAATGGATAAGGAATAAGTATTTTATCCGCAAAGGTTGCAGAAATTGGATTTTCGGCTTTGTATACGTATGTGGAGGAATAGAGGAGAAGTTCACAGTACAACAACTGACAGAGATTCCAATCAAACGACACATAAAAATAAAATGCGAAGCCAATCCGTTCGACCCATCATGGGACGAATACTTCGAAAGACGGAAACTCAAAAGTGCCCGTCAACGTGCGTGAAGAAAACTTTATCGGAAACAAGTCATCGAAAAATGATTATGAGCCGATTTAATTTTATGAGAATTAAATTTAGAATTATCTGAGCTGTATGCGGTGAAAGTCGCACGTACAGTTCTTAATGGGGAAAGCGGCAGCAATGCCGCCGACCTACATAACA
>NZ_JADYTJ010000110.1 GCF_021531075.1 Bacteroides caecigallinarum | reverse complement strand
ACCAATTTCTGTGGTACTCCCTCTTAAATTTTATTATTGTTAAAATATTGTTGCTATTCCTGAAAATACAAAAGTTATCTTAGTTCTTACTTTTGCTCAAACAAGAATGAATCAAAAGCATTTCCTGCTTGAATTCCTATTTCCAAAGTTCTATTGTCATCACTACTATTCGATAGAATCGAAACAGTCATTGTGTTTCCATCATCTATTTTTATAGAGTACCACTCTCTTTCTATTTTTTCATCTTCATAACTTATTGAAAGAGACTCACCGCTTTCAGACAAGGCATTAATCCAAAAACTTTTATAATTCGTACATTTAATGACATAAACGCCACCCTCTTTGGGTACTTCTATCTTGTTTTTATTGATATTTGATGCATTGGTTTCCCATTTCATCGCTTCCCAATCTCCATCTTTTTCCTCGCTTTCACATGCGATAAATGTCGTTGCAAAGATTATTAATAAAAGAATTTTGAATAAATTTCCTGTTTTCATGCTGTTAATAGAATTAAATTGATAAAAGATTTATGTATGCATACTTTTAATGGGCAAATATCATACGCACAAGCTATATGCAATATTCGCAAAAGTTCTGAATATACGCAAGCAAATAGCCCGAAATTTAGTCAATGAATCTCTGTATCTTTCAATTCAATCACCAGATAGAGGTGCAGAAAGGCTTTATACATCAATATGTCGATAATCCAGATGTTTGATGGGGAGGGTGAAATTATATTCACCCAATTGCGCAACCAGTGGTTGCGCAATTGAAGTACCACCACCTTTTATCATCGTAAGTTCCTTATTATACTGTTTATATCAATTATTCAAACATGTTCTTTAAAAATAATACATTAAAGTGAAATCCACTACTAAACAATAATAAAGACATAATTTACATTTTGACATTTTGCTTTTCTACCCTTCTAAGATTTAAATATTCAGGAGAAAGATATTATCCATCAATAAAAATTGAAGCCACGGAGACACGGCACAAAACAAAATAACACACAATAATACACAAAACATCCACAAGCACACTATACAGCCCTTTATTTAAACGATAAGATACACAACACAGTATAATTCTTTCTTTTTGACATTACAAAACACGTCTAAAACACGACAAATTCAGATTAAAATAATGGCTCGTGAAAACCTCAAGAAAAACGTTTTGACGTTTTTCTGAAACGTCTAAGCGTTTTAAATCAAATAACAGGAAAAAATTTTTTTTCTTCTAGGCAAAAAAAATCTTTTTTACACGTGGAATTTATGTTAATACATCCATCCCATTTCACATTTCAAGAAATTTTAATCCAGATATTATAAAGCAAAAACAGGCAAGAATTAACATTCACTTCCTAGAATAATATTTTCTATAAACAACAATGATGCATAATAAATAAAAATGCAAGCATTTTGACAGATAATAGAACTTTTCACTTACAAAGCGACAAACCAGCACATATAAGGAGATTGGTCATTAAAATTATAACCCGGTTCCTCACCTGAACTACAGAATGTGAACCGGGCTAAATAAATAAACATATTAAAGCTCTTTCTTTATCTTCTCAATCACCGAAGCATACTCTTCGTCAGATAAATATACTTCCTTAGGATTCATCCGGAACACACCACCGAAATCAGGACTATCAACATACTTAGGAACAAGATGGAAGTGCAAATGCTCCAAAGTATCAGAGTAGGCACCATAATTAATTTTAGCCGGATTGAACACTTTCTGCATTGCTCTGGTGACACGAGCCACATCTGCCATGAAAGCGTTTCTTTCTTCATCACTCAAAAGATTAAGGTCATCAACATGTCCGTTATATGCTACGAGGCAGCGACCTCTATACGTCTGTTCCTTAAAAAGGAAGATTCTGGAAACACTTAGTTTCGCTATTTCAATCATTAAACTATGCAATGTATTGTTATTCTGACAATACAGGCACTCCATTGGATTACTTTTCATTTTTCACAATATTTTAAATAGACATACAAAAATACACTTTTCATACGTAAATATTAAGCGTCCTACACATAAAGTAGGACAGGTTTATACTAAAATTGATATAAAACCGAGTGTTTTGACAAAAGAAAGATTAGCACTCATGAAAACACAAATGCGGCTATTATACGATGATAAATAGCAACAGCTAAGAATTTAAAAGTTTCATACACGTGTACATAAGTCACAAT
>NZ_JADYTJ010000010.1 GCF_021531075.1 Bacteroides caecigallinarum | reverse complement strand
TGTATCAACTGAGGGAATGTCACTTCTGCCATAACTGATACATTTAGGGTTACACTATACAAAGGTAACTTCAGCTTGACTATTTACATTCTCTTTGGCGTGATTTTTTTATCTCATGGGAATTTCAATATATAACAGGCATCTAAAGCAAAATTTAAAACTGTTTGAAAAGCTTTTGCAAAAGGTTTTAAAACTTTAAGATTTATGGTACATTCCATTATCAGAACAAACCGAATAACAAAATAAATATACAAAATGAGAAAAAAATTTTCATATTTCGAAGTTATATGCTATATTTGTCATAGAAATTAGGTAGTATAGATGACAGAAGAGGATAAAAATCTACTAAACAGTTTTGAAGGAAAGCTAAGGCATATCCTATTTTTATACAATGAAGAGAAAAAGGAAAATGCTCTGTTAAAGCAATCCATAGCCGATAAAGATTCTGAAATACAGGCTCTGTTAAGTAAGATTAAGGAACTTGAAACCAGATATACAAACCTGAAAATGGCCCGTATGATAAGTGTCAATGACAATGAAATAAGAGACACAAAACAAAGACTTACGAGGCTGGTGCGTGAGGTCGATAAATGTATTGCTTTGCTGAACAAATAAACGGAAAGAAAAGACAGTGAAACATTAATATATGGACGACAAGCTGAAAATACACTTGCAGATTGACAGAGAACGGTATCCATTGGTGATTAGTCGTGAAGAGGAAATATTCTACCGTGAAGCTGCCAAGATGATTGACAATAAACTGAACAAATACCGCAGTCTATATCCGAATCTCGGAACCATGAAACACTGGACTATGGTGGCACTGGAACTGGCATATGAAAACGCCAAAATTAAAGATTCAGTAGATACATCACCATATACAGAAAAAATAAAACAACTGGAAGACCTGTTGGATGGTTACATAAAGGATAGTGCATCGAAGTAGTTGTTTAGGAAACAAGTAAGGAAATCCACGCACAAGTTTACAGGAAATACCCTGAAGCTTGTGCGTTTTTATTTATATTTAAAATTAAATTATAGATGTTGACAACAGTAATATTAACAGTTGTAGCCTTCCTGGTAGGAGGAGCTCTTTCATATAGCTTTTTCAGATACGGTCTGAAATCGAAATATGAGAATATCATTAAAGAGGCTGAAACAGAAGCCGAAGTTATCAAGAAAAACAAACTCCTGGAAGTTAAGGAGAAGTTTCTGAACAAGAAAGCCGACCTTGAAAAAGAGGTGGCTGCACGCAACCAGAAAATCCAGCAGGCAGAAAACAAGTTGAAACAGCGCGAAATGGTAATAAACCAGAAGAACGAAGAACTTCAGCGCAAACGCAACGAAACTGAAGCCATCAAGGAAAATCTAGACGCTCAGCTGGTAATAATCGAGAAGAAGAAAGAGGAACTTGACCACCTGCAATCGCAGGAACGCGAAAAGCTTGAGGCTATTTCAGGTCTATCGGCAGAAGACGCAAAGGAAAGACTGATAGAATCGCTAAAAGATGAAGCAAAGACTCAGGCTCAGTCTTATATAAACGACATTATGGACGATGCTAAACTTACAGCCAACCGCGAAGCTAAGCGTATAGTGATACAGTCTATACAGAGAGTGGCTACTGAAACCGCAATCGAAAACTCTGTAACTGTATTCCATATCGAATCAGACGAAATCAAAGGACGTATCATCGGACGTGAAGGACGTAACATACGTGCCCTCGAAGCTGCTACCGGAGTGGAAATAGTAGTTGACGATACTCCTGAGGCTATCGTACTTTCTGCTTTCGACCCTGTTCGCCGCGAAATCGCCCGTCTTGCACTTCATCAGCTGGTTACTGACGGACGTATCCACCCGGCACGTATCGAAGAAGTTGTTGCCAAGGTACGCAAGCAGGTAGAAGAAGAAATCATCGAAACAGGTAAACGCACTACTATCGACCTTGGTATCCACGGTCTGCATCCTGAACTTATCCGTATCATCGGTAAGATGAAATACCGTTCATCATACGGACAGAACCTGTTGCAGCACGCACGCGAAACTGCCAACCTCTGTGCAGTAATGGCTTCCGAACTTGGACTGAACCCTAAGAAAGCTAAACGTGCCGGCTTGCTTCACGATATAGGTAAAGTGCCTGATGAAGAACCTGAATTGCCACACGCATTGCTCGGTATGAAACTGGCTGAGAAATACAAGGAAAAACCTGATATCTGCAATGCTATCGGTGCCCACCACGACGAAGTGGAAATGAACAGTTTGCTGGCTCCTATCGTACAGGTGTGCGATGCTATCTCCGGTGCACGTCCTGGTGCCCGCCGCGAAATAGTTGAAGCTTACATCAAACGTCTGAACGACCTTGAACAGCTTGCAATGTCTTATCCAGGTGTTACCAAGACATACGCTATCCAGGCCGGACGCGAATTGCGCGTAATCGTTGGTGCAGACAAGATTGACGACAAGCAGACAGAAAGCCTGTCAACAGAAATCGCCAAGAAGATTCAGGACGAAATGACTTATCCGGGTCAGGTTAAGATTACCGTGATAAGAGAAACACGTGCCGTAAGCTTCGCAAAATAATAAATTAGAGAAATAAATAATAAAGGCTATATTTCATATCCTATGGTTAAGGATTGGAATATAGCCTTTTTAGTTTTATATAAAAAATTATCAACGAATATGATGACGTTTGATTCTTCTTTTTCTTCTGTTCTGATTGCGTCTGTTCCTATATTTCTCAATCTTTTTATACGAAACATAGATAACAAGCACCAACAATGTAAGAAGAATAAATATCACAAGACCTCCTCCAAGATTATCTCCCTTTACGTGCGACCACATATCCAGAACAGCCTGTGTCCTCTCCCCCGAATCGCGTATAATAGCACAGCGAGCCACTACCGCACTGTCGGGATACTGTATAGGGTCTATCTGTATATGTCTTGCTTCAGGACCGAAAAAATAAGCCAGATTGGAATAAGTTTCAAGAGTGGTATCAATCTTTTCCTCAAGAATCTCAGGCGTGGCTACTGCACTGACATAACCTATGGTTTCCATATTTGCCAATGCCACATCGGGACGGCAAAGATAGTTTATGAAATAGCTTGCGGCCTTCCTGTTGCGTGCATATCTCGGTATCACCCATCCGTCGAACCATACGTTACTTCCTTCTTTAGGGACTTCATATCCCAGCTCCACTCCTATCGCTTCGGCTTCCTCTATCGCCCACACAGCATCACCGCTCCATGTCATATTCAGATATGCCTTGCTTTTGGTCATCATTTCCTTACCGAAATCAGCCTCCCATCCTGCAATGTTCGGTTTCAAGTCCTTCAGGTATTTTTCAGCAGTGGCTATGGCTTCAGGTGAATAGTTGTTCATCAAATCATCAACTTTTATATCGCCTTTTGCCAAAGCTTCACGGTTGGCATATATCACAGCCGTTCCGTATGCATCACGATAGCTGTCTTTCATCAACAGCTTGTTGCGGAACTTGCTGTCCCATAAAGAATGCCATGTAGATGCCTCTTCGGCTGTTACATATTTCTTATTGTAAAGTATTCCCGCTGTACCCCACATGTATGCCACCGCATATTTTGATGTAGGACGGCCTGGAAGTCCAAGTTTATCCATCTCGCCGCGTACATACGGAGATATATTGTGTATGTAATTTGGCGTTTTGCCGAAAGCCGTATCTATGGGTAGAAGAAGGTCTTTAACAAGCATTCGCTCAATAATATATTCCGATGGGCATACCACATCGAAGTCTTCCTTACCACGTTCTATCTTGGTAAGCATTATCTCATTTATATCGAATGTCTGATATACAATGCTTATCTCCTCTCCTGTCTGCTCCTTATACCACTCCGGAAAAGCCGCCAACACTTCCTCGTCGATATAATCGCCCCAGTTGTAAATCTTCAAGACCTTTTCGCGATCCTCACTGTTATAGCATCCCGTAAGGAATATTGCTGCGAGCAGTGTCAGAAATATTGTATAAAGTCTGTTCATAATCTATTATCGTTATTTTGCGTTCTTTTTCCCTGCACGGCGGTTTATCATTATAAGCATAAACAGCACGATAAGGAATATAATAGTTGACAACGGACGAAGCTCCGGTGTAAGTCCGCCCTTTCTTGCATCCGAATATATGTATGTAGAAAGAGTTTCAAGCCCTTCGTTTCCTATGGTAAATATTGTTACAGCAAAATCGTCAATTGAAATTGTTACTGCAAGCATAAAACCGGCTATCATTCCTGGCAGAATTTCAGGGATGATAACTTTCCTCAATGCCTGTCCTGGAGTTGCTCCCAGGTCTAGTGCAGCCTCGTAAAGGTTTGGATTCATCTGTTTGAGACGTGGCAACACACTAAGCACTACGTACGGTGTACAGAAAGCTATATGAGCCATGAGCACTGTGCCGTATCCCTGATGTATTCCCAACGAAACGAAAAGCAGGAACAGAGACACACCCATGATTATATCGCCGTTCAATATAGGTATATTGTTGATGAAAGACACAGCCTTACGCTGACGTGCACGCATATTGTACATACCAATAGCCGTAATAGTTCCGAGCAGAGTAGATACGACAGCAGTTATCAAGGCTATGGTAACTGTATTCCATAGAGCATTCACCAAAGAGTGGTGAGTGCCATGCACAAAGAGGTTTTCGTATAGTTTTGTTGAAAAACCGGTCCAGTTACCTAGCACTTTAGCTTCCGTAAAGGAGTATATCATTATTATGATGATAGGAGAATAAAGCATCAGAAGTAACAGCCACAGATAGCCATGACAGAGGACTTTCTTTATCATGTTTACCATATCGCGCCTCCTTCCTTCTCCTGATTATCGTCAGAAGCAAAAAGAGTGGCAGCACCTATAAGGAACAGCATAATGAGCGAAAGTGCAGCACCGTAGTTCCACATACTATTGTTGATGTTCTCCTGGATTGTTGTACCAAACAGTTTTATATTGTTCATTGTAAGCAGTTCGGCTATTGCAAAAGTAGAAATGGTAGGCATGAACACCATGAGAATGCCACTTGCAACTCCCGGCATGGAGAGCGGAAGCACTGTCTTTGTGAAAACCTGAAAAGGAGTAGCGCCAAGATCCTGTGCTGCCTCAATATAACTGCGGTCCATCTTGACCAGTGTATTATAGATGGGGTAAATCATAAACGGAATATAGTTATATACCATACCGAAAATCAATGCTCCCTCACCTAGAGGTACACGGAAGAAATCGAACAGTGCCACTGTGGCAAGAGTTCGTATCAGAATGTTTACCCACATAGGAAGGATGAAAAGCATCACTACTATCTGTGAATATCCCGATTTGAGTCTGCTCAGAATATACGCAGCCGGATAACCCAGCAGGATACATATAAGGGTATTTATTATGGCTATACCTATGGAATAGATAAATGTATTCACAGCCTCAGGATGAGACATGAACTTACTGAAGTTGGCAAAAGTGAAATCCCCCCTCTCGTCAGTAAACGCAAATACCACAATCAATATAAGCGGAAGGACTACAAAGAATGCCGAAAATATGATGTACGGCAGTGTCCAACTCTTACGCGAAGTAAGAAAAATACGAATGTTACTTAGTTTCACCTCGTTTCCTTTTATAGTTAGTTATTAATTTTTTCTGCGTATGGATATGTATTCAGACGGAATACTGATACCCACATTATCTCCCTTGTCCCAAATATCGTTTGTATCAACATAAACCGGTTCGTCCCAATCGGAATCTACTGTGATGTGATAGTGATTACCTTTATAAAGGATGAAACTTATGCTTCCCGTAAGAGTTCCGTCCTCCTGATTGTCGTCAAGCACTATTCCGTCGAAAGGGACTTCCACCAGCACCTCAGTACCGGCATCCATGCCCGAAGTAGCTTCCTTACTGCACTCAAACTCACAACCAAGGAACTCAACATGAGTTTCGTCGATGATTTTTCCTTCGAATGTGTTGCATACCCTTTCTTTCTTCATTATATGTATATCGTAAGGCTTAACCAACAGCCCAACTTCCGAACCTACTTCAAAATGATGATAGTCCTGGACAATGAATTCAAATCCGTTTGCCACTACAACCATTTCGTAATGCACTCCCTTGAAGATACATGATGTAACCTTACCGCGGAACTGTGCGGAATCGTTTACATGGAATATGTAAAGGTCCTCCGGACGTATGACCACATCAACCGGTACATTGTCGCCAAATCCTTCGTCCACACATTCAGCCTCTACACCGGCAAAACTTACAAGGCGGTCGTGTATCATAACTCCGTTAAGAATGTTACTTTCGCCAATGAAGTCGGCTACAAATGAGTTGACTGGTTCATTGTATATATCAGTAGGAGTTCCTATCTGCTGAATTCTTCCTTCGCTCATCACTACGATGGTGTCGCTCAGTGTCAGAGCCTCTTCCTGATCGTGTGTCACATACACAAATGTGATGCCCAAACGTTTATGCATTTCCTTCAGTTCCATCTGCATATCCTTACGCATCTTGAGGTCCAGTGCTGCCAACGGCTCGTCAAGAAGTAGAACGTCAGGCTCGTTCACAATAGCACGGGCTATGGCCACACGCTGCTGCTGACCGCCGGAAAGAGAGTTTACATCGCGATACTCATAATCGCTCATGCTCACCATCTTCAGGGCGTTCTTCACCTTGCGCATGATTTCATCCTTAGGCATCTTTTTCAGTTTCAGACCGAACGCTATATTGTCGTAAACGTTAAGATGAGGAAATAAAGCATATTTCTGGAATACTGTGTTGACGGGACGTTTGTGTGGAGGTGTCTGGGTAATCTCTTTACCATTAATTGTTATCACGCCTTCCGATGCTGTCTGGAAACCTGCCAGCAAACGAAGCAACGTTGTCTTACCACAACCCGAAGGTCCCAATATAGTTACAAACTCACCCTTGCGTATGTAAAGGTTGATATCGTCAAGAGCTACCTTATCATCGAAGTATTTTGAGACATGGGAAATCTCAATAATATTTTTTACCCTTTCTTGCATTTCAATTAAAACTCTATCCGGCGACAAATTTACTGCTTTTTTGCATAAATAAACGTTAGAGTACGATTTTTATGCTGAAAAAATAACTTCTAGCGCAAATATATACTTAAATATTAAATATATATTGCAAAAAAATGCATGTACCTCATCTATAAGTGAGATACATGCATATACATTCAGGTAGGAAGAAATTTATTACTCTTCTACCAAGCCTATAGATTTCCAATTGTCAAGCAGACTTCGTGAGTCTTTCAAAGCAACACTACGTTCTATATCATAACGTTCCAAAAGTAAATCTACTATTGTTTCAAGATCAAACTCCCTGTTTGAGATATGTTCCCAAATATAGGCAGCCGAACTGTTAAGTGTAACTATTTTATTGAAATCTATCTGTTCCAGTCCCTCGCCGGAAATAATCTTTTCGCCTGCCAATTCACGCAGTACAAATCCTTTCTTTATTCTCATATATATTATTGTTTTAAATATTATCACATAAAATTATCATTTCACTGTATCGTGACATAAATGTGCGGCATCTGCATCCGGAAGACATTCAAGATGGAATATCCCTACAGATTGAATAATACCGGACAATGTATTGTGAAGTCCGTCAGCCATCACTCTGTCCCACTTCATGGACGACGCCGACGGTGCCAGCGCTGCATATGCCTGAATTCCTGTCAATCGTCTGATGGAATTGTGTGGAGCCTGACTCAGTCTGACAACTGCTCCCAGAGGTGCTTTTTCATTACGATAGCAAGGAGTTTTGCCACTCCACGGCGAACCATATACCATAACATTGCCGTCGTCTTCTATCTTGACCACCGGATTATCATCATTAAGGAGCCATGCACCGGGGATATTGTTGAGCCACAGCCTGGTATGTGTACTTTTTCCTGTTCCGCTCTTTCCCAGGAACACATATCCTTTGCCATCGGCCACTGCAACAGACGCATGTATGAGAAGGGTATTCCTTGTAGCAGTGAACAACGCATAAAGCAACATCAATGCATTATTTAGAACAAAGTGTCCATGTCCGCCACCATTGCACGCTCCGGCATAGAGCTTACAGTTACGATAATCTTCACCTATAACGAGAAGACCTCCTCTATCCCTCATTTCGCGATTCAAGGATATCTGGAAGATTCTTTCACCTTTACCGCCTGTCATAACTGATATGAAGGCTGTATCATCGTCAAACTCAGCCAGGACCTTGGAACTTTCCATCAATTCTGTTCCTGCCGATACTGTATCCACATAAAGCGAAAACACACAGCTATCCAATGTATCTACTCTGTCACCCTCTATAGTGTCCTCTGTTTCAATAAACGGTTTGTAATTATCCACTCCGTTCCATAACACAGACTCTACAGGCATACTCATGTAAAACCTGTGTCCGCCAACTATATATGAATTCTGTTTATCCATTCTCTTATATTATTTTTATTAATAATCGTCTGTAAACAGCCAGGATGTAGCGCCTCAATGGCAGCATTTTTCTCCATAGCCTGAACATAAAAATCCATGATTTTGAGTCGGGATTACATTTCCTCCCCTTCCTTATAACTGTTATAGCCTTTCCACATAGCTTGCTTGCATGACAATATTCCGTTCCACGGATATTACCATCGCCCATCAGTGTAATCATTCCCGAATCTGAAATACCAATTATGCGATGAAGCACATACGCACCATTGTCAAGATGTGCCAAGGCAATGTCTCCCACACAAGGTTCTCCATAAGGCTTAAGTATTACACTGTCTCTCTCGCCTACGATAAACGGCAGCATACTGTTACCTTTTGTCATTATAGTAACGGTTGTACCCTGCGAAAGGAGTCTTTCAACCTCTCCCATTAATATTTCATTTGGCAATACCAGTTTCTTCATAATCAGATCTTCTTTACATATACCACATTTTCACATCTGTCAGCAATTTCCTTGCGATGGGTTATAAACACAAGGGTCTTGCCGATGTAGTTTTCTGTCAGCCTGTCCATAAGTTTTTGTTCCGTTTCGGCATCCAGAGCAGATGTAAACTCATCCAAAAGCATTATCTTTCCCTCACAAAGCAAGGCTCTGGCTATTGCAATACGCTGTGCCTGTCCTTCGCTCAGTCCTTCTCCACCTTCGCCACACATTGTGTCCAGTCCGCTCTGCAAATCATAAACAAACTCTGCTGCAGCCATATAAAGAGAATTCCTGATTTCATCATCAGATATATTTTTGTTTCCACCTGTCAGATTCTCGCGTATTGTGGTACTGAGCAGACTGTTTCCTTGTGGAACGTATATTATTCCGTTTCTGAAACGTGCCGAAGCATCGGCATTTGCACCATCCTGGGCATATAGAATCACTCTACCGCTTTCCGGTTTAAGCAGCCCCAGCATAAGCCTCATCATAGTGCTTTTACCGGCACCGGTTTCACCCATAATGGCTGTAGAAGTTCCAGGGCGGAAATCATATGTAAAATTACAGAAGATTTTCCTGTTTCCATCAGGATAACCAAATGTAACATTTTCAAGCATTATGCCATCCGGTTTGAATACAGGAGAATTATCTGTCAAAGAGTCATCTTCTTCCTGTTCGGCAGTGTATACCTCCATAAGTCTCTCGGCCGATGCCATAGAATGTATCATAGCCGGCAGACGACGGCTCATATCGGCTGTGGGTCGCTGAATCTGACCAACAAGCTGCAAAAAAGCGGACAGCATACCGAATGTCACAACTCCGTCCTGCATGCTGTGTACTCCCCATATGAATGCCGTGAGATAACCTGCACCGAAACCGGCCATTACGGACGCACGCGATGACACGGTGAACTTGTTTCTCTTCATAACTTTTTTCATCAGAACATCCTGTGCTCCGACAAGACGTTTCATCACGTACTCCACCCTGTTCAGTGCTATTATCACAATACGTTTCTGAAGTGATTCCTGCAGCACGGACTGTACCTGAGAGTCGGACTTACGTATATCTGAAGTAAGTTTCTTTATCCGTCGTGCCATTAATGCCGCCACGATTAGAAAAACAGGAAGGATGCATAGTATCACCCATGCCAACCCAGGATTCATAGTCCATAGGAAAACAAATGCGGCAGCCAACTGTACAAAAGTAACCAATGTGCCGGGAACCAAATGACACAACGTATCGGCTATTACCCTGACATCTTCTTCCAGACGATTTACCACATCTCCGGTATGCCATTTTTCCTTTCCGTTCCATCTGGCGTTCAATGCTTTTATAAAAATCCTGCTACGCAATGAATTACGGATTTCAGCCTCGGTCTTCACATTTATATATCCCTGCAATACTGAACACAGCATTTCTACAGAAAGGGCTGCAATCAACAATATGACATATTTCATCAAACTGGTATCAGTCTTCACCGCCATGTCTATCATTTCCTTACTAATCCATATGAAAGACAAAGATGCAGCAATCCTTACCACCCCTAATAACACAGAGGCAGACACCGGGACTTTATATCCTGATGTCTGCCTATACATCCATGAGAGCGTGGTAAACGCACTACCCAATATTTTTTTATTTAATCTTATCATAAAATGTGGTAAATTACCAGCGAATTATCCCTATATCCTGCCAGTGATTCATCAAAACAAGAGCCTCCTCGAGAGCACGCGTATAGTCCATACCAAACTCGCTGCACAACATAGTGGCCAGAGTATCTTCATCAAACTCTTCCTGACCAATAGCCTGAATCAGATATGCAGCTTCATCGCTCAACGGGGTTAGCATATCGTATTCGGATGCCTCCATATCTTCTCCCCCTAAGATATATCCATCCGGCCCTTTTTCTATTTCTATATTTTTCTTTAGTTTCATCTTTTTATACCCATATCCTTCGGAGCGCAAAGATAGTCAATTCAATTAAAAATTGCAAGATGATGTAGAAGCATTATACATATACATTATAATATATTGACAGTTGATAAAAAATTATACCATGTCGTTTCTTATTTTATGCTCTATAATAATAGTGTTTCAAGATTAATACAACTGAACAACGGTATCAAATTATTGTTTTCTTTTTTTGAAATGCAGTCGCATTGTAGTACCTTTGCCGAGAATTTAAAACAGCATAAAATACAACATACAGACATGATTTATCCTCTGAATTTTGAGCAGAAAATAGGATTCGACCAGATACGCACACTTATAAAGAATAAATGTCTATGCACCTTGGGACACGAAAAAGTGGACGAAATAAGTTTCTCCGACGATTTCGATAATGTAAATTCCTTGCTGGACCAGGTAACAGAGTTCATGCAGATTATACAGGGTGAAAATGAATTTCCAAGTCAGAACTTCTTCGACGTACGCCCTTCATTAAAGAAAATCAGAATAGAAGGTATGTACATGAACGAAGCGGAACTGTTCGACCTGCGACGCTCGCTGGAAACTATCAGAGAGATAATACTCTTCCTTCAGAAGGATGACGAAACCGACGATGAAGGCAATTACACCAACAGCCACTATCCTAACCTCAGGATACTGGCTGAAGACATCATGGTTTTCCCACAGCTTACTGCAAAAATCAACAATATCCTCGACAAATTCGGCAAGATAAAGGACAACGCATCGCCCGAATTGCTCAACATACGCCGCGAACTGGCATCTACAGCCGGAAGCATATCGCGCAGCCTCAACTCTATCCTCAGACAGGCACAGTCTGAAGGATATGTGGACAAGGACGTAACCCCTACCGTACGCGACGGACGACTCGTAATACCTGTGGCACCGGGAATGAAACGAAAAATCAGAGGTATAGTACATGACGAATCGGCTACAGGAAAAACAGTCTTCATAGAACCAGCCGAGGTGGTGGAAGCCAATAACAGAATCAGAGAACTGGAAGGCGAAGAAAGAAGGGAAATAATCAGAATCCTTACTGAATTTTCAAAAGAGATACGTCCGCACGTCCCTGCCATAATGGTGTCATACGAATTCCTGGCAAAAATCGATTTCATCAGAGCCAAAGCTTTGTTCAGTATAGATATCAAGGCCACAAAGCCTGCAATGGAGAATAGCAGGACGATAGACTGGTTCGATGCGGTACATCCGCTGCTAAGAATAAATCTGGAAAAGCATAATAAGAAAGTAGTACCGCTGGAGATTGCACTAAACAGCAAAGACAGAATATTGCTAATCTCCGGACCTAATGCCGGTGGTAAATCCGTGTGTCTGAAAACAGTGGGACTATTGCAATATATGCTACAGTGCGGAATACCCGTTCCGATGAACGAACGCAGTCATGCAGGTATATTCAGCAGCATATTCATCGACATAGGCGACGAACAGAGTATTGAGGATGACCTTAGTACATATTCATCGCACCTGACAAACATGAAGAATATGATGAAATACTGCAATGGCAGCAGTATCATCCTCATAGACGAGTTTGGTGGCGGAACAGAACCACAGATAGGTGGTGCCATAGCAGAAGCCGTACTGAAACGTTTCAACAACAAGAAAACTTTCGGAGTAATAACCACCCATTATCAGAACCTGAAACATTTTGCCGAGAATAACGAAGGAGTGATAAATGGCGCGATGCTGTACGACCGCCACGAAATGAGGGCACTGTTTCAGTTGCAGATAGGAAATCCGGGAAGCTCGTTTGCTGTGGAAATAGCACGCAAAATAGGACTTCCGGAAGACGTAATAGCCGATGCATCGGAAATAGTTGGCAGCGAATACATCCAGAGTGACAAGTATCTGCAGGACATCGTACGCGACAAGCGCTACTGGGAAACAAAACGCCAGAACATACGCAAGCGCGAAAAGCAGATGGAAGATACCATTGCCCGTTACGAAAAGGAAATGGAAGAACTGGCAAAGAGCAGAAAGGAAATACTGAAAAAAGCCAAGGAAGAAGCAGAGAAAATCCTACAGGAATCGAATGCACGCATAGAAAACACCATACGTACCATCAAGGAAGCACAGGCCGAGAAAGAACGTACGCGCATGGCAAGGCAGGAACTTACCGACTTCAGACGCGAAGTGGAAGAACTTGAAAAGGCCGCTATGGAAGAGAAGATTGTCCAAAAGATGGAAAAACTGAGGGAAAAGCAGGAACGCCGCAAGGAAAAGAAAGAAAAGAAGGCAAATGAACCGAACACACCTGTCATCCCTAAAGTAAAACCTATCAATGCCGGCGACTATGTACGCATAAAGGGTCAGACCAGTACAGGTCAGGTGATGGAAATAAATGGCAAGAATGCTGTAGTGATGTTCGGGCTGATGAAGACCAACGTCAAGACAGAACGCCTGGAACATGCGGATGCACCTAAACCATCTGCCACATCTCCTGCAAAGGCAAGTTTCGTAAGCAGTGCTACACAAAGCAGCATGTACGATAAAAAGCTTAACTTCAAACACGAAATAGACGTAAGAGGCATGCGAGGCGATGAAGCAATACAGGCTGTGACGTACTTTATAGACGATGCTATCCTGGTGGGAGCCAAAAATGTGAGAATCCTTCATGGCACAGGTTCCGGTATACTACGTACGCTGATAAGACAATATCTGGCTACAGTACCGGGAGTATCAAGCTTCCACGACGAGCATGTACAGTTCGGTGGTGCCGGAATAACAGTAGTAAACATTTGACAACATAGCAAACAAGACAACAACATAAATGAAATCAATAAAAGAGCTATACAGAATAGGTACAGGTCCCTCAAGCAGTCACACAATGGGACCTCGCAAGGCTGCCGAGATGTTCCTTGAAAGACATCCGGAAGCCACATCATTTCAGGTAATACTGTATGGAAGTCTGGCTGCAACAGGCAAAGGACACATGACAGATGTGGCAATACTCGACACACTGCAACCACATGCACCGGTGGAAATAATCTGGAAATCGCACGTATTCCTTCCCTTTCACCCTAACGGTATGACATTCAAGGCATTGAACGCCAACAAGCAAGTTACAGACGAATGGACAGTATTCAGTGTGGGCGGAGGAGCCTTGGCAGAAGAAGGCAAAGCCAGAAATGTTTCGAAAGACATTTACGACATGAAAAGCATGAGCGAAATACTGGCATGGTGTAAAAATACAGGCAAAAGCTACTGGGAATATGTAGAACAATGCGAAGGACCTGAAATATGGGATTATCTGGCCGAAGTATGGGAAACCATGAAAGCAGCAATACATAGAGGACTTGACGCCGAAGGAGTTCTTCCCGGTCCGCTAAACCTGCCAAGAAAAGCATCATCATACTATATACGCGCAAAAGGCTACAAAGACTCCTTACGTTCACGCGGACTGGTATTTGCATACGCACTTGCAGTGAGCGAGGAAAATGCATCAGGAGGGAAAATAGTAACAGCCCCCACATGTGGCTCATGCGGAGTAGTTCCGGCAGTGCTAAAACATTTGCAGGAAAGCCGCTATTTCAGTGATGCAAGGATATTGCGTGCACTTGCCACAGCCGGTCTGGTGGGAAACATTGTAAAACACAATGCTTCAATTTCCGGTGCAGAAGCAGGATGCCAGGCTGAAGTCGGTGTGGCATGTTCTATGGCTTCGGCAGCTGCAAGCCAGCTGTTCGGTGGAAGTCCTGCACAGATTGAATATTCTGCCGAGATGGGACTTGAACATCACCTGGGAATGACTTGCGACCCTGTTTGCGGACTCGTACAGATACCATGTATCGAAAGAAATGCCTATGCAGCGGCAAGAGCACTCGATGCCAATATTTATTCGGCATTCACAGACGGACATCACCGTGTTTCGTTCGACAAAGTAGTTGAAGTAATGAAACAGACAGGTCATGACCTACCGTCGCTATACAAGGAAACGAGTGAAGGAGGTCTGGCAAAGAACTACCAACAAATGTAACAGACCTGAAAACATAAAAAAACAAAGGGTTAAATAGTCCGACACCGAACTGTTTAACCCTTAATTTATGACTTATTAATTGAAATAATAAAGGAATGTAGCCACTCCTTCAAGAGCTTTCTTCTTCTGATCCTTAATTTCTATAGAGAATTTTATTTCTGCCTTGGCAACTCCACGAAGGTTTACAAGCGACTGCAAATCAGCAACCAGTCTTACACTCTGACCGGAAAGAACCGCCTGACCGAATTTCATCTTGTCCATTCCGTAGTTTACCATCATCTTGAGATTGTTAACTTCGATAATCTGATTCCAAAGATAAGGCAACAATGACAATGTAAGATATCCGTGAACTATTGTACTTTTATATGGACTCTCCACCTTTGCTTTTTCCACATCAACATGTATCCACTGATGATCCAAAGTAGCGTCGGCAAACAAATTGATACGTTCCTGCGGAACTTCAAGCCATTCAGAAACACCAATTTGCTTTCCTACCAATTTTTCAAATTCTTCATAAGAATTAATGATAACTTTCTCCATAATATTCAATTCATTATTATTTAAATTATTGAATTGCAAAGATAAGGAAAACTTGTTGAAAAGGGATAAAAAAACGACAGATATTACACAAAAAAGCGACTTTTGTGCAATATTTTCATTAATATTTACCAGTTAGCCTTTTAGGAGACCCATGCCAGGAACATCCCAGACAATAAACCTCGCTCAAGTCAAAACCTTCAAGACTCTCTTCAGGATACTTAGGCACGACATTGTGATTTTCATCCACATATACTAATCGGCGTTCTCCACTGGAGTTCTTAACATACATAGACGATATCTTACATTGCGGACAAAGTAGTTTCTTCATAATCAATTCGATGTTAGAGTTTTATTTTTATTACCTTTTTAATATTATAATAGTCACAGCCGAAATTATAAGTATTATACCGACTGCAATAGTAAAAGTGAAAGCCTCGCCAAAAATCGCTATACCCACAATTACCGCCGTTACCGGCTCCATAGCCCCCAATACTGATGTCTGGGTGGCCCCAATGTACTTTATAGCCTCAATCAATGTCAGATTCGACACGATAGTCGGTATTATGGCAAGCAACAGCAAGTTACCTGCAGTAGTTACATCCGGTATAAAATGCAAACTTCCGGTTGACAACATTCCGGCAAGCAATATCACCGTACTGAAAAGGAACACATAAAAAGTGAGTTTCAGTCCTTTCAGGCTTTGATTCTTGCGCTGACCAACCGTAACAAGATACAAGGCATAGCCCACTGCCGATATCAACACAATAATCACTCCCAATATATTAGTTTCGCCTTGCGAATCGGAATACGAAAGTGCATAAACCCCTCCTATTGCCATCAGAATAGCCAAAGTATGAAACAGTGAATTCTTTTCGTGGAAGAAAAGCATCATGACTAGAGTCGTTATCACAGGATACATGAAATGTATTGTGGTAGCCACACCCGACGGCATGAACTTATATCCCCATAACAGGAATACAGAAGAAATCAGATAAAAAAATGATAGCAGCAAGAGCGTTGGCAAATCCGATTTTTCTATACAGAAAGGAACCTTCCTGATTTTCAGAAGAACAGCCAGTGCTATTGTGGCAAAAAGAAACCTATACGAAATGACATTCATAAAATCCATACCATGCTGCATGGCAGGAATGGCAAAAAGCGGTATCAATCCAAACGATGCAGATGAAATTATACCATATAGCAGTCCGTTTAATTTATTCATTGCAATATTATCATGATTAAAAAACGGCTGCAAAGATAAATAATTTATTTAATTATACCCGCCGCTGCAATACTTTGCCCTCTAAAATCAGGTTTGACACTTATATAATTTTTCTGTAGCAAAATTGTAGCAAATTATACTTAATTCATTAACAACCGTTTTTAAATAAAAAATCCCGTAAAATGTTGATTTTACGGGATTTATCAGTTTCAGCCTTTCTAATTTAATAAGTAGTTGCGGAAGCTGGGGGATTCGAACCCCCGGAACGGTTACCCGTTCGGCAGTTTAGCAAACTGCTGGTTTCAGCCACTCACCCAAACTTCCTTCCTTGGTAGCGCCTACGGGACTCGAACCCGTGTTTCAGCCGTGAGAGGGCCGCGTCCTAGACCGCTAGACGAAGGCGCCATTGCATTTAAATGTGACCGCGACAGGATTCAAACCTGTAACCGGCTGATCCGTAGTCAGCTACTCTATTCAGTTGAGCTACGCGGCCATCTTACTTTACTACTGGCGGAAGCTGGGGGATTCGAACCCCCGGTACGGTAATCCGTACGTCAGTTTAGCAAACTGGTGGTTTCAGCCACTCACCCAAACTTCCAATACTTCAGTAGTGCATTTCCTTAAATGCGGTGCAAAGATATGCCTAGTTTCCGACATATCCAAACATTTTCATACATTTTTATACCATTTTTTCCTCATTAGTTAATATTAGTTTGATTATAAAGCAGTTAGTATTTACAACTTTCTAAGATAAAATAAAACAACAATATTCCTTATTTAAGACCTTCAAAACAATTGATACAAATCAAAATAACTTTGTAATTAATACAAATTAATAATATACCTAATTGTAGGTATTGTGTAGTATAACAATTATTAGTACCTTTGCAGTGCTTAAAAATCATTTTTAAACATATTAAATATAAATCACTATGGTAATGAATTTCAAAGAAGGTCGTTGGAACCATGAAATCAATGTTACAGATTTTGTAAAGACTAACATCACTCCTTACGAAGGTGACTCTTCATTTCTGGTAGGTCCAACAGAACGTACAAAGGCAGTTTGGAACAAATGTTTGGAAGCTTTGGCTGAAGAACGTGCTAACAACGGAGTCCGCTCGCTTGACCCTTCGACAGTTTCTACCATCACATCATTCGCTCCGGGTTATATTGATAAGGATAACGAAGTAATTGTAGGTTTGCAGACAGACGAAGTTCTGCGCCGCGCAATCAAGCCTTTCGGAGGTATAAAGGTTGTAGAAAAGGCATGCCGTGAAAACGGTGTGGAGGTTGACCCAAAAGTAAAGGATATTTTCACCCACTACCGCAAAACTCATAACGACGGTGTATTCGATGCATATACAGAAGAAATACGTTCATTCCGTTCATTGGGATTCCTGACAGGTCTTCCTGATAACTATGCACGTGGACGTATAATCGGTGACTATCGCCGTCTGGCACTTTACGGTATCGACCGCCTTATCGAAGCTAAACAGGATGATTTGCGTCATCTGACAGGTCCTATGACTGAAGCCCGTATCCGTCAGCGTGAAGAAGTGGCTGAACAGATTAAGGCTTTGAAAGAAATCAAAGTTATGGGAGAACAATACGGTCTTGACCTTAGCCGTCCGGCTACTAACGCTCAGGAAGCTGTTCAGTGGGTATATATGGCATACCTTGCTGCCGTTAAGGAACAGGATGGTGCCGCTATGTCGCTTGGTAATGTTTCATCATTCCTTGATATATATATAGAATATGATATGGCTCACGGCCTGTTGGACGAAATGCATGCACAGGAATTGATTGACCAGTTCGTTATCAAATTGCGTATGGTTCGCCACTTGCGTATGCAGGCTTATACAGATATCTTTGCAGGTGACCCGACATGGGTAACAGAAGCTATCGGTGGACGTTTCAACGACGGACGTACAAAGGTTACCAAGACTTCATTCCGTTTCTTGCAGACTCTTTATAACCTCGGCCCATCACCAGAACCAAACTTGACTGTTCTTTGGAGCCCAGAACTTCCGGAAGGATTCAAGAACTTCTGTGCTCAGGTTTCTATCGATACATCATCTATCCAGTATGAAAACGACGAGTTGATGCGTGAAGTACGTAACTCTGATGATTACGGTATCGCTTGCTGTGTATCATATCAGGATATAGGCCGCCACATCCAGTTCTTCGGTGCACGTTGTAACCTTGCAAAAGCTCTGCTTCTTGCAATCAACGGTGGTAGATGTGAAAACACAGGTACACTGATGGTTAAGGACATCCCTGTATTGAGCGGCGATGTTCTTCAGTTCGAAGAAGTTCTTGCCAACTACAAGAAGGTATTGAAGGAAATGGCTCGTGTATACAACGAAGCTATGAACATCATCCACTATATGCACGACAAGTATTACTACGAAAAGGCTCAGATGGCTTTCGTTGATACTGACCACGTGATTAATCTTGCATACGGTGTGGCAGGTATGTCAATCGCTGTTGACTCACTTTCTGCTATCAAATATGCTAAGGTTAAGGCTAAACGTAACGATATCGGTCTTACTGAAGGTTTCGAAATAGAAGGTGAATTCCCATGCTTCGGTAACGATGATGACCGCGTAGACCACCTGGCTGTAGACTTGATTTACTACTTCGACGAAGAGTTGAAGAAACTTCCTATCTACAAGAACGCTAAGCCTACACTTTCTATCCTTACTATTACTTCAAACGTGATGTACGGAAAGAAGACTGGCGCTACTCCTGACGGTCGTGCCAAAGGTGTTGCATTCGCTCCAGGTGCAAACCCAATGCACGGACGCGACAAGAACGGTGCTGTAGCTTCATTAAGTTCTGTAGCAAAACTTCGTTACCGCGACTCACAGGACGGTATCAGTAACACATTCTCTATCGTTCCTAAATCATTAGGTGTAGATATGGAAAACCGTATAGAGAATTTGGTTACAATGATGGACGGTTATTTCGTGAAAGGTGCTCACCACCTGAATGTAAACGTTCTGAACCGTGAAATGCTGGAAGATGCAATGGAACATCCTGAAAAGTATCCACAGTTGACAATCCGTGTTTCAGGTTATGCTGTAAACTTCATCAAGCTGAGCCGTGAGCATCAGTTGGAAGTAATCTCACGCAGTTTCCACGAACGTATGTAATTGAATCCCGTATCCCGTCACTCTCCTATTGAGCAGTGACAACGGACACGATAATTTAAAGCAGAGGCTACCGACCTTCAGCAGGAAGCCTCTGCTATTTTACTATCTTTCAAAACAGGAAACTCCGGATATATTGCATAACATAAATATAATATCAATATGATAAGAGTACACTCATACGAATCGCTTGGCACATACGACGGACCGGGAATCCGCCTCGTGGTTTTCCTTCAAGGATGCAATTTCCGTTGCCTGTACTGTGCAAATCCTGACACTATTGACGCAAAAGGCGAAAGCAAGGAAACTTCTCCTGAAGAAATACTCAAAATGGCAGTGAGCCAGAAACCATTTTTCGGTAAAAAGGGAGGAATTACATTCAGCGGAGGAGAACCTACCTTCCAGGCCAAAGCCCTCATTCCATTATTCAAAATGCTGAAAGATGCAGGAATACATATCTGTGTGGATACCAATGGAAGTATATGGAATGATGACGTCAAAGAACTTCTTTCGCTTGCGGATCTTGTTTTACTCGATGTAAAAGAATTCAATCCTAACAGACACAAGATACTGACAGAACGTAGTAACGAACAGACATTAAAAACAGCGGCATGGCTTGAAGAGAATGGAAAACCTTTCTGGCTCAGATACGTTTTAGTACAGGGATATAGCGCTTTCAAGGAAGACATGGAAGCTATGGGCGAGCATTTCAAGGATTACAAACAGATTGAAAGAGTAGAAATACTGCCTTACCATACACTGGGGGTACACAAATATGAAGCCATGAACATGGAATACAAACTTAAAGGTGTTGAGTATAATACACCTCAACAACTGGAAGATGCCAAACAGATTTTTCAGAAATATTTCAAGACTGTTTACGTAAACTGATTTTTTTTGAAAAAAAATTATGATTGTGGTGCAGTAATATTGTTAAAGCTCCATTTAACCTATACAAGCGAGGAGCTAAAGGCAATAAAAAGCAAAACCAACAATTAAAGGAAAACAACATGAATAGAAAAACGGTGAACATTTCAAGCAAAAGAATAGAACAGAAAATAACATTTGTTACTTCAATCCTTGGTATCATCATTATGAATATCATATGGATAGCAGGTAGCAAAAGCATGAATGAACAGCCACATACATCAATAACACAAAACGAAAAAGATGCAACAGACAGTAAAGATATAATTAAAAGTACTCTTTACGTTTCTTACACTCAAGCAAAACTTGACTATTAAAATGCGTGCACCCCGCGAATCACTTCGCAGGGTGCACCCAACTAATAACTAACTTTTTTACTTTTGTGGTTTACGTAATTTCTATATGACTAACACTGCAAAGGTAATCACTTCCGCCTTTTCAGGCAATACCTAAAAATAGGTATTTTTCAGTTTAAAGTTTCATCTTTACCTCGCTTATATCTACTAATTTATTCACAATAGCATATATTGTAAGACCGGCAGCCGAATGAACCTGGAGTTTACGTGTTATGTTCCTTCGGTGTGTAATGACCGTGTGTACTGATATGTAAAGTTTTTCGGCTATTTCCTTATTGGTCATGCCCTTAACCACATATCCAAGTATTTCTTTCTCTCTCTGGCTCAATGATTCTGAATCGCTGTCCTCTTCTTCGTTTACATGTATCATAGCCGAAAGCTTTGCAGAAAGTGTTTCTATATCGTCAAACAGGTTTATACTCTCATCATAACCTTTCAGCATATTTGCATCTACTACAGTACATATCAACGATATAAACTTCACATCCTGTGCCTCATATTGGCGTTTGATTTCCTCTACATTGAACCATCCGTCGAACATAGGGTTCACTATCAATATTTCAGGTTTATGCGATTCCATACACAGTTGCAATCCCTCCATAGAGGATATTTCCAACGTTTCCACATTATAGTCGGGAAGATGCCTCAATACAGATATCAGCCCTGTCCTTACTATCATGGAAGCCTCGGCAACTGCAATATTTATAACATCATGAGATTTCATCTTGCCTCCTTTTCCAATTTCTTTATTGCCGGCACAAACAGGAAATCCTCTACCCTATTGTGCGATGCCAAATCTTCCTCGCAACTGAAGATATCGAACAAGGTTGCATTTAGCAAACGGTTGTTCCCTCCTGCTGGAAAATACTTGATAATTATGTTCTTTAGTTCCGTAAGTTTAGTGTCGATATGTTCGTGATGGCTGGCAAACACACTTATGTTATAACCATCCGGATGTTCTCCACTCAGAAGTTTCTCTACATAAGTAAACACATTTTCATTCTCGTGCTCCATATGTTTCTTCACTTCGTCAACATACGCATCGAAGAAACGCAATATAAGGAATGTTACATCTTTCTCTTTCGAATCGCCTATGGCCTCAATCAGTTTCTTTCTTATCTTAGGAAGCTGAAAATCAAGAAAGTAACTATGTGCTTCTCTTAAATAGTTCATAAGTGAAGTTATGGATATTCCTTCCAGATGATCTTCCATCCTGTTACTGTCTTCTATAAGGAAGTTCACCACTGTCAGAAATGTATTGCAGTCCACATTATTCAGTTCGCAAACCTCACGTACATTTTTATCTCCAAAGCCTAGGGATATCCCAAACCGGCTCAAAACCTGAAGAAGAGTATAATTTTCGCAAATCAGGTCACTCATTTTATCCGTCGGTTTGTAGATTCTGGTTCTATACATATTCAAAACATTGTTCATAGTTCTAATTCGGTTGCAAAATAATATATAAAAATCAGAGTTGTCAATACCTACTTTTAGGTATATTTCATATTTACAAAGATGAGGAAAATAGCTGAAAAAATCTAATTTCATACATTAATTTTCCGAATTCTGACTGAATGTCCTATCTTTGCATATATAAAATACGAAACAGAATGTCTGACAGCAAATACATTTCAATAAAAGGTGCAAAGGTAAACAACCTTAAGAATATAGACGTCGATATACCGCGCAACAAACTCGTGGTAATAACCGGTCTGTCCGGTTCAGGAAAATCTTCACTGGCATTCGATACTCTTTATGCAGAGGGCCAAAGAAGATATGTAGAAAGTCTGTCATCATATGCACGACAATTCCTCGGAAGAATGGGAAAGCCGGAATGCGATTTCATAAAAGGCATTCCGCCTGCGATAGCCATCGAGCAGAAAGTTGTGAGCCGAAATCCGCGTTCTACCGTAGGTACTTCAACAGAAATATACGAATATCTGCGACTACTGTTTGCCAGGGTGGGAAAAACATATTCTCCTGTTAGTGGTGAAGTAGTAAAGAAGGACAGTCCGGAAGATATTGTCAACTGCATGCTTTCCTATCCTAAAGGTACAAGATACACAGTCCTCACCCTATTGCTTCCACGCGACGGACGTACACATCAGGAACAGCTGGATATGGACCTGAAACAAGGTTTTACACGTCTGGAAGTTGATGGTGAAATAGTAAGGATAGAAGACTACAAGTACGACGAAAGCGACAAGGTATATCTTCTGATAGACCGGATGAGCTGCAATGACGACAAGGATTCGATAAGCCGACTGACTGATTCGGCCGAAACTGCCATGTACGAGGGCGATGGTACCTGCATGCTGCGCTTCTACCTACCCGATGGCGAAACCAGACTTCACTGTTTCAGCACAAAATTCGAAGCCGATGGAATCAAGTTCGAAGAGCCTACTGACCAGATGTTCTCGTTCAACTCCCCTATCGGAGCATGTCCGACATGCGAAGGTTTCGGCAAGATTATAGGTATTGATGAGCATCTGGTAATACCAAACAGAGCACTGAGTGTATACGACGGTGCCGTGATGTGCTGGCGAGGAGAAAAAATGGGAGAATGGCTCCAGGAATTCCTGCGTGAGGCGCCCAAACACAATTTCCCTATTTTCGCACCATATTACGAGCTTACAGAGGAACAGAAAGATTATCTCTGGCATGGTCCACGTGAAAAAGTATGTATAGACACCTTCTTCAAGATGCTTGAAGAAAATCAGTATAAGATACAGTACAGAGTAATGCTGGCACGCTATAGAGGCAAGACCACTTGTCCTACATGCAAGGGCGGCAGACTGAAGAAGGAAGCCACTTACGTGAAAGTAGGCGGAAAAAACATCTGCCAGCTGGTGGATATGCCTATATCAGAACTTAAGGAATTTTTCCGTACGCTTCAACTTAACGAGCACGACACTCTTGTGGCACAGAGACTTCTTAACGAAATAAACAGCCGCCTGAATTTCCTGATGGACGTAGGCCTTGGATATCTTACACTTAACCGTCTGAGCAATACGCTGTCCGGCGGTGAAAGCCAACGTATAAATCTTGCCACTTCGCTTGGAAGTAGTCTGGTTGGTTCATTATATATCCTTGACGAACCGAGTATAGGACTTCACAGCCGCGATACAGACAAACTGATAAAAGTATTGCGACAGCTCCAACAGCTTGGCAACACAGTTGTAGTGGTGGAACATGATGAAGAAATTATACGTGCAGCAGACTATATTATAGACATAGGTCCGAAAGCAGGACGCCTGGGCGGTGAGGTGGTATATCATGGCGACATGAAAGACTTACAAAAAGGCAGTAACAGCTACACTGTGAAATATCTGTTGGGCGAAGAGACTATTCCTCTCCCGCTAAGCCATCGTTCATGGAATAATTATATCGAGATAAAAGGTGCAAGAGAAAATAACCTGAAAGGTATAGACGTTAAATTCCCACTTAATGTAATGACCGTAGTCACCGGAGTAAGCGGTTCAGGTAAGAGTACACTCGTACGCGACGTTTTCTTCAAAGCGTTAAAACGCGAATATAGTGAATCGAGCGAACGTCCTGGCGAATTCGTGTCATTGGAAGGCGATATAAAGATGATAAACGATATAGAGTTTGTCGACCAGAATCCTATCGGGAAGTCATCACGCAGTAACCCTGTAACATACGTCAAGGCATACGACGAAATCAGAAAACTGTTTGCCGAACAACCTCTGTCAAAACAAATGGGATATACTGCCGGCTATTTTTCTTTCAACACCGAAGGAGGTCGTTGCGAGGAATGTAAAGGCGAAGGTACCGTAACAGTGGAAATGCAGTTTATGGCAGACCTTGTACTGGAATGCGAGTCTTGCCACGGAAAGCGCTTCAAGAGTGATGTACTTGAAGTAAAATTCGAAGGGAAAAATATTTACGACATACTTGAGATGACCGTTAATCAGGCTATAGAATTCTTTACAGAGCACAACCAGAAGAAGATAGTAAAGAAACTGCTACCACTACAGGAAGTAGGATTAGGCTATATCAAGCTCGGACAGTCATCATCTACACTTTCAGGAGGTGAAAACCAGAGAGTAAAACTGGCATATTTCCTCAGTGTAGAGAAATCGCAGCCGACAATATTCGTGTTCGACGAGCCTACCACCGGTCTGCATTTTCACGACATAAAGAAATTGCTCGAGGCTTTCGATTCTCTTATAGCAAGAGGACATACAATAGTCATCATTGAGCATAATATGGATGTAATAAAATGTGCAGACTATGTTATCGACCTTGGTCCAGAAGGTGGAGATAAGGGAGGTAATCTGGTAATTGCCGGTACTCCCGAAGAAGTAGCAAAATGCGGTGTATCCTACACAGGACAATTCCTGGCAGAGAAAATGTATCAGTAAGATTTATTATAAATATTATAAAAGGTTGTAAGACTACGTAAAACAGTCTTACAACCTTATTTTCTTTCTGAATATATTATAATAGTACAAAATGAAACATATACGTAAGTATTTGTTACATAAAGAATACATATTCTCAATCAATACAAGTATATTTGCATCTGTTACGGCATAAAAGTATCCGTAAGTAAAACCATGAAAAAACATAACAACATTAACCATTATGAATTTTAAAATCTTATTACAGACAGGCATCTTCTGTGCATTAGCATCATCATGCGCACAAGAAAACAAATTTCCTTATCAAGACCCATCATTATCTCCCAAAGAAAGAGCTGAAGACTTATTGAAAAGACTTACTCTTGAAGAAAAAGCCTTACTGATGCAAAACGAATCACCGGCTATTGAAAGACTCGGCATCAAAGCATACGACTGGTGGAACGAGGCTCTTCACGGAGTGGCAAGAGCAGGTTTGGCTACAGTATACCCACAATCAATCGGTATGGCAGCATCATTCAACGACGAACTTCTGTACGATGTATTTACATCTGTTTCGGATGAAGCAAGAGCAAAATCAACTGAGTTCAGTAAGGCCGGTGGATTGAAAAGATACCAGGGACTAACAATGTGGACTCCCAACGTAAACATATTCAGAGATCCACGTTGGGGAAGAGGACAGGAAACATATGGTGAAGACCCTTATCTGACATCAAGAATGGGTGTTGCCGTAGTCAAAGGTCTTCAAGGCCCGGACGACAGCAAATACGACAAGCTGCATGCTTGTGCAAAACACTATGCCGTACACTCCGGTCCGGAATGGAACAGACACAGTTATAATGCCGAGAATATATCACCAAGAGACTTATGGGAAACTTATCTGCCGGCTTTCAAGGAACTTGTACAAGAAGCTGATGTCAAGGAGGTAATGTGCGCATACAACCGTTACGAAGGTGAGCCATGCTGTGGCAGCAACAGACTTCTTACCCAAATCCTACGCGACGAATGGGGATTCGATGGTATTGTGGTATCAGACTGCTGGGCTATCAATGACTTCTGGAGCAAAGGTCATCATGAAACACATCCGGACAAGAATCATGCCATTGCCGATGCCGTATCGAATGGAACCGATTTGGAGTGCGGACCTAACTATTCATCACTTCCTGAGGCTGTCAAGGCAGGACTTATCACAGAAGAGCGTATTGACGTATCTCTCAAAAGACTTCTGAAAGCGAGATTCGAATTAGGAGAGATGGATGAAAAAACTCCTTGGAATGAAATTCCATATTCGGTTGTCGATTCAAAAGAACACAAGGAACTGGCTCTGAAGATGGCAAGAGAATCAATGGTTCTTTTACAGAACAAAAACAATATCCTACCTCTAAAAGGTAATGAAAAGATTGCTCTTGTAGGTCCTAATGCAAACGACTCTATAATGCAATGGGCAAAC
Organism: Bacteroides caecigallinarum; assembly: GCF_021531075.1. Lineage (GTDB taxonomy): Bacteria > Bacteroidota > Bacteroidia > Bacteroidales > Bacteroidaceae > Phocaeicola > Phocaeicola caecigallinarum_B. The sequence continues at coordinate 57,339 of NZ_JADYTJ010000010.1, read as the reverse complement.
TACAATGGTTATCCTTCACACACCATAACCTTACTGGAAGGACTTAAAAATTCTGTCAAGCCGGAAAACCTGATATACGAACAGGGATGCGACAGAACTATCAGTACATACCTGCACAGCACTTTCAGTCAATGTAGCAATGATGGCAAACCAGGTTTCAAGGCTACATACTGGAACAACACAGAGATGAAAGGTGAACCGGCAACAGTTACTCACGTAAGTACACCTTTCCATTTCATAACAACCGGTGGTACGACTTTTGCTTCAGGAGTAAACATACAGAACTTCTCTGCAAAATATGAAAGTGTTTTGAAACCGGAAAAAGACACAGATATGGATTTCTGTTTCACGGCTCATGCACAGATTAAACTTTACATAAACGGTGAAAAGGTAGGAGAAGGAAAATTTATCAAAAACAACGAAAGCCTGTATACCCTAAAAGCCAAAGCAGGAAAGGAATACAATATTGCTATAGAATATACATTCAACAGTAATGACCGTGCTGCATCACTTGACTTCGATATGGGGTATTATGTTCCTGTCGACCTGCAAAAAAGTATAAATGCAGTAAAAGATGCCGACATAGTTATATTTGCCGGTGGTATATCTCCTACCCTTGAGGGTGAAGAAATGTCTGTCAAGATTCCGGGATTTAAAGGTGGCGACAGAACAAATATAGAACTGCCTGATATACAAAGAGAATTCATCAAGAAGCTGAAAGCAGCAGGAAAGAAAATTGTTTACGTGAACTTCTCCGGTTCTGCAATGGGGCTCGTTCCTGAATCACAGAACTGCGACGCCATTATTCAGGCATGGTATCCTGGACAGGCCGGCGGTCAGGCTGTTGCAGACGTAATTACAGGCAAATATAATCCTGCAGGAAGACTCCCTATCACTTTCTATAAGAATGTAGAACAGTTGCCAGACTTTGAGGATTACTCGATGAAAGGACGTACATACAGATATATGACAGAGAAACCTCTCTTCTGCTTCGGTCATGGATTGAGCTATACTACATTTGAATATGGGAATGCCACTGTAAGCAGCAACACTCTTGACGAGGAGGATGAAATAAAACTCACTATACCTGTAAAAAATATAGGCAAGATGGATGGTGAAGAAGTAGTACAGGTATATCTGAAATACAATAAGGACAAGGAAGGACCATCACATGCCCTGAGAGGTTTCAAGAGAGTGGAAATAGAAAAAGGAGAAACTGAAAATATAGAAATCACCCTCGAAAAAGAAGACTTCGAATGGTTTGACACTCTGAACAACACAATGAGAACTCTTGAAGGAGAATACACTGTATATTATGGTGGTACATCCGATATGAGTAAACTCAAAAAACTCACTGTAGAGGTGAAATAAAGAATATTTCTTGCATTCAACGAAAAAGAGTTGTACTTTTGAAATCAAAGAATACAACTCCAGACATGAATACAGAAATTATAAGTACATTATACAAACAAGTTACCGGTCAGCAGCACGATAATATCGAGCTGCTGACCGGTTCCGGTTCCAACCGTCAGTATTTTCGTATGACCGGAATCCGTAGTCTGATAGCCGTACGAGGAGAATCAATTGCAGAAAACCGTGCCTTCATATATATGGCTCGTCATTTCCGTAGTAAAGGAATACCGGTACCTGAGGTTCTTGCAGTTTCCGACGATGAAAGCTGCTATATTCAGGAAGACCTAGGCGATACTCTCCTTTTCAATGCCATATCAAACGGCAGAACAACAGGAGAATTCAGCGAGAATGAAAAAGGACTCATACGCAAAAGCATATCCCTACTACCGTCAATCCAGTTCAAAGGAGCCGAGGGTATGGACTTTGGTATTTGCTATCCGTTATCGGATTTCAACCGCCGCACGATTATGTGGGATTTGAACTACTTCAAGTATTGTTTCCTTAAGGCCACAGGCATCAGTTTCAACGAGAGTACCTTGGAAGACGATTTTGAGGAAATGACAGAAATTCTGCTCAAAGCATCATCCGATACTTTCATGTACCGCGACTTCCAGAGCCGAAATATAATAATCAAGGACGAAGCGCCATACTTCATCGATTTTCAAGGAGGACGCAAAGGCCCTATCTATTATGATGTAGCCTCATTCCTGTGGCAGGCTAAAGCCAACTTCAACAATGATTTAAGGGAAGAAATGATTGAGACGTATATAAGCGAGGCAAGCAAGTTCACAAAAATCAATCCTGCAGAGTTTAGAAAGACATTACATCACTTCGTTGTTTTCCGTACTATGCAGGTACTCGGTGCATACGGTTTCCGCGGACTGTTTGAACGTAAAACCCATTTCATTGAGAGCATTCCATATGCTCTAAACAACATTCAAACACTGTTTAAAGACCATTTAAACGAATATCCATACCTTAGCAAACTGCTCATGCAGTTATCTCAAATGGATATAAATGACATAACAACATTAAAACGATGAATACAGACAAACAACTTACAGTAAAAGTGATGAGTTTCTCCTATCGTAAAGGTATTCCGGAAGACACTTCCGGCAACGGAGGAGGATATGTTTTCGACTGCCGATATGTACACAATCCGGGAAGATATGACGAATACAAGCCTTTGACCGGACTTGACAAACCGGTTATAGACTTTCTTGAAAACGATGGCGAGATAACAGAATTCCTTAGTCACGTATATGCACTTGCAGATGCACACGTGAAACGATATATTGAAAGAGGATTTACCAGCCTGATGATATGTTTTGGTTGTACAGGTGGACAGCATCGTTCTGTCTATTCAGCACAACATACGGCAGAACATATTCACAACAAATTCGGAGTAAGAGTAGAACTCCTTCACCGTGAACAGAATATAGAGCAAATCTTCGAAGCCAATAATACAGAAGTATGAGAGCGATGATTTTTGCAGCTGGTTTGGGTACAAGACTCAAACCTCTGACAGACACAATGCCCAAGGCCCTGGTACCTGTAGCAGGCAAACCAATGCTTGAACATGTCATCATGAAACTGAAATCATCCGGATTCGATGACATCATCATTAACATCCATCATTTCGGGGAACAGATTATAGACTTCCTTCACGCCAACAATAACTTCGGAGTGAATATCCATATAAGCGATGAAAGGGAAATGCTTCTTGACACAGGCGGAGGAATAAGACGTGCCCTCGAACTATTCCCTACTGACGAGCCTGTGCTGATACATAATGTAGATATCCTGTCGGATGTAGACTTAAACGCATTATATGATTTCCACCTCCGTTCCGGTAATGATGCCACTCTTATGGTAAGCGAAAGAAAAACATCACGCTATCTTATATTCAATAAGAAAGACAGACTCTGCGGATGGATAAACAAGAACAGTGGTGAGACAAAACCAAAAGGTTTCATTTATAACTCTTCGGAATATTCTGAATATGCTTTCAGCGGAATACATGTGGTTTCGCCATTAATAATGAAATATATGGGAGAAAACTTTAAAGGTAAATTTCCTATAATGGATTTCTATCTTGGGACATGTCATGAAGCACATTTCGGAGCATGTATCAAGCCGGAAATAAAGCTGATAGATATAGGAAAGCCGGAAACTCTGGAGAAGGCAAATGAGTTTATAAGTACATTATAACAATAAAGGCGGTCCACAATGAACCGCCTTTATTGTTATACATTATCAATCCCAAAGTTTAAGTCTGTTTTCACGAGCCTCATCAAGCGAAACCACATTGATTTTCTTTTCCTGATGGGCATCTGTAAGAGCCTTATATTCATCGTAAAGTTCTTTCACAAATACTTCTTTTTGCTCCGGATTAAGTAGTTTGGCTGCCACAGGTGCATTCTGCGAAGCGTCCTTAAGATGAACTACAGGAGCATGATATGCAGGAACAATCTTCAATGCAGTATGAAGCTTGGATGTAGTAGCACCTCCCACTATGACAGGTATATCAAGTCCGGCACGCTCCATTTCCGAAACAGTATGTACCATTTCGTCAAGCGAAGGAGTAATCAGTCCGCTTAATCCTACGATATCAACCTTCTCACGAACAGCGGTTTCTATAATCTTATCGGCCAGTACCATGACACCAAGGTCTATAATCTCAAAATTATTACATGCCATTACCACACCTACAATGTTTTTTCCGATGTCGTGTACATCACCTTTCACTGTAGCCAAAAGGACTTTTCCCGCACTTGCCGCACCATCCTTCTTTTCGGCCTCAATATACGGCTGGAGAACAGCCACAGCCTTTTTCATCGTACGGGCTGTCTTCACTACCTGCGGAAGGAACATCTTGCCTGATCCGAACAATTCACCTACGTGATTCATTCCGTCCATCAACGGACCTTCTATAATGCTCACAGCGTTAGGATATTTTCCAAGAGCCTCATTCAGGTCATCTTCAAGAAAATCACCAACACCTTTCACCAGTGCGTATTTCAATCTTTCCTCTACCGTAGCTCCTTCCCTCCAAGCTATCTTAGACGAAGAAGCCTGTTCCTCAGTCTGTCCCTCTTTTTCGGCTTTCAGACGTTCGGCTGTCTCTATCAGTCTTTCTGCAGCATCAGGACGACGGTTTAAAACTACATCCTCAATCCTTTCAAGTACATCTTCCGGAATATCTGTATACAAAACTGATGCTCCCGGATTTACTATACCCATATCCATTCCCTGCTGGATGGCATGATAAAGGAATACGGCATGCATAGCCTCGCGGATATAATTATTACCGCGGAAAGAGAAAGAAAGATTGCTCACTCCTCCACTGATATGTGCTCCCGGAAGATTTTTCTTTATCCACCCTGTAGCACGTATAAAGTCTACAGCATAATTGTTATGTTCCTCTATACCCGTTGCCACTGCAAGTACATTAGGGTCGAATATAATGTCGTGCGGATTGAAACCTACCACCTCTGTAAGAATACGGTATGCACGTTCGCACACTGAGATTTTCCGCTCGTATGTATCAGCCTGTCCCTGCTCGTCGAATGCCATAACTATGACTGCTGCACCGAAAGCCTTGACTGTGCGTGCATGCTCTATAAACACCTCTTCTCCTTCCTTCAGAGAAATGGAGTTAACTACACACTTACCCTGTACACATTTCAGACCGGCAAGAATAACATCCCATTTCGAAGAGTCAATCATCACAGGCACACGTGCTATCTCCGGTTCGGAAGCCAGAAGATTAAGGAATGTAGTCATCTCTGATGCCGCATCCAGCAGACCGTCATCCATATTGACATCTATCACCAAAGCCCCGTCTTCCACCTGCTTACGTGCAATGGAAAGAGCCTCATCGTATTTCTTTTCGTTAATCAATCGGAGAAACTTTCTTGAGCCTGCAACATTACATCTTTCGCCCACATTCACAAATCGCACTTCAGGTGTAAGTTCCATAAGTTCAAGACCGGAGAGCCACATACATTCCGGACTGGCTGCCGGTTTATGAGGCACGGCATCCTTTATCAGCTCCTGATATTTGGCTATATATTCCTCAGTAGTACCACAACATCCACCGATAATGTTTACCAATCCCTCATCGATATATTCTTTTACCTCTTCTGCCATCTGCTCCGGAGTCTGGTCATACTGTCCCAGACTGTTCGGCAATCCGGCATTAGGATAAGCACTTATATAATACGGTGCACGAGCCGCCAGAGATTCCAGAAATGGCTTAAGCTGTTTTGCTCCGAACGAGCAATTAAGTCCTACAGAAAGAATATCTGCATGTTGTACCGATGCCAGGAAAGCATCAAGAGTCTGTCCGGAAAGAGTTCTGCCCGCAATATCAGATACAGTAACAGAAAGCATCAAAGGCACTTTTCTGCCGATAGTATGCATGGATTTCTCTGCTGCCATGATTGCAGCTTTCGCATTCAGTGTATCAAATATTGTTTCTATAAGTATAGCGTCAACCCCACCCTCAAGCAATGCCTCCATCTGTATGCAGTATGCAGAACACAGTTCATCGAATGTCAGCGCACGATAAGCTGGATTGTTCACATCCGGACTCATAGAGCAAGTCTTGTTCGTAGGTCCTACAGATCCTACCACAAATCTGGGTTTTTCAGGATTTTGTGCCGTAAATTCATCGGCTACCTTTCTTGCCAGACGTGCAGCCTCAAGATTTATCTCACGACAGAGATGCTCTGCATGATAGTCTGCCATCGACACCGGAGTGGCATTAAAACTGTTTGTTTCTATTATATCAGCTCCTGCCTGAAGATATTTACGATGTATTTCCTCTATCACGTCAGGCCGTGTAAGACAAAGCAAATCGTTATTACCCTTCTGCTGTCCGGACAAGTCCTTGAAACGTTCTCCGCGGAAATCTTCCTCAGTCAGTCCATACTTTTGTATCATCGTACCCATAGCTCCATCCAGAACCAGAATACGCTCGTCCAATAGTTGTTGTATTGTTTTTGTAAGCATTTTGCAATGTTTATCTCTTAAACATACGGTCCATCATTCTCTTGTCATCTTTCTCTTTAAGCGTTTCGCGCTTGTCATACTGTTTCTTACCCTTGGCAAGTGCTATTACCACTTTGGCAAGTCCGCGTTCGTTGATAAACATTCGTGTAGGGACTATGGTAAATCCCGTTTCCTGTATTCCACGCTGTAACTTACGAAGTTCCTTCTTGTTGAGCAACAGTTTGCGGTCGCGACGTGCCAGATGATTATTATACGAACCATAGAAATACTCGGCTATATGCATATTCTTTACCCATAGTTCACCCTTGGAAAAGAAACAGAAAGTATCCACAAGGCTTGCCTTTCCTTGCCTGATAGACTTTATCTCCGTCCCGGTAAGCACTATTCCGGCGGTATACGTATCTATAAATTCATAATCGAACGATGCACGCTTGTTCTTTATATTTATATTGTTATTAGTCTGATTCTTCATATTCAGTCCTTCCTTTTAATCAGTGTCCCCACTTCATCAGCGAAGAGTGACAGACAATTTATTAAACACAAATTCAATAAGCGACGGACACAGCAGAATTACCACCGTAGCAACTAAAGTAAATAATGTGACCTTATCCTCACTTATTTTAAGAAACCGTCTTGTTCCTTCAAAAGCCACAAACAGTGTATATATCTGAAGTATAACAAGCAAAAGTTTCAATGACAACAGACTACTAAGTATGTCTAACACAAATTTCACTGTCATGGAATATGCCACAAATACCGACACCATATCCTTTGACAAAGTTGTTCCAAACCATTTCTGCAACATTTTGTCTATCAGATAAGAAGACAGGAAGAAACCTCCAAACAAAGCAACGGCAACGGCGCAACAGTGTGTCAATGCTACCTGAAAAACATCCGGAATAAATTCTTTTCCGAAAAAAGTTCCTATAAACTCACTCACGCCACATAAACCTATAAAAGGATAAACAAAATTCGGGAGAACAGATTTTGTATCGCCTTCTGCAGAAATCTGCTCCCATGCTTTCGACGGCGATGATAGTATGAACAATGTCCTTGACAACAAATCCTTGTAATTCAATTTTCCTAAGTTTTAAATTTCTAATCTATTGATTTTCTTAGACTAATACCTTAATCTGAGATTATCGTCACTTAACGACGATTCGAACTGCAAATTTATAAAAAAAGAACGAAAATGCTCTGTTTAAAGATATGATTTTTACTATTATAATCTGTTACACAAGCATAATACCAATAAAAACCAACGGGTGGCAAACTCTAAGCTTTAAGTTTGCCACCCGTCACGACTTTAACAATTATACATTTTTATATATTCGTGTTATTGCCAAAATACTGATCAATTATAGACTTGTAATTAATCCTTATTTCACTTTCTTTAGCATCATCCATAGTAGATTTTGAAGAATACTTAAATTTGATAATTATCGTTTCCGGTTCAGAACCTCCCAATACGTAATTCAAATCAAAATGACGCGTTTCAGTACCTGCGCTTAATCTTTCATCATTAATTTCAGGATCGGCTACTATATGATTCAGATAAAGAACCATCGTATTATCTTTTACATCAGGGTCTTCTTCTGCTGTAGCTTTATAAATGACGAACCGATGTTTATCCAATTCTGTTTTCAAATCAGCTGCATTGGATGAATCCTTATAGTAATAAGTAAGATTTATGAATACGTTTGTTTTGTCAAAAAAGTTTACCGTAGCCCCTACTGTATGTATCGGTGCATTAGACTCCATCTCTCCTGATGTAAACCCAAAATCGTTAATAGGAAGAAGGTTTAAAATTTCTCCCTGAATGCTACTTGCACCTTGGGTTATAGTTCTGGTATCATATTTATATGTTACTACAGCAAACTCTGTATTAATTTCACTGGTAATAGCCTCCGCATTTGTTGGTTCCACTGTATATTTTCCGGCACTCTCAAAACTATAGAGGCCCATAAATCCTTTTACTTTCATTATTTCCGTACCTGTGAAATACGGATCAGGATCACCCAAACAAGAACTCAACCCCAATATAACCATCAATGCGGTAAACAAAACCGCAAACTTTGTCTTCTTCATAAATATCTTTTTAACTTTAAAATTAATAACTATACATATAAAATACAGATTTGCACATAAAACTGCACAAAGCTACAAAAAATTATTCTACAGAAGCAAAATCATCAATATGTTCGTCCACATACTCAGCTATTGTAGCAGTTATCACTTCTTCCATATCCATAAACTGCTCCTCAAGATCATCGAAAGCCTCATACTGCTCATACATAGCCATAAACTCTTCGTCGGTACGTTCTTTTTGCAAATCAGCCTTATTTGCATCATAAATAGCTTTTGCATCATAAAGAAGTTTTGCAAAATCCTTGGCACCGAACATACGCATAGCCTTTGCAAAAGGATTTTCGAAAATGTAAGAACCATATCCGTTCTGTATCAGTTGTACAAACCCTCCTTCAAGCACTTCTTCGCGAAAGAAATGATATCCCAACAACGAATGCTGGTAACCATTGAGCAAAGGCATTGTCTCGGCATTGATTTCACCACCTGTAACCTCTATATATTTATCTGTAAAAACTTTGAGAAAAGCATCCATACCTTCCTCCGCTCCCCTGCGCAAATCTGCGTCGGACACTGTTATTTTATTTGTTCCCATATACTATATTCTTACTGATACAAAGGAAATATTTTTTCGTGAAACATACAATATTTAGGCGAAAAAGATACTTTTCAAAACGCGGGCAAGTTTAAGTCAAAACACGGGCAAATTTAGACTTGAACTTGCCCGCGTTTTATTTTAGATTTTCCGAAGATAAAAAAACGGACAGATGATGACAAATGCAACAGCTACTTTTATATCTTTGCATCCAACAGTAAAAACAAACAAAAGAACAATCATGAGCAAAGACATAACATTCTTTACCGTGTCCGGGGATGATAATATCAATGAACATATCATATCGGAATGTAATAGGGTGAATATTATAAACCTGACAGAGAGCAACAATATAAATTCGACGGATGGACTTATAAAGATTGCAAAACAGACAGAGACGGATTTTATATTACTCTACACAAAACCATTTCCACTTAGTTTAGGATATAAAGCCATAGAACGCATAGCAGACTATCTGATGCCGGAGAATGCAGGTATGGCTTATGCTGACCACTATATTATGAAGGAAGGAACGCGTATGCCCCACCCTGTCATCGACTATCAGACAGGAAGTGTGCGCGACGATTTTGACTTCGGTTCGCTGATAATGTTCAGAACTGACATTTTCAAAAAAGCAGCTGAAAGCTTAATGGAACAGAAGGAATATTCATTTTCCGGCCTTTACGCATTGAGACTTGCTGTTTCTAGAGTTGCAGAAATCGTTCATATAAGGGAATTTCTATACACCGAAGTGGAAGATGACCTGAGAAAATCCGGCGAAAAGCAGTTCGATTATGTCGACCCTCGTAATCGCAACGTGCAGATTGAACGCGAAGAAGCATTTACATATCACCTGAGGAAAATCGGTGCCTATCTTCCGCAAAGAAACAGACTGATAGATACAGAAGAAGGCGATTTTGTCAATGAGGCTTCGGTCATTATACCAGTAAGAAACAGAGTAAAGACAATTGACGATGCCATAAAGTCAGTCCTGGAGCAGGAAACGGATTTCAAATTCAACATTATAATAATAGACAATCATTCCACGGACGGCACAACAGAATGTATAGAAAAATATAGGGATAATGAAAATGTAATACACATAATTCCTGAACGTGACGATTTGGGAATAGGTGGATGCTGGAACGTAGGTATAGACCATCCTGAATGCGGACGATATGCTGTACAACTTGACAGCGACGACCTATACAGCAGTCCTCGCACACTGCAAACTATAGTAGACAAGTTCCGCACAGAAAAATGCGCAATGGTGATAGGTTCATACAGAATGACCAATTTCAGTCTGGAGACATTGCCTCCGGGAGTGATAGATCATAAGGAATGGACAGACGAGAACGGCCACAACAATGCTCTGCGCATTAACGGACTTGGTGCTCCGCGTGCTTTCTATACCCCCCTGCTGCGTGAAATAAGAGTGCCGAACACCAGCTATGGCGAAGATTATGCCCTTGGACTGGCATTTTCCAGAAATTACAAGATTGGAAGAATTTACGACGTGGTATATCTCTGCCGCCGCTGGGAAGGAAACTCTGATGCAGCTTTGAGTATTGAAAAAATAAACCAGAACAATTCGTACAAGGACAGCCTTCGTACTTTGGAAATAAAAAGAAGACTAGGATTGGCAGAAAAAGAAGCTGAAGGATTCATAGCTGCACAGTTCGAGAAATGGGAACTTTGCCGCAAGAACCATGAAGCACTGGAAAATATAAAAACAAGATGCTTCAATATCGATGGAAACAATATTAAGGTACAGTTCAATCCGGCTAGAGCAGTCTCCACACTGGCCAAAATCGACAAATCGTCCATTGATGCCCGCCCATGTTTCCTATGTTTGAAAAACAAGCCGGAGGAACAGGATTCAATTATGGTCGATGCAGGCATGGAGTTCAGCATCAGGATAAATCCATATCCTATTCTGCCTGGGCATCTCACTATATCTTCAGACGGGCATATTCCACAGACACTTGCCGACAAGATGGATATGCAACTGCCGGGAAAAATTCTTCAGAAAATAGAGGATTATTTCGGACATCGTTATGCCATATTCTATAATGGCGCAAAGTGTGGCGCTTCTGCTCCGGATCATTTTCACTTCCAGGCTGCAAGAAAGACCGACATTCCTTTTATTGCCCAATGGAATGAAATATTCAAATCGGCCATTATGGAAGAAACCGTCAAAATGAATGGAGGAGATGTATCTACCAGTTTCTCTGTAAATGGCTATGTGTGCCCAATAAAGGTTTTCACTTCTTTTTCCGGGAATATTGATACAAAATTAGTTGGAAGGTATCTTGCTTCTCTGACTACACATGACGGAGAAACAGAACCGCGATACAATATGTTTGCGTGGAGAGACGACAGTGGAATGTTTATTACTACATATTTCCCAAGAGAAGAACACAGACCATCATGCTATTTTGCAGAAGGTAAGGAACAGATTCTTGTAAGCCCCGGAGCACTGGATATGGCAGGACTTATAGTAACTCCACGAGAAGAAGATTTCCTGAAAATCACTGAAACAGACATAAAAAAAATTTACAAAGAGGTATCATTATGGAAAAGCCATATATAAATGTAGGTATAATCACTGGGAAAGAAATTTCATTCAGTCTGAACGGTAAATATGTCACACGGAACGGTGATGCACAGACAGGAATACTGAAGGCATCTATGGCTACGAACGGAAAGATTTTGCTTGGTTTGGAAGAAATGGAAAGCATTGAATTTATCCCTGAAGACAATAACTGTTCGTTCACACTTCATAACGTAACCATAGGTATCTCCTACCATTGGGAAAGACAAGAAGTACAGACTTTCATCGGCAGACTGAAACTTATTACGGACGGAAAAAATGTGATAGCCATAAACATAGTGCCCGTTGAAGACTATCTGGTCAGTGTGATTTCTTCAGAAATGAGTGCCACATCATCTGTGGAATTTCTGAAATCGCACGCAGTGATATCACGAAGCTGGCTTCTTGCACAAATAGAAAACAGGGATAAGAAAAGCGTACATAAATATTTACAAGAAAACATCATAAAGGATGAGAACTGTATTATCAGATGGTACGACCGTGAGGACCATACACTTTTCGATGTATGTGCCGACGACCACTGTCAGAGATATCAGGGAATAACAAGAGCCACAAACCTGTCTGTAGCAAAGGCTGTGAAAGAAACTGAAGGAATGGTACTTATGTACGGTAATGAAATATGCGATGCCAGATTTTCTAAATGCTGTGGAGGGGTATCGGAGACATTCGATACTTGCTGGGAAGACAAGGACTATCCATATCTGCAACCGGTTATTGACGATTCTGAAAACAATGAATTACCTGACCTTAGTATTGAAGAAAATGCTGAAAAATGGATACGCACCTCGCCGGATGCGTTCTGCAATACACATGACGAAAAGGTTCTGAAACAGATTCTGAATAACTATGATCAGGAAACTACCGACTTCTATCGTTGGCAAGTGAAATACTCGCAAAAGGAAATATCGGAACTCATTCACAGAAAAACAGGAATTGACTTTGGTGAGATAAAAGACCTTGTTACCATACAAAGGGGTAAATCCGGAAGAATTTCAAGACTGAAGATTGTTGGGACTAAACGTACAGTGATTATAGGTAAGGAACTGGAAATACGCCGTGCATTGTCAGAAAGTCATCTGTTTAGTTCTGCTTTTGTGGTAGACAAAACTGAAGCTTCAGACAGTGTTCAGTCAGACTTTGTCATTACCGGTGCCGGCTGGGGACACGGAGTTGGTTTATGCCAGATAGGTGCAGCTATGATGGGCGAAAAAGGCTATTCGTATGATAAAATTCTCTTACATTATTACAAGGATGCAGAGATTAGGAAAGTGTATTAGTCGTTAGTTGTTAGTTATTAGTTGTTAGACAATAAAGGTTACCTTTTGAGTTTAAAGGAATATGAATAAAATACTGAAAACACATTCACCGTGGGCATGGGTCCCTTCGCTATATTTTGCCGAAGGTCTACCCTACGTAGCTGTCATGATAATATCGCTAGTGATGTACAAGCGAATGGGAATTTCGAACACCGAAGTAGCTCTATACACCAGTTGGCTGAATCTTCCGTGGGTTATCAAGCCGCTATGGAGTCCATTCATTGACATCATAAAAACCAAACGCTACTGGATTACCTCAATGCAATTGCTGATAGGTGCAGGACTGGCAGGAATAGCTTTCACTATTCCTACAGATTCATTTCTGCAAACCACTCTAGCAATATTCTGGCTGATGGCATTCAGCTCCGCCACTCACGATATAGCAGCTGACGGATTCTATATGATAGGACTTTCGCAACACGAGCAGGCACTGTTTGTAGGAATAAGGAGTACCTTCTATCGTCTTGCCACAATAACCGGACAAGGCGGACTTATCATGCTTGCTGGTTATCTGGAAAGCAGCAGTGGAAATATCAGCCGAGCATGGAGCATTACTTTCTATATCCTGTCTGGACTGTTCATAGGCCTGTGGCTTTACCACAGATATATCCTACCCCGCCCATCATCAGACATAAAAATAAGTAACAGCAATTCAGAGGGTATTCTGTCGTCATTCATAGGTACATTCCGCTCGTTCTTCAAAAAGAAACAGGCAGTTACGGCTATCCTTTTCATGCTCCTTTACCGTCTGCCCGAAGCCCAACTGGCCAAAATGGGTATTCCATTCCTCCTTGACCCATTGGAAAAAGGCGGTATGGGAATGACTACAGAACAGATAGGTTTCACACAAGGCACCGTGGGAGTGATAGGACTCACTATAGGTGGTATTCTTGGAGGTATAGCTGTTTCACGTCACGGACTGAAAAAATGGCTCTGGCCTATGGTATGGGCTATATCACTGCCCGACATAGTTTATGTGTATCTTAGTTTCTTCCAGCACAGCAGTCTGGCGGTTATAAATTTATGTGTTTTCATCGAACAATTCGGTTATGGTTTTGGTTTTACAGCATATATGCTTTACATGATTTATTTCTCGCAGGGAGAAAGCAAAACTGCACATTACGCAATATGTACTGCATTCATGGCACTGGGTATGATGCTGCCTGGAATGATAGCCGGATGGCTGCAGGAAATGATGGGATACCGTATGTTCTTCATATGGATTATGGTATGTACGGCTGCCACATTCTGGGTAACCTCGCTACTGAAAATAGACAAGAGCTTCGGGAAAAAATGACATAAAGCGGAATTTTAGGACAAAACTTACTTGAATATTCACAGAAATTATTCATTACTAATTTTTAATTTCTCACATAAACATATATCTTTGCGATATATTAACAAAAAACCAAAGCAAAATGAAACGAAATTTACTATCTGCATTTACTACTATTATTAGTATATTATTTGTCACTTCATTGTCATCATGTGGTGAAAGCTACTCTCCAATCACACTTACAAGCAAAGACGGAGAAACCGTAGTTACAAATGGTGACACTGTCAGACTTACCAAATTCACTGACGGAGAACAATACAACATCAAGGGAGGAAACGGAAAATATTTTCCTGAAATAATAAACAAAAAGGATGTAGAAATATTCAAATACTCATACGATGGTAATCTTCTTTCTATCACGCCTGTCAGCGAAGGAAACTGCTACTTGAAAATAAGTGACAGTGAAGAAAATGAAAGCAGATTTGTAGTCCTTGTGGAAAAGAAAGACAGACACTACAAAGTTGAAAGTTTAAGTGCTACTGTAGAAGGTGATGACCTGACAGTGGGTACACAAAAAGAAATTTACAACCTTATAATTGCTGATTCTAAAATCAAGACAGGAGGAAAGTTTGAGTTCTTGTATACAAACTCCAATAATGGTATAGTAAAGATATTATCCTCTGAAGGTGAGCAATACACAAGTGGAAGCTTTATCGAGACAAAATCTTATAATCCGGGAAACGGAGAAGAAATATCATCATTCAAGATTACAATATCTGAAAGCAATGTTTTCACATTGTATCTTTCTGAAAAAAATATGACACTATCGGAAGATGTTACGGATAAGTATAAGGGACAAAAAACTGAATATAACAATTTAGAGAAGGCTTACCTGATATACAATTTAAGTGTTGTTCCTACAGAAAACGAATAAGCATAAAGAATGACAGACAAACCGGAACACATCGACATACAGTCTTTTGATTTTTTCCAAAGAATAGAAAAAATACATACTCAGCCCGCAGCGTCGCAAGACAATCTGCGGGCTAAGTATATTATGCTATATAAGGTTCTGCAACAGGCTTGCTACGAACTGACCACCGGAGTTACGGCATCATTCGCCAATATGTTCTCCAGGCTGGACTTCATCTGCAAGGAAAAGAGGATGACTCCTTCGGACAGATACGCCATACAGACAATGAGACGTAACTGTAACTCCGCTATGGGCGACAATTTCCATCCTGACATGAATGAGTATCTCTATGACCTCAGAGCTATAGTGAGATTCATATCATTAGGTTTCGAAGAAGATATACCGGCATCAATACTTCCACAAATACCTCACTCCAACCGTCCGTACAGCGGAACACGTCTTTCGCACATACCATATGTCAGAGCATCAGTAAACAGCTGGAACGAAAATCTGATTTTCGCATCTACCGACAGCGACGAGGACCCTATGATAGTAATCAACTATGCCAAAGGTGGATTCAACGGCGACATGCTGTATCTTTACGACTTATTGGAAGAAAACATGCAGATAAACCTGCTTAATGTAAAAGTTGATGAAGAAAATCACTATATACCGGAACTGATAATACTCCATCCGGATTTCCTTATAGACATCAGTTCGCTGGCTTCATGCTTCAGAGAATACGGTCATCATCCACTGAACTATTTCATGAGCCGCATAAAACCTAAGGCAAATACGCACCACATACTGATGGGTAACCTGGCAGGACTGTTCCTCGATGATTATATAAACGAAAGAAATACACAACCGGTAACATACGCAGGCAGTCTGAAGAAATTCTTCTCTGCGTCTGCTCTCGATTTCTGCACCTGCCCCATACCTGACAATTTCCATACAATGGCACAGGCGCAGATGATGAATATCCGCTCTTTCGTAAACGATATATTGCCGCACAGCATTCCTTCATTCGACAGGAACAAGGTTATGCTGGAAGCATCTTTTATATGCGAAAAACTTGGCTTGCAGGGACGTGTGGACTTGCTACAGAAAGACTTCAAGGTGCTGATAGAACAAAAAGCAGGCAAAAAGGATGAATACAACAAAAGACATAAGGAAGACCACTTCATACAGATGATGTTGTATCAGGGTGTTCTGATGTACAATTTCGGAAAAGCAACTGAGGATATGCAGACGTTTCTGCTTTATTCCAGATATACAGACGGACTTATAATAGAACACTTCACTAACAGTCTTTTCCGTGAGAGTATAAAGCTGAGAAACATGATAGTGTGCAATGAAATGGCTTTCAGCGAAGGAGCTATTTCGAAAGTAACTGAAGAGATTGACACAGACCTGTTGAACGAACTGCAGGTGCACAACAAACTATGGAATGACTATCAGGAGCCGGAATTGTATAAAACGATACAAACCCTGAAACATTGCTCACCACTTGAAAAGTCCTATTTCCAACGTTTCTTTACTTTCATATGTAAAGAATCGGTTTTGTCGCGCACAGGCGGAAATGATGATTCATCCAGAGGTTTTGCTTCAGTATGGAATACTCCATTAGCCGAGAAAATAGAAAACGGTAATATCCTTACTGGTCTGAAAATAAAGGACAAGCGTATGAGTTCTCCCAACAAAGGATATGACCTGATAAAACTCAACATACCAAAACAGGGTGAAGATTTCCTGCCAAACTTCAGAAAAGGAGATATAATAATATTCTATCCGTATACTGAAAAACCTGACGTGAGAGACGAAATCCTAATGAAAGGAAACATAACGGAAATAACTCCTGACAGCGTAACAATAATACTGAGAAACGGACAGCAGAACAAAGACATCATAGGTAGCGATGACGAAACCTTTGCTATCGAACATGATTCATCGGACGTTTCTGCATCGGCAGGAATTAGAGGGCTTTTCTCTTTCCTCTCTGCACGTACAGACAGAAAGGAACTTCTTTTAGGAAGCAGGGAAACGTCGTTCAATGAAGAAATAAAATTGAACGGCAGTTACGGACGTTTTGATGAAATAATCCTAAAGGAGAAACAGGCTGAGGATTATTTCCTTCTGGTAGGCCCTCCGGGTACGGGCAAGACTTCGTGCGCACTGAGGTTTATGGTGGAAGAAGCTCTTTCGGAGAAAAATACATCTCTGCTGCTATTATCGTACACTAACAGGGCTGTAGATGAGATTTGCAGTATGCTTGTAGACTCCGGAATAGCATCCGATACACCATTTATACGTATTGGGCATGAAATGTCATGCGACAGAAGGTTCGAACAGTTCCTGATGAAAAACCAACTGGAAGACTGTCCGAAACTGGCAGATATCAAAAAGAAGATTTCTGACACAAGAATATTCGTAGGAACCACTACAGCGATAAACAACAGGCTTAATCTGTTCGACATAAAGCACTTCGATATGGCCATAATAGACGAAGCCTCGCAGATTCTTGAACCGGACCTGATAGGAATACTCTCGGCTAGAAGTGGCAACAATAATGCCATTGACAAGTTCGTACTTATCGGCGATTATAAACAGCTGCCGGCCATAGCTCTTCAGAATGCCGAATCTGCAAAGATTACTGACCCTCTTCTGAACGTTATAGGACTGTACGATTGCAGAAACTCACTGTTCGAAAGACTATACAGACAGAGTGACGAAAAGGCAAAAAGTGTACTAAGAAAACAAGGAAGAATGCACCCTGCCATCGCTGAGTTTCCTAATACAACATTCTACAGCCGTGAATGTCTGGAGTGTGTACCTCTTCCTCATCAGGAAGAGAGTCTGCCGTATGCAAGTATTCCGGAAAATCCGGACATGATAGAAAGGCTTCTTATTTCGAGGAGAATGGTTTTCATCACTGCACCTACACCAGACAACATCTCTGCATCTTCGGACAAGGCCAACATAAACGAGGCAAGAATCATTGCAGCATTGCTGAAAAGAATTTACGGCCTTACAGAAAACTATTTCGATGCAGACAAAACTGTAGGTATCATTGTGCCTTACCGCAACCAGATAGCAATGATAAGAAAGGAGATTTCATCACTCGGAATTCCGGAACTGATGAACATCTCTATCGACACTGTAGAAAGATATCAGGGAAGCCAGAGGAACATTATCATTTATTCCTTCACGGTAAGAAATACCAGTCAGCTGAACTTCCTTACATCTAATACTTTCCGCGAAGATGATGCTATAATAGACCGCAAACTGAACGTAGCCATCACACGTGCCAGAAAGCAGATGATACTGACAGGTAATCCGCAGGTGCTTAGTGCAAGCATCACATTCTACAAGCTTATGGAATATATCCGCATGAACAACGGATTTATAGAGACAGACACTGAAGAGTTCTGTAAAGGTAACTTCAACATACCTTCGTATGACATAAAGTGGGAAACTGACAGCAAATCATATTCCATAAAACCGGATTTTGAGAAGGCTTTCAAGAATATTATAGAGAAACAATACTCAGAAAACGAAACTTTATCAAAAGTGGATACAGCCAGTGCTAAAGAGATGATTTCATATGGAAGAACGGATTTCACTTCTCTGCATGGACTCAAAGCCGATGAGTATACCCTACTTTTCAACTTACATGAGATGAGAAAACAATACTCGGCTGCAATGGCTATGTACGAGGATTGCGGGAACTGGCTGAGGGATGCCATACGCAATGTATCGGGCAGGGTGGTATTTTGCGATATATCATACGAATCTGCATCATCGGGTCTGGCATTCATTGATCTGTGCAAACAACTGAATCACACAGATATATATTACTTGGGAATATACCCTACAGAAGAGATGGGACATACAAGCGAAGAATTCCTTATCTCCGAAAGTTACAGACATGTGAAATGGAGTCTGCATCCACGCATCACGGCTGTAAGCGATGGGTTTTGGAAAGCACATTCCGTACTTCCTGAACTAGTGATTTTCAATATGTCGAACAATATGGGCAGTATATCTCCTATCGAAGCCAGGCACCTTGCCATGCACATAAACCAGTTGGTACATGCACGTCCTACCAACCATTACATCACCATATACAGGGATGATGCCGGTAACATGGCAAACAGAAATGCATATATGGCTTTCTGCAGTCACCTGAGCAGGGAATTTATCAGCCTGAACGAGCAGATGCCTATGATATCAAAATATTATCTCGGAAGAAACACCAATGCTCCTGATTACAAGGAGTTTATTTACGAAATCAAATCAAACAGATAAATAACAGCAATGACTAACAATATGAAACGCGCAGTAATTATGGGAGCCACTTCCGGATTAGGATATGAAGTGGCACGACTTCTGCTTACAGATGGTTGGAAGCTGGGACTGGCGGGCCGCAGAGAAGAAAACCTAAAACAGTTTAAGTCGGAATTTCCCGAACAGGTATACATAAAGGCTATAGACGTAAAGGACAGCAATGCCGACAAGGCACTCCTGTCTCTGATTGACGAACTCGGCGGCATGGATATGTATTTCCACAGTTCGGGCATAGGATATCAGAATGCCAAACTTGACGCTGATATAGAGCTGAATACGCTTGAAACAAACGGAACAGGATTTACCAGACTGGTAGGTACAGCATTCAGATATTTCAAGGAAAAAGGCAAGGGGCATATAGCGGTGATAAGTTCAATAGCCGGCACAAAGGGATTGGGAATAGCCCCTGCTTATTCAGCAACAAAGAGATTCCAAAACACATATATTGATGCACTTGAACAGCTTGCAGGAATGCAGAAACTGAATATCCGTTTCACAGACATACGTCCGGGATTCGTTGCTACAAGTTTGCTTAACGACGGAAAGAACTATCCTATGCTGATGAAAGCACCTTATGCTGCCAGACTGATAGTAAAAGCCGTAAAGAAGCATAAACGAGTAGCTGTCATAGACTGGAAATACAGTATTCTGGTATTCTTCTGGAGGCTGATACCACGATGCATCTGGAGGAGAATGAAAGTGAAAAACTAAATCAAGCGGTATGCAGAGCTTTCTCTTTCTCCACGATATGACATAATCTGCGATAAACATATCTGAATGCCGGAAGAAGGAAAGCCACGGCAAACATCCATGCCACAGGGTCGCCAAAGCAGACTGCCCAATATCCCCACATAGGGACAGCCACCACACTCACCAATACACGTGCTATCATCTCTGCCACTCCGGAAAGCATGGACAGTTGTGTATAGCCTGCTCCCTGAATGGTATATCTGAATATACAAACCATACCCAAAAAGATGAAGAATGAAGCCGATATATGCAGGAACAATGCTGTATCGGCTAATACTTCTGTTTCAGAAGCATCAACAAACAACATCGCTATCTCTTCAGAGAAATTCCACAAAACCAAGTTTACCATAACCACATAAGCTACAGTAAGCATCATGGCAGCCTTCACACCCTGCCAAATTCTCTCCGGTTTTCCAGCTCCATAGTTCTGTCCGCTGTATGTAGCCATCGCCATTCCAAGGCTTTCAAGCATACAGAGGAAGAACATCTTTATCCTCATGGCTGCCGTAAATGCTGCCACACACGCCGTACCCAAGGCATTGTTGGAACTCTGAAGCATTATACTGCCTATGGCCGTTATGGAGAACTGAAGTCCCATAGGTGCACCTATGTAGAGCAACTGTTTTGCCAGCTCCGGTCGGAAACGTCTATCAGTCGGTGCTGTCTTAAGAATATCGAACTTGCGGTACATATACTTATAGCACATCAGTGCCGATACTCCCTGCGAAACAACCGTAGCTATGGCAGCACCTGCTACGCCCCACCCCAACACGAGTATGCACACCAAATCGAGAACAATGTTCAGAACTGTAGATATTAGAAGAAACCAGAACGGCGTCTTGCTGTCGCCCAATGCACGTATAATACTTGAAAGAAGATTATAATAGAAAGTACACGGAATTCCGATAAATGTAACCAATAGATAAAGATACGCATCCTTCATGATATTTTCCGGTGTCTGCATCCATCTCAGGATATAAGCACAAAGCAAGCTCGTCACAATAGCTATTGCAACAGACATAACTCCCGCAAGTTTCAGACTGACAGATACAAACCTACGCATGGTGACATAATCGCGCGCACCGAATTTCTGAGCCACAGGAATACCGAAACCGCCGCAACAACCGTTGCAGAAACCAAGGATAAGAAACACGACAGACGTACTGGCACCGACAGAAGCCAATGCATTTATACCAAGAAACTTACCCACAATGGCAGCATCGACAAACGAATAAGTCTGCTGCAGCAGATTTCCCAATAAAAGCGGAACTGTGAAATTCAATATTAGGGGCAGAGGAGCCCCGGATGTCATCTCTTTAGACTTTGCCATATATCCTGTACTTTTTACCGGGATGCAAAGGTAATGTATTTTCCAAACTCATAGACTTATGATTATTACGATTTTAACAAAAAATAAACTGCACCGGACGATATCGTTTTTACAATTTACGTCCGATGCAGTTTGAATATTATTTGAAAAACGTTTGCAAAAGCATTTCAAAGCCTTTGCAAGGCACTTTATCAGATACCAAGAGATTTCTTGACAGCTTCAATCTTTTCTTCAGCGTCAGCACATGCTCCTGCATAACACTTAGGACAAGCCATTTCGCCCTTAATTTCCATATAGAACTTAATCTTAGGTTCTGTTCCTGAAGGACGTACAGAAATCTTAGTTCCGTCTTCTGTGAAGAACTGAAGCACGTTAGATGGTTCCGGCATATCGATGTCAGTTACATTACCGTTGCCGTCTGTAGCCTTAAGAGTCTTATAGTCCTTAACGAGAGCAACCTTAGAACCGCCAAGTTCCTTTGGAGGACATGCACGGAAGTTGTCCATCATAGCCTTGATTTCGTCAGCACCACTCTTACCCGGCTTAGTAACGTTTACAGTCACTTCCTTAGAGAAACCGTATTCTACATAGATTTCCATCAATACATCATACAATGTCTTGCCCTGATCCTTAGCCCAAGCACAGATTTCAGCAAGAAGAGTACAAGCTGAAACAGCATCTTTGTCGCGAACGAAATCTTCAGCAAGGAATCCGTAGCTTTCTTCACCACCACCGATGTACTGCTTGATACCTTCGTTCAGGCGGATCTGACGTGCAATCCATTTGAAACCTGTGTAGCAGTCGTACATTTCGATATTGTTCTTATCAGCCACAGCCTTGATAAGTTCAGTAGTAACGATAGTCTTTACAACGAATTCATTACCCTTCATCTTACCCATAGCGATACGGTTCTTGATAATATAGTACAAGAAAATCAAGCAAGTCTGGTTACCGTTGATAAGTACCCATTCGCCATCGCTGTTCTTGCAAGCCATACCCACACGGTCAGCATCAGGGTCAGAAGCCATAACGATATCAGCATCGATACTCTTCGCCAGGTTGATAGCAAGTGTAAGAGCCTCAGCATTTTCAGGGTTTGGAGAGATTACTGTTGGGAAATCGCCACTCTTAACCATCTGTTCAGGTACACAGTGAACATTTTCGAATCCCCACATCTTCAGAGCCTGAGGAATAAGCATCATACCTGTTCCGTGGATAGGAGTATAGACTATCTTGAGGTCTTTCTGACGTTTGATAACTTCAGGGTCGATAGAGATTGAGTGTACTTTTTCCAAATAGATATCATCTACATCCTTACCGATAATCTGGATGAGGTCTTTATTGCCTTCGAACTTGATGTCAGCAGCAGAAGCAATCTTATTCACTTCGTCGATGATACCTTTGTCGTGTGGAGCAAGAACCTGTGCACCATCATCCCAATATGCCTTGTAACCGTTGTATTCCTTTGGATTGTGTGAAGCAGTAAGGATGATACCACTCTGGCAGCCAAGGTGACGGATAGCGAACGACATTTCAGGAGTTGGACGCATATCGTCGAACAGATATACCTTGATACCGTTTGCCGAGAAAATGTTTGCAGAGATTTCAGCAAACAGACGGCTATTGTTACGGCAGTCGTGACCTACAACTACAGAAATATCTTTCTTGCCGGCAAAACATTTATTAAGATAGTTAGACAAACCCTGTGTAGCTGCACCAACAGTATAGATGTTCATACGGTTTGAACCAACCCCCATGATACCGCGCAAACCGCCTGTACCAAATTCAAGGTCTTTATAGAAAGCTTCAATCAAGTCTGTCTTGTCTTCGTTTTCAATCATACGTTTTACTTCAGCCTGAGTTTCAGCATCGTATGCCGGTGTCAACCATTTCTGAGCCTTCTCAATGCAAAGCTTAATTAATTCTTCGTTTCCCATGATTAGTTGTTATTAAAATGATTATTGATTATATGATTAATTATGCACAAAAATATAAAATGAAAACTAATTATCCTAATGTTTTGATATTAAAAGAGATTTCCATAAAAAAATTATCACATTAAAATATAGTAATCTCTCACGTTTCCAGCATTAATATTTAAAATGCCTTGACATAATTACCGTTACACGAACGTGTAACGAGAGTAACGCCAACGTGTGACGCATGTGACACGAACGTGTGACGCGTGTAACACGAACGTGTCACACCTATTTTCTACCGGAGTTTTATCTTATGTTTCCTGAGTCTTTCCTCCATCATATAGTCCGGAATAATGGATTTCAGTGTTTCCAGCACGGCATTTACGGCACGTTCCCTAATGAAATCGTCCTTAATAAGGATAGAAACACATCGTTGCGCAGGCGGGGTAACATTCAGATGTACAACATTTTCCTTCTGAGCATCGGACAGGAAAGGTATATGAAGTTCCGGAATAATGGTATATCCACCGTTCCGGTCCACTATCCTGACAAGAGTTTCTATGCTGCCTGCCTCATAAATATGATTTCCGATATCCTTGTTTTTGCAGAAATTCATTGCCCCGTTCGGTACGCAATGTCCTTCCTTCAGAATCCACATATGCTCGGCCGGCAGGCTGCCACTGGCAATAATCTTCTGTGCCTGACTGCAACCAGAGGAAAAGTATGCCACAAACTTTTCTATATATACAGGTATTTCAAATATCCCTTCCCGATCTTCCGGAAGAGTGGAAATAGCTATATCTATGTTTCCGAATTGAAGTTCGCGTACGAGGGAGGCATTTTCCTTTTCATCGATAAATAAATCCACATCTGGATGTGTATCACGGAAATGATGAATGAAGTCCGGAACAAGATACGGAGCTATAGTAGGTAGTATTCCTATCCTCAGACTGCCTTTCATAGTACCTGTTTCGTCCGAAACAAGTTCTTTTATCCTCTGCGATTCGTTAAGAGCTATCTGGGCCTGACGTATGATTTTCTCTCCAATGGCTGTCGGTGCAATATTCTTTCTGTCGCGACTGAATATCTTCACGTCCAGTTCCTCCTCAAGCTTCTGAATCATGGCACTCAGTGTGGGCTGTGTCACACCGCATGCCTCGGCAGCAAGTACGAAATGACGATACTTGTCGAGTGCCACAATATATTCCATCTGTTGTAAATTCATGGTTCAATAGATTTTGTCTATACAAAGATAGAAATTATCTGTTGTCGGTGTAGCGAAAGTGGCATACTTTTGCATCAGAAACAATAAACAATTACTACCATGAACGAATTATTAAGAAACTGGGACATACTAAGATTAATAAGACTTCTGTCCGGAGCCGGATTCGCGATATACGGTATTTACTCCGGTGACCAATTTCTCACAACTCTTGGATTGCTGCTGGCATTCATGGCTGTCATAAACTGGTCGTGCTGTTGCTCTGGAGGCGAATGCGGAACAAGCCAAAAGACGAAATCTATATATAAGGATATGGTAAAGACATACGATCCTAACAAATAAAGAAGTATAAATAATGAAGTAATAACACATAAATAATGATTGATTATGAAAGCAAAACATCTGACTAAAGAAGAATTCCTGAATAAAGTAGCCAACTATGAAGCTAACCCTAACGAATGGAAGTTCCTGGGTGAGCGCCCCGCGCTGATAGACTTCTATGCCACATGGTGCGGACCTTGCAAGATGCTGGCTCCTGTGCTGGATGAACTGGCTGAGGAATACGACGGAAAGATAGATATCTACAAGATAGATGTTGACCAGGAAGAAGAACTGGCAGGACTGTTTGCAATACGCAGTGTACCTACATTGCTCTTCGTTCCTATGACAGGTGCCCCACAGATGGCTCAGGGTGCAATGCCGAAGCCAACATTGAAGGATGCTATACAGAAAGTGCTTCTAGGATAAGACTTTTTAACACAAAACGAAATGTGATTTACCAAAACGAAATGTGATATTCCTAAAACAAAATGTGCCGGAAACAGCTATAAGGAAAAGCTGCTGTCCGGCACATTCTGTTATATGTTTCTCTGAATCAAGTATCAATATGCATGATCGTCATTCTTTATCTCATCTGCAGTAATCGATTTACGGTCGATTGCACGCCATGCATAGAAGATATACGCCAATACGAAAGGAACAAGAATAGAAACATATGCCATAGTCTTCAGAGTGAACAGACTGGAACAGCTGTTTGATATAGTAAGTGAACTCTGCATATCTGTCAGTGAAGGATAGTAGGCTGTATTGTTATATCCTACAACAAGCAATAAAGCAAGAACTGTCAACACTGTGCCTACGCCTGAAAACCATATACCTTTCTTGTATGTTGAAACCAATATACTCTTGCCCAAGCCATACAATACGCAAACCACACCTATCAGGAACAGAACAAGAAGATATGGCATATCAACAAAATTGTTGAAATATTTGTACGGCTCCATCACTATCGCCTGAGTTTCCGGATTCACGGCAAATCCGTCTTTCAGCAATGTGCGTATAACGTATGCCAGGAAGAACAGAAGGAAAGGCACTGCATCAGAAACCAACTGTCGGCGGCAGCAGGTATTTATCGCTTCATTATCTATATTATTGATGAAATACATCCCTCCAAGAAGTCTTGCCAGGAAAAATACAGCCATACCGAGCACTAGATTCCACGGTTCAGCAAAGGCGTCAAGCCCGTGCCATCCGTTGGACCACGAACTGATGACAGGCATACCTAGTTCAGTAAGATTATCCTTAGTCACCTCGAAGTTTGAACCATAAAAGAATGTAGAAACAGCCATACCGAGAAGCAGAGGTCCCATAACACCGTTCAGCATAAGGAAGTATCTGTATGTACGCTGACCAAGCAGATTGCCCAGTTTGGACTGAAACTCGTACGACACTGCCTGAAGCACAAAAGTGAATAGTATTATCATCCACAGCCAGTATGCTCCGCCGAAACTTGTGCTGTAGAACAACGGGAAGGACGCGAAGAATGCTCCTCCGAAGGTTACAAGAGTAGTAAACGTGAATTCCCACTTTCTGCCTGTTGAGTTTACAAGCATCTTTCTCTCTTCTTCGGTCTGTCCTATACGGTAAATCAAAGAATTTCCTCCCTGCACGAATAGCAGGAACACCAGTAATGCACCAAGCAGTGATACTATAAACCACCAATAGTGCTGTAAGAATATATATGTAGATTCCATATCGAATGTAAGTAATATTTATCAAAAGAATATAATGTTATTTCTCCTCCGGACCGTGTTTAATAGCCTTGAGCATTATTCCTATCTCTGCTATCAGAAGTACAGTGAACATGATGAGGAATATGAAGAAAGTGGTCTGCACAGAGCCGGTTTCAAGTCTTGATATTGCAGCGTCCACAGGCAGCATATCCTGAATGGTCCACGGCTGACGTCCAACTTCTGCCACAATCCATCCAGCCTGACTGGCGATATATGCCAGAGGAATACTACACACTCCCAGCCACAAAAGCCAGTTGTGATAATCCACATTGCAGGTTTTCTTCCATGTCAGGAACAGAAGAACGGCAAACAGAACAATGAAATACATTCCCAAACCTACCATCACGCGGAATGACCAGAACATAAGATCGACGTTTGGCACCAGCGTGGATGTGTCCTTAATGTAACCGTAACCGAAATATGGCATATTCTCGTCTAGAACTTTCAGTGATTTCTCCATAGCAGCTGAATCGCCTTCTTTTTTAGCTTTTCTGTAATCCGCCAACGCCTTGATTGCCGTCTTTCCACGTTCTACCTTTTCATCCACAGAAAGCGCTTTGGAACCATCAGCCAGCTCATATCCTCCTTTCATTATATCATTTATACCGGGAACAAATCCGTCTGTACTGTGTGTGGCAAGAACGGAAAGCATCTCAGGTATCTCAACCGGACCTACCACAGTGAGAGGAGCATGCGAGCTTCCGTCATAAAGCGCTTCCATTGACGCCAGTTTCATAGGCTGTACCTGTGCCACCTGATATGCCGACTGGTCACCGGTTGCAGCCGTAACAATCGACGCAAACAAACCTACGGCTGAAGCTACCTTTATGCTTGCCTTGGCAAACTCTTTTTCGCGTTTCTTTATCAGATACCAACAGCTTACTCCTACCACAAACACAGCTCCTAAAATCCAACTGCTTATAACTGTATGGAAGAATTTCACTACTGCTACAGGCGAAAATGCCACGGACATGAAATCTACCATCTCATTACGCATGGTATCAGGATTGAACTCCATGCCTACTGGATATTGCATCCACGAGTTGGCGACCAATATCCACCATGCCGAAATCGTCGCTCCAAGTCCGGTAAGCCATGTGGATGCAAGGTGGAAACGGCGGCTCACCTTCTCCCATCCGAAGAACATAACTGCAATGAATGTAGCCTCCATAAAGAATGCCAGAATTCCTTCAATGGCCAACGGAGCACCGAATATATCGCCCACAAACCACGAATAATTACTCCAGTTGGTTCCAAACTGGAACTCAAGAATAAGCCCCGTAGCAACACCTACAGCAAAATTTATTCCGAAAAGTTTCATCCAGAACTTGGCCGTACGTTTCCAGAACTCATTCCCTGTACGGTAATAAACAGTTTCCATTGTTCCCATTATCACGGCAAGACCGAGTGTAAGAGGTACAAACAGCCAGTGATACATGGCCGTCAGAGCAAACTGTGCCCTCGACCAGTCAATCAAAGAAGTGTCAATAGCTTCAATCATAAAATAAAGTTTTATTAAGTTAGTTTGATTAGTTATTTAGTATCAGAATCCGATGCCCGTATAATCAGTTCATTGCCTACATAATTCTGTTTTTCTTCAGTTGTCTTATCTTTAAGGAAAGAAGGGAAAAAGAACAGTTTTATAATAAAGAACATAACAAATAGTTTCACCAGAATTATAAGCCAAAGTATACGTCCTGTAGTCATCGACTTGAATCCGTCTACATAAAATCTATAAATTCCAATTATATTCATAATTAACAAGTGTATATTTTTATAATGATTACAAAGTAAATGATTTATCGTGAAAAACCAAGGTTTTGTCCATACATTTCTTTGCCAAATCTATCTTTTTTGACTATGTGTTATATAAGGAATAATTTTGCCTCAGAAAAGAAATAGAGATAACAGTAAACAATATGAGACAAAGAGATTTATTCATTATCGCAGTTTTAGGTTCAAGCACAGGACTTTACGCACAGGACAACAAGACGTGGAGTCTGCAGGACTGCATTGACTATGCTCTGGAGAAAAACATACAGCTGCAGCAGAACAAGCTCTCGCTAGAGGAAGCTGATGTAGATGTGAAAAGCGCTAAGGCATCGCTGTTCCCAAGCCTGTCTTTCTCTACGGGACATAATCTGGTAAACCGTCCGTATCAGGAAAACAGTGCAACCGTGAGCGGTACAGAAATTATCACAAGTAACAGCAATAACACTTACAACGGAAGCTACAACCTGAGCGCTCAATGGACTTTGTGGAACGGCGGACAGCGACTGAACAACATTAAGCAGCAGAAAACAAACAAGGAAATAGCTGGTCTGTCTGTAGCAGAAACCGAAAACATGTTGCAGGAAGAAATCACAAAACTTTTCGTACAAATTCTTTATGCCAACGAATCTGTAGAGATTAATAAAAACACACTTGAAGTGAGTGAGGCTACATACAAACGCGCCGTTGAACTTTTCAATGAAGGAAGCCTGTCAAAATCTGACGTAGCACAACTTCAGGCTCAGGCTAGCAATGACAAATATCAGTTGGTAACAGCTGAAAGTTCACTGAGGAACTACAAGCTCCAGCTGAAACAGTTGCTTGAACTGGACGGCACTACGGAAATGATTCTAGACCTTCCGGAACTGAACGATGAAGATGTTATGGCCGCTCTGCCAAACCAGATAGATGTCTACAACACAGCCTTGACTTCAAGACCGGAAATACAAAGCAGTAAGTTGAGCATAGACAATGCAAAGCTGGGTATAAAAACCGCAAAAGCTGGATATCTGCCTACCATCAGTCTATCAGCCTCAACATCAAGTATGACAAACAATGCCAGCACAAACAACTGGGCTGAGCAGATGAAATATGGATGGAACAATATGATAGGTATAAACCTTAGCATTCCTATTTTCAACAACAGACAGACAAAAAGCGCCGTACAGAAAGCACAGATCACTTACAGTTCATCACAACTGGATTTGATAAACAAACAAAAGGAACTGTATTCAACCATAGAAACCCTTTGGCTTGACGCCCTGAACGCACAGCAACAATATGAGGCTGCAAACAGCAAACTTGAAAGTTGCCAGACCAGTTTCGACATGGTGAACGAACAGTTTAACTTAGGCATAAAAAACACTGTTGAACTGCTCACAGAGAAGAACAATCTGCTTAGCGCACAACAACAGCGTGTACAGGCCAAATATATGGCTATTCTCGACAGAGCATTACTTGATTTCTATGCGGGAAATGAAATTAAACTTTAAACAAAGGGAAACAACTTTATTATAAAGAACAAACGGTAAAATAACTAGATATGAACAAGAAAAAAGTTTTCATCAGCGCAGCTGCCATAATAGTACTTGCAGGAGCAGGACTGTGGATATTCGGTGGAAAAAAATCAAACCAGACTATAAGTTTTGCCACTTCGGCAGTACATAAGGGAACAATAAGTAATTCCATTACAGCTACTGGTACTATAGAACCGGTAACAGAAGTAGAAGTCGGTACCCAAGTATCAGGTATCATCGACAAGATTTATGTTGACTACAACTCAGTGGTTAAAGCGGGAGAAGTAATAGCCGAAATGGACCGTGTGACGCTTATAAGCGATCTTCAGTCGGCGCAAGCTACATACGACGGTGCAGAAGCAGAATATATGTATCAGGAGAAACTTTACGAGAGAAACAAGACTCTGCACGAAAAACAACTTATCAGCGACACCGAATACGAACAGTACGAATACAACTACCGCCGTGCAAAAAGTACATACGACCAAAGCAAGGCAGCACTGGCTAAAGCACAGAGAAATCTGTCGTACACCACCATCACATCGCCTATAGACGGTGTAGTGACAAGCCGCGAAGTGGAAGCCGGACAGACTGTGGCTTCAGGTTTCGAGACTCCGACCCTATTCACTATCGCAGCCGACCTGACAAAGATGCAGGTAGTGGCAGATGTGGACGAAGCAGATATAGCCGGAGTAAAAGACAGTGCAAGAGTTACATTTACTGTAGACGCCTATCCGAATGATGTGTTCGAAGGAAGAGTAAAACAGATTCGTCTGGGAAGTACCAACAGTACAAGTTCGTCTACCAGCTCTACATCTGAAACCGTCGTGACATACGAGGTAGTAATCACAGCCGATAATCCTGATTTGAAACTGAAACCAAGACTTACAGCCAACGTAACAATCTTTACAGATACACGCGAAAATGTTCTTGTAGTACCGAACAAGGCTCTCCGATTTATACCTGACAAGAAACTGGCAGGAGGAAAAGTCATAAAGGACTGCAACTCTCAAAAGAAAGTATGGACAATGGACGCGACATCAATTATTGCACACCCTGTCAAGACCGGTATGAGCGACGGTTCAAACACTGAAATAGTTTCGGGCATCAGCGAAGGAACTGAAATCATAACAGAAA
Source organism: Bacteroides caecigallinarum (assembly GCF_021531075.1). GTDB lineage: Bacteria > Bacteroidota > Bacteroidia > Bacteroidales > Bacteroidaceae > Phocaeicola > Phocaeicola caecigallinarum_B. Next base: position 26,047 of record NZ_JADYTJ010000010.1, on the reverse strand, counting down.
CAATAGTAAAAGGTGAAATGCCGGAAATGAGCGAAGAAGGAGGCGAACAAAATCCATTCATGCCGGGACCTCCAGACAGAAACAAGAAAAAACAATCTAAGTAAAAGGATTAATCACCATGAGCAAGACAGTAATCGAATTACAGAACATAAAACGAAACTTCCGTGTGGGAGACGAAACGGTACATGCGCTCAGGGGAGTATCATTCAGCATAAACGAGGGCGAGTTTGTCACTATCATGGGAACATCAGGCTCGGGTAAATCAACTTTGCTGAACACACTTGGATGTCTGGACACACCTACAAGCGGCGAATATCTTCTGGACGGAGTATCGGTAAGGACAATGAGCAAACCGCAAAGGGCTGTACTGAGAAACAGAAAAATAGGTTTCGTATTCCAGAACTACAATCTTCTGCCTAAAACCACTGCGGTGGAAAACGTAGAATTGCCACTGATGTACAATCCGTCAGTTTCTGCCGCTGAAAGACGCAGAAGAGCCATAGAGGCACTGATGGCAGTGGGATTGGGAGACAGACTGGAGCACAAGTCGAACCAGATGTCAGGAGGACAGATGCAGCGTGTGGCTATAGCCAGAGCACTGGTAAACAACCCTGCTGTAATCCTGGCAGACGAGGCTACAGGTAACCTTGATACACGCACATCGTTTGAGATACTTGTACTCTTCCAGAAACTACACGCCGAAGGAAGAACTATAATATTCGTTACACACAATCCTGAACTGGCAATGTACAGTAGTCGCAACATTCGCCTGCGTGACGGACATGTGATAGAAGATACCGTAAACAACAATATCCTCTCGGCAGCCGAAGCTCTTGCAGCTCTGCCAAAGAACGATGAAGACTGATACGGAATAATAAAACATTTTTACAATGAACGGAACAAATCTTTTTAAAATAGCTATCAGAGCACTGTCCAACAACAAGCTGAGAGCATTCCTTACGATGCTTGGAATCATAATAGGTGTGGCATCGGTGATAGCCATGCTGGCAATAGGACAAGGCTCGAAACGAAGCATCCAGAAACAAATCTCGGAGATGGGTTCTAACATGATTATGATACATCCGGGAGGCGAAATGCGAGGAGGAGTAAGACAGGACCCGTCGTCTATGCAGACTCTGAAACTTGAAAACTACGAAACACTTAGAGATGAATGTGTGTATCTTTCGGACATCAGTCCAAACGTATCTGCCAGCGGACAACTCATATCAGGGGCCAACAACTATCCTTCGTCTGTTAGCGGTGTAAGTATAGGATACCTCAACATCAGACAGCTGAAAATAGAACAGGGCGAGATGTTTACAGAAGAAGACATCCGCACCGCAGCAAAAGTCTGTGTTATCGGAACTACAATTGTTGATAACCTCTTTCCTGACGGTGCCGACCCGATAGGCAAAGTAATCCGATGCAATCAGGTTCCACTAAGGGTTATAGGTGTGCTTGAATCGAAAGGCTACAACTCAATGGGTATGGACCAGGACGATGTAGTACTGGCACCCTACTCTACCGTAATGAAACGACTACTCGCCCAAACATATCTAGGAGGTATCTTCGCTTCGGCATTGACAGAAGACATGACCGAAGAAGCAGTTGACGAAATAACAAATATACTGCGCCGCGAACATAAACTGAAAGAAACCGATGACGATGATTTCACAATCAGAACACAGCAGGAGCTCAGTTCCATGCTTAACACTACAACAGACCTTATGACTACTCTTTTGGCATGCATTGCAGGAATATCACTTGTTGTTGGAGGAATCGGTATCATGAACATCATGTATGTATCAGTGACAGAACGTACCAGAGAAATCGGTCTGCGTATGTCTGTAGGAGCAAGAGGAATAGATATCCTGTCACAGTTCCTTATAGAATCTGTACTGATAAGTATCACCGGAGGATTGATAGGTGTGATACTTGGGTGTGGAGCCTCATATATAATCAAGACTGTCGCCCACTGGCCAGTTTTCGTCCAGCCCTGGAGCGTACTCCTTTCGTTTGCAGTATGTACCTTCACCGGAGTATTCTTCGGATGGTATCCTGCCAAGAAAGCTGCCTGTCTTGACCCTATAGAAGCATTGAGATACGAATAAACGGATACAACTTCATTCTATAAATCAGGAACTACTTTGTTCTTCATAACTTTGGTTTCCTTTTCAGCAGTGCTGACGGTTCTCTCTGTGAGGTACCGCAGCGCTGCTTTGAAAGTATCAAAATACACAGATGAAAACACATTCCAATCAGCAATAGGCTTCTAAGTTTGCAATACTTATAACATTCCATTATATTTGTAAGTACACAATATAAAATCATTCAAACCTATGACTCATACAAACCGTAACAACAGATTGCTGGAAATATCCATACACGTATTCTGCTGGATATTGTTTTTCGGTTTTCCGATAATAATGACGCAAAGTGATAACGGAAGCATAGACTGGAAAGCTTTTATGCGGTTCATTATAGTCCCGGCATCACTGTTTGCAATATTTTATGTAAATTATTTTCTGTTAATTCCGAAACTACTTTTCAATGAACATAAGAAAAAGTTTCTGGCAGTAAATGCTGTTCTGACCATATTTATGTCGCTTACCATCAGATGGTGGAACGACATGCATGTTCCTGCTCCACCACCTGATATGTTCAGACATACCCCACCATCACAGATAGTTTTTATGATAAGGGATGCCGCAAGCATGATTTTCTCTGCAGGACTAAGTGTGGCCATCAGGCTAAGCATAAGATGGAACGAAACAGAACTGGCAAGACGCGAGGCAGTGAAAAGCATGACAGAAGCCGAACTTAAAAACCTGAGGAACCAACTCAACCCACATTTTCTGCTAAACACTCTGAACAATATTTACGCCCTGGTGGCTATTGACACAGACAAGGCGCAACAAGCCATACAGGAACTAAGCAAACTGTTGAGATATGTACTATATGACAATCAGTCAATGTACGTCCCACTGAAAAAAGAAACAGACTTCATCAGAAACTATATAGAACTGATGAGAATACGAGTATCCGAAGATGTAAATATAGAAACCAACTTCCGGGTAAAAGACAACAGCCAGACTCCGGTTGCTCCACTTATCTTCATATCTCTGATAGAAAATGCATTTAAACATGGAATATCACCCACAGGCCAAAGCTTCATAAAGATAACAATAGAGGAGAATGAAGACAACATTGTCTGCACGATACAGAACAGTAATCACCCCAAATCGACAGCAGACAAAAGCGGCTCCGGAATAGGTCTGGAACAAGTGAGCAAAAGACTAGAACTGCTGTATCCCGACCGCCATGAATGGAAATGCTGGCTTAGCGATAACGGCAACGTTTACAATTCGTGTATCAAACTGAAATTATAATAAAAACATATCACACAATATAACTATGACTATAAAGTGCGCAATAATAGACGATGAACCACTGGCTTTAGGATTGATAGCCGGCTACGTAAAAAAAACACCGTCGCTAGAACTATGCGGTACATATTCCAGTGCAGTACAAGCCATGAACGAACTGCCTAACAATCCCGTTGATCTTCTGTTTCTTGATATACAAATGCCGGATCTGAACGGACTGGAATTCTCTAAAATGGTTCCGGAAAAAACAAGGATAGTATTCACTACAGCTTTCGAACAATATGCCATCGACGGATACAGGGCAAATGCGCTCGACTATCTGCTGAAACCTATCAGTTATGCCGATTTCAGTGAAGCTGTAGGCAAAGCCGTAGAATGGTTTAATCTGAAACTAAAAGCCGAAAGCGAAAAGCCAAGTTTTCAACCGGAAAATCCAGAATATATTTATGTGAAAAGTGATTATAAGTTAATACAAATAGAATTGGACAAAATACTGTACATAGAAGGACTGAAAGATTACGTTAAGATATATACAGAAGATAACCCTCGTCCCATATTGTCACTTATAAGCATGAAATCATTGGAAGAAAGGCTTCCTGTTGAACGTTTTTTACGTGTTCACCGTTCTTTCATAGTACAAAAGTCAAAAATAAAAATAATAGACAAAGGACGAATAGTTTTCGGTAAAGAATACATTCCAATATCCGAAACTTACAAAATAATGTTGCAGGATTATGTTAATAAACACATTATATAATAAATAAGTTTCATTTTCAACTTTTTTATTTGTAACCAGGGAAAAAAGCTATTATTTTTTTGTTTTTGTTAATAAAAAACATATATTTGCAAGTGAATAAAGAACGGAAGTTGTGAAACTTCTCATTTAAATAGTTTAGTTAAGTCTAGTTTAGTTTTTGTGTTGTGATACTCCTGACAATAGCGATTGACAGGAGTATCTTTTTTTGTATATCTTTATCCTTTCACACCATAAATATAATCAGCCCATATTCGAGCCGCAGTCTCAACCATCTTTACACATGGACGTTTTGCATAATACGCACTGGTACGGGCTTCGGGTGTAGAAACTATAGGTTCTTTCTTAGATAGTCCCAATAAATCAGAGCAGCGCAATGATCCGTTCACAGTCTTGAATTTTTCAGCCAATTCCTGTACCAAAGCATATGTTGCACCCTTACTTTCACGGTCGGAACCTACTGTGGCACTCTTTTCCAGACCGGCAAGCATAAACATTCCGCAGGCAGCTCCACAAGTTTCACGCATGCGACCTATACCTCCACCAAATGCAGATGACATCTTCAGGGCCTGCTCTGTAGTAAATCCGTACATATCGGCAAAAGCTGCCACTACCGACTGCGAACAGTTATATCCTTCCTTGAAAAGCGCAACTGCCTTTTCTATTCTTTCCTCTTTTGTCATATTCTCACACTGCTACATTGTTAATAATTTTTCCTTCAATAAAGCTTTTCAGATTCATTACAGTCTGATTCATCAGTCTGGTGCGTGCCTCGTAAGTTGCCCATGCTATGTGTGGCGTAATGAAACAATTGTCTAACCCCAAAAGCGGATTATTCTCCATAGGAGGTTCATTCACCATTACATCAAGCCCTGCAGCCTTGATACGGTGTGACTTCAGAGCCTCAGCCAAATCATTTTCGTTCACCAGTCCGCCACGTCCGGTATTTATCAGTATGGCCGATTCCTTCATCAATGAAAGATGGTGGGCATTTACTATCTCCGCAGTCTTGTCATTTAACGGACAATGAAGGCTCACTATATCGGAATTACTGAATATCTCTTCTACTGAAGTAGCCTTATTCACACCTTCTGGCAAGGCCGACTGAAGTTTGCTGGTATATGCCAAAACTTCCATTCCGAAAGCTTTTGCGATACGCGCTGTGGCCGAGCCTGTGTTTCCTAACCCGATGATACCAATTCTCTTGCCGTAAAGTTCCATAAGAGGCCTGTTGGTGTATGAGAAATCCGCCTGTCTGCTCCACACTCCTGCATGTGCTTCTTGAGCATAGCATCCTACACTGTGAGTTATATTTAGAATGTGTGCGAATACCATCTGAGCAACAGACTCGGTGCTGTAGGCAGGTATGTTTGTAACAACTATGCCAAGTTCTTTTGCAACTGTGATGTCAACTACATTATATCCTGTGGCAAGCACTCCAACATACTTTAGTTTCGGCATATTGCGCAATGCCGATGCATTAATTACGGTCTTATTTGTCAATACAGCTTCAGCATCGGCTGCTCGTCCCAGTAATTGTTCTGGCAATGTCCTGTCGTATACCTTCAGAGTGCCTAATTTTTCCAGTTCACTCCATGATAAATCTCCTGGATTCATTGTAAATCCATCCAATACTACTATATTCATATCACTTATAGCATAATAAAAAATTATTACATATTAATCTTTAAATCTATTGCCCCACAACTGTATCATCCTTTCGCTTAATTTGGACTCCGAAGGATTGTTCTGAGGATGCCATATTCTGGTATCTTTCAGTTCGTCGGGCATAAACTGCTGTTCCACGAAATTTCCCTTATAGGCATGGGCATACTTATAGTCCTTTCCATAGCCAAGCTGTTTCATAAGTTTGGTAGGAGCATTCCTGAGATGCAACGGTACTGGGAGGTTTCCAGTCTGACGGACCAGTTCTATAGCAGAGTTAATGCCTTCATATGCTGAATTGCTCTTCGGACTTGTGGCAAGATACACTGTAGCCTCAGCAAGAGGGATTCTTCCTTCCGGCCATCCTATCTTCATCACGGCATCGAACGCAGCATTTGCCAGAAGAAGGGCATTAGGATTGGCCAATCCGATATCTTCTGAAGCCGAAATAACAAGTCGTCTGGCAATAAACGCCGGGTCCTCACCTCCTTCCACCATACGTGCAAGCCAATAGAGGGCACCGTCAGGGTCGCTTCCGCGTATGGACTTGATGAATGCAGATATTATGTCGTAATGCATCTCGCCCTCCTTGTCGTATGCAAGAGGGTTCTGCTGAAGACGTTCTACTACCTTCTCATCTGTTATTTCTACAGGAGTATCACTGTCTGCCTCTACTACAAGCTCCAAAATGTTAAGTAGTTTTCGTGCATCACCTCCGGAATATCTAAGCATGGCATCAGTTTCCTTAAACACCACATTCCTCTCTTTAAGAATACTGTCACGCTCTACTGCCTTATGAAGCAACTCCAGCAAATCCTCCTTTTCCAGCGATTTCAGAACATACAGCTGGCAGCGCGACAGTAACGGACGTATGACCTCGAAAGACGGGTTTTCAGTAGTAGCACCTATAAGCGTTACCACCCCTTTCTCTACAGCACCGAGCAGGGAATCCTGCTGAGACTTGCTGAAACGATGGATTTCATCTATAAAAAGTATCGGACTCTGCTGAGAGAAAAAACGGTTAGAACTCGCCTTTTCTATAACATCGCGAACATCCTTCACGCCGGAGGTCACCGCACTGAGAGTATAAAAAGGAACTTCCAACCTATTGGCTATAATTTGTGCCAAAGTGGTTTTTCCTACTCCAGGAGGCCCCCATAATATAAAGGAAGATATGCGTCCGGAATCTATCATCTTACGTAGGACAGCCCCCTGTCCTACCAGATGCTTCTGACCAATATAATCATCCAAAGTTCTGGGACGCAAACGTTCTGCTAGTGGTTTAGACATATTACTATTATTTTATTAATAATTTGCTACAAAAGTACACATTTTGCAGTAATTCTGACAGGTTATAGCATAAAAAAAAGGCCCTTTTCACAAAGAGCCTTTTTCAAGTTTTCAATAGGTATTAGTTTTTTTTTCTTAAGGTAAAAAGATTGTTTTCAGGATAACGTCACAAAGATGGGGTGATTTTTTGGATTGACCAAATAAAAAAAGATGTCATAAAACATATTTTGCAATTTTATTGCTTATTCAGTGCAAATCCAAGGCACTCGACCCTCATTTTTGTTCATTGCCAAATATACACACTATTTATGGATATACCAAAACTTGTTATATTAATTTTAAGCTTTATATATAATTATTCTATAAAAGAATCTTTAGGTGATATTTTTAAAGTAAGCAGTGAGAAAAACATGAAATTACAGTTCATTATCTATATATACAATCTTTATTTATGTAAATACAACTTGTATTTATAAAAACATAATGTGTATTTATATAAATATAAGTTGTATTTAGAGAATATGAAAAGACAAAATGAACTTTCCGGACAGGCATCTTTAAGAAAACAAGATAGCACAAGTCAAGAAAGATAATAAGCACAGCTGAATTAAAAAACAATTAAACATACAATATAAAAAGAAATGATTATTTTTGCACATTATTATTAATAAGGAATATGACTGAAATAAAAGCTACTGAAAGTTCAGAAAAGAAAAGCCTGAACTTCATCGAACAAATCGTAGAGAAAGACTTAAATGAAGGAAAGAACGACGGCAGAATACAGACACGTTTCCCGCCTGAACCAAACGGATATCTTCACATAGGACACGCCAAAGCCATCTGCATGGACTTTGGAATTGCTAAGAAATACGGAGGTGTATGTAACCTTCGTTTTGATGACACAAATCCTACTAAGGAAGATGTGGAATATGTAGAGGCTATCAAGGAAGACATTCAGTGGTTGGGATTCCAATGGGGCAACGAATATTACGCTTCAGACTACTTCCAGCAATTATGGGACTTCGCAATCCAACTGATAAAAGAAGGTAAAGCATATATTGACGAACAGTCATCTGAAGAAATAGCAGCACAGAAAGGCACTCCTACTCAACCGGGTACAAACAGCCCATACCGCGATCGTCCTATCGAAGAAAATCTTGACCTGTTCATGAAGATGAACAGTGGCGAGATAGAAGAAGGAAAGATGGTTCTGCGTGCTAAAATCGACATGGCAAATCCAAATATGCACTTCCGCGACCCTATCATATACCGTGTGGTTAAAACTCCACACCATCGTACAGGCGACAAGTGGAAAGCATATCCTATGTATGACTTCGCTCACGGACAGAGCGACTACTTCGAAGGTGTGACTCACTCACTATGTACACTGGAATTCGTTGTACACCGTCCGCTTTACGACCTGTTCGTTGACTGGGTGAAAGAAGGCAAAGACCTTGAAGACCACCGTCCACGTCAGTATGAGTTCAACAAGCTGAACTTGAGCTACACTCTTATGAGTAAGCGTAACCTTTTGACTTTGGTTAAAGAAGGGCTCGTAAACGGATGGGACGACCCACGTATGCCGACTATCTGCGGTTTCCGCCGTCGTGGTTACTCGCCAGAGTCTATCAGAAACTTCGTTGATAAAATCGGATATACCACATATGATGCATTGAACGATTTCGCACTGCTTGAAAGTGCAGTACGCGAGGACTTGAACGCTCGCTCTACACGTGTTTCTGCAGTTATCAACCCTGTGAAACTGATTATCACAAACTATCCTGAAGGCAAGGTGGAAGAAATGGAAGCCATCAACAATCCTGAAGATCCTAACTCAGGAACTCACATTATTGAGTTCAGCCGCGAACTGTGGATGGAACGCGAAGACTTCATGGAAGATGCTCCTAAGAAGTATTTCCGCATGACTCCGGGACAGGAAGTTCGATTAAAAAATGCTTACATCGTGAAATGTACAGGATGCAAGAAAGATGAGAACGGAAACATCACAGAGGTATATGCAGAATATGATCCTAACACAAAAAGCGGAATGCCTGAAGCTAACCGTAAGGTAAAAGGAACCCTGCACTGGGTAAGCTGTAATCACTGTCTGAAAGCAGAAGTACGTCTGTACGACCGCCTTTGGAAAGTGGAAAACCCACGTGATGAAATGGCTGCCATCCGCGAAGCAAAGAACTGCTCACCTCTAGAAGCAATGCAGGAAATGATTAATCCAAACTCTCTGACAGTGCTGAACGAATGCTATGTTGAGAAGTTCCTGGCAGACGCAAAACCATTGGATTATCTGCAGTTCCAACGTATCGGTTATTTCAATGTGGATAAGGACTCTACTCCTGAACACTTGGTATTCAACAGAACTGTGTCACTGAAAGATACTTGGAGCAAGATCAACAAGTAATCGTCAGTTGAAATAAAATTAAAGAGTAATATCACTAACCCCAACGGTAAATGATATTACTCTTTTTTATTTTATGCAAGCTGCAATATCCTACTTTCTCCTACCTATCCATGTAAGCCTGTGCCATACAGTTTCCAGAGGTCCACGCTTGAAATTTCTGAACCACCAGTGAGCAAACAGAACCTGTAGAATCAGAAATACAATACCTACAAGCAGACTGCATGTTGTTCCGCACACTTTATGCAATTCCAGTCCATAACCAAAATAAAGGAAACTGCCTACTACTGACTGAGAGATATAGTCTGTAAGACTCATTCTTCCATATGGAGCAAGAAGTTTCTGCACCTTTCCATCACAAGTCCAATATAGCAAAAGAAACGAAGCTACTATGCACAGCATGAAAAACAGATTATACCACGAATTAAGTATTGTCCTCAGTGTAGAAAGCATAAACTCAATCTCTATCTGAGTATAGACAAATTCTTTAAAATAGAACATCAACAGAGTTGCAGGTAATGACAGGCACAATACCTTTATCCAAAAGGTACGTGATTTAACAAGCTTTTCTTCCGATGAGGCATCGAAATATCCCAATCGTCCCAACAGGAGTCCAATAATAAACAATGAAGCAGTCTGAAACACACGTCCATAACACCATGCCCAGTTAAGGCTGGCCAACTGTCCGGTGACGAGGTTTACCTTAACCATTTCCCAAAACGACGTTCCACCAAGCTGGGGATAAACATCCCCAAGCGAGAAAATCATCTGCTTAGGATTTTCCATAGGATTGAAAGCTGAGTATATAACTTTTATCCATTCTACAGGCTGGATCATTAGGAACAATGCCATAGCAAAAAGAGCCTTGTTACTCCAATGTCTGACAGGAACAAGCACAAAACCTACAATGGCATAAAGCACAAGAATCTCTCCAGGAAAGAAAGCGGCATTTATGAATCCAAATCCAAGTAGCAGCAGAAGGCGCCACATATACCTATTTTTAAAATCCTCTCCCCTTTTTTCTGAACTTCGGCTCTGAAGATAGAATGTAAATCCAAACAACAATGCAAAAATTGCATATGTCTTTCCTGAAAAAGCGAAGAACATCATGTCCCACAAACTCGTATCGAGTGCCTTTATTGTTTCCCCGGAAGCTTCAGGAAACGAATAGAAATTGAAATGTTCAATGTTATGCAGCAACATTATCCCCATTACTGCAAAACCGCGCAAGGCATCTATGGCAACATTGCGCGAAGCATCATTACGTGTTTCCATATATTATATTTTACCCGACAAATAAAAAATGTCACCCACAAACCACATAAGTTTATGAATGACATTATAATTTTAAAAAGCTTGTACTCTGAAAATATTATTTCGCAGAATCACCTGTTGCAGGAGTAGCAGCCGCAGCATCAGTCTGAGGAGCAGCAAAACCGGCAGGTGCATTCAATGGGTTAGTACTCTGTTCTTCTACAGCCTGTTTCATGATTACTGAAGAGCTTTCAGCAGACTGAGGAATAACATATGCAGCTGCAATACTTACTACTACCATGAAGGCAGCAAGTCCCCAAGTAAGTTTTTCAATGAAATCTGTTGTTTTACGCACACCCATAATCTGGTTTGAAGATGCGAAACTGGAAGCCAAGCCTCCACCCTTAGAATTTTGAATCATTACAACAAAGCATAGTAACAATGCTGCAAGCACAATCAATACAATAAATAATAAATACATTTTCTTTTATTTTGATTTAGCGTTAATAATCAATCTTTCCAAATATCTTATTTGGTCTGCAAAGTAAATATTTTTTTTTGGATATTTCAAATTTAATTTTTTAATAATTTCCAATGCTTTATCATATCTTTGCTGTTTAACATATATTTTTGCCAATGTTTCAGTAAGATATTCGTCCTCACCTCCATCCAGTGTCTTATTATCTGCCTGAATGGAAGTTTCCTCATCTTCAGTATCAGCTGCGTAAAAATCGGCATCATCACCTATTTCATCCACTTTTTCTGTATCTTCAAACTTGCCGTTCTTTTCATTTAAGAATTGCCCTGACTCCGATTTTTCAATAAAACTGTCAATCAGTTCTTGCCCCCTAAGAGGAGACGATGAAATACTATCATCATTGTTTTTCTCATCCGAGGAATTTAAAAGCAACAATGATGAGTAATCAGGTACGGTTTCCGGTTGAATAGACAAGTCAGGGTTGAACCCCTTGTCATTTGGTATTTCAGAAAGGAAACGGTTTATGATATCAAGAGTCCTGTCGTTGGTTTGAACCGCTTCGGACGAATCACCTTTAATACAATCTAAGGAATATTTCTCACCTTCAATGAAATAGAACAAAACGCTCAAATCGGCTACATACAAAGCCCCACGTCTTAATTCTTCCTTGAAAGACGGACTTTTCAGAAGATAAAGGTTTTTAAGATATAAAAGCCATGCAGTCTGGAAATAAGGATATCTTGATATGAGAGATTTCAACTCCTCAAGAGTCTCATCCCCCATAAGTTCCGGGTTGTTTATCAAATCATTCAGTCGCTGCATTAACATATTAACTTCTCCTTACCAATTAGCAACAGTAGCATTGAAAATCTGCTCCACTATTTCATCAATCATCTGATTAACAAGTTCCTCCTGTACAGCAGACAACTGTTGGGTTGAATTATATTCACGACTTGCCGAGAACTGCTGTTCGAAGTCCTCTGCATGGTTTGTATTGTTCACAAAACGTACGTTCACCGTCATCTTAAGTTCGGCCATAGTAGAATAACCATCCGAGCCGACACCTTTGTTATATGCATCATAGTTGGTTATTTCACCAGACAACTGCAAGTCACCATTCTGTCTAACCTGCTTAAGTCTGGTCTGCTGCATATATCTGTCCTGAAGTTCTGTATTGAACATTGACTCCATAGGTCCCCATACGAATGCTGCCGAGCGGTTCGGGAAGTTCTCGAACGAAATAGTCTTTACTTTATCGTAGTTGATGGAAGATCCGTTAAACTTATATGAGATGGTACAAGCCGCAAGAAAACAAAGCGACAGGCTTAACATAAATACGATTCTGAGTCTGCTTATTTTATTCAAGTCCATATTCTTTAATTTTTCTATATAATGTTCTTTCAGAAATTTTCAAATCGTTGGCAGCATTTTTTCGCTTGCCATTATGACGTTCCAATGCTTTTTTTATCATCTCTTTCTCCACATCATCAAGCGAAAGATTTTCTTCTACATACACTTCAGTATCCTGATAATCGGAATCCGAATGTTTAGATGTTACAGAAGAAACCGGAGTAATTGAAGAGACTTTATTTACCGGCTGTATCTGGCTTACTTGCGGATATTGCTTAACTGGAGGAACCACCATAGGCACGTCGCTTATAACGTCCAGTGTAGGAGTCTGAAGAAAGTGAGAACTACTGTCTACAGGATGAGTAACATGATGTCCGGCCTCGCGTTCTGTCATTATTTCGTGAACCAGCTTTTTCAGTTCTGTAACATCGCGTCGCATATCAAAAAGCACCTGATACAGAATCTCTCGTTCGCTTTCAAAACTCTTACCGCCCGAATGACTTCCCTTACCACCCACAAAAGCCGGCAATCTTGAACTGTTGGCAATATCAGGCAAATATGTTGATAGAATCTCCGGAGTAATTTCTCTGTTAGTCTCAATAATGGAAATCTGTTCAGTAATGTTTTTCAACTGACGTATGTTTCCCGGCCACGGATATTCCACGAGCATACGTCTAGCCTGCTCATTAAGCTGTATTGAAGGCATACGATATTTCTCCGCAAAATCTGCCGCAAACTTTCTGAACAACAGTGCTATATCGTCAGGTCTCTCCCTCAAAGGAGGAACTTTGATGGGAACGGTATTCAATCGGTAATACAAATCCTCACGAAAACGCCCTTCTGCTATAGCATCTGCAAAGTTCACGTTTGTAGCAGCAACTATTCTTACATCTGTTTTCTGAACCTTAGACGAACCTACTTTTATGTATTCTCCAGATTCGAGCACACGCAAAAGCCTTGCCTGTGTAGACAAAGGCAATTCACCAACTTCGTCAAGAAAAATTGTACCTCCGTTTGCTTCAGCAAAATAACCGTTCCTGTCGCTTATAGCTCCGGTAAAAGCGCCTTTCTCATGTCCAAACAGTTCCGAATCTATTGTACCCTCCGGAATTGCACCACAGTTGACGGCAATATAGGGTCCGTGTTTCCTTCGGCTGAACTGGTGAATTATCTGCGGAAAACTTTCCTTACCAACTCCACTCTCGCCGGTTACCAGTACAGACAAATCCGTAGGAGCCACCTGCATTGCTATATCAATCGCTCTGTTAAGTCCTTCAGTATTACCTATAATACCAAAGCGTAACTTTATATTTTGAATATCCGACTTTACCATATAATAAAAATTGTCTGCCAAATTTACAAAATCTTTGGGAAGAATAAGTAAATATGGCAGAAAATTACTTTAGAACACCGTACGTATCATCAATCGTATACCCCATTTATTGGCAGTAGGAAGATGATTATAATTAAGACGTCTTACATACTCTACGTGCAGGAGTTTAAATATATTATGAATTCCGGCTGTTATTTCCACATAAGGGACTTTAGGGTCCATGACGTAGCTGGAATAATTATACTTTCCGGTTCTATCATAATGTCCAGGGAACATCATAAGCATGTCATCATTCCTGTTCTGTTCAAGGAAAGGATTATTCTTGTCTGTAAGTGTTCCCCACAAGCACTTGACACCGATAAACTCACGCCATTTCAACTTATTTATCAATGGTATACGGTTGAAAAGTTTGCCTTGCATATTCCATGAAAAATCAAGCGACGCATATCGGTCATTCAGGAACTCCATATTATTTATCAGGTTGAACGTTTCATCCTGGATAATATACGAGAGGTTTGCCGCCGGCATTATCAATAATGGGAACGGAACCTTATTCCACTGTATACCGCCTTTCAGGTATATATCAATATTACCCCATGAGCTCATCCAGAAACGTTTATATGCGCTGGCCTCGGTCATATTGTATGTATAGTCACTACCTAGCACACCTTTCAATCCTACAGTGTGCTGCAATGTAAATTCCGGAGCATCAAGGTTGACAGGGATTCTTCGCTGTCTTGTATTTACAAATGTTTCGCCAGGAGCATAACGCAAAGCCAATGAAGCTTCTGTCACTGTTATGTCATGAGTATTATAAGGTGATTTTACCCACTTGTTACCAGACAAAGAGCCATTGGCAATAGCACTCTGCAATGCACTCTCGCCTGCCATTGTTCTGTAGAACAACTCACCGCAAGGCTCATAGTTGGCATGCTTCAATATTGCAGTGGTTTTAAAGCCAAATTCACGTTCGCGTTCATATTTTATTATAGCTTTACGTTCATAGTTATACTGATCCACCTGACAAACTTTCAATGCTGTAAACACATTATCTTTATCAGTATCAATAAATTTGTCCGAAGGAAGCATATTATCATACTGATATGTAAAAGTCATCGAATGTTTCGGGAACTCACTTGGCAAGTATTCCTTTTTATCAAAAGAATATTCAAGCTCTCCCATATATTTTGATTTCTTATCTTTAAATCCGTATGCATAGTATCCTTTCAAGTATATATTAGGATGCAGATTGGCAGTAGTCATAGCAGAAGCACGCAATCTCAAACCATCAATATAGTTTGAAGTTATCATTGTGTTGATTGGTGCTATATCAACTTTACTATCCTTACCTGTTTGAACGGTATTCTCAATCAAGGCTTTTAGGGCGAAAATAATATACTTGAATCCTTTTATCTTAGCCAAGTCATCAATAAAGCCCCCCATTCTGGTTTCTGATTCTGTGAGTTTCTCCTGCCTGTATTTATTCCAATACTCTTCATCACGCATCATGGCATTCACATCCTTTATTTCAGAGCCCTTCTTTTTGAACATATTATCAGGCAAAGGTTCGAACGAGAAATCAAAATTTCTCGTTGTACGTCTTACCATATACGAGCCTAAAACCTTCTTAAGATATGATAACTCGCACAACATATCATCCTCCATCAACGACCATTCCCCGGTAGGAAGTTCGCCAAACTTTTGCTTGATAATCATATGGTCGACAAAGTTTATATCCGTCTTCTGTGGAAGATTCATTTCACACTGTCTCACACGGAACGTAGAATCGGCCAGAACATATAAATGTCCTGTAAATCCAAAGTCCTGTGAATTGTTCGGAACAAACGTAAGGTGGAAACATTTATCTTTTTCCACGTATATTGTATCCATGATATAAAACTTATAGAATCTTATACCAGCCTCCGAAATAGGACTGTCAAAGTAATGCTGCAAGAACCGGAAACGGTCCTCATAAATATCTATATCCTGGAAAACATCTTTCAATACGGTTGAAAGCATATCACCGGTACTGAACAATTCGTTTATACCTTTTGAGTTTATTCCATGTATAATGGTCTTCTCAGAACGAGGTTCCTTTCTATAAATCTTCTGTGATACAGTCTCATCAACAGAAACCGGCAATATCAGCTTTCCTGTAACGTCGCACGGTTCTACCTGATCGCGCAAGAACGGATACTTCTTGAACAGCCATGACTCCTTAAGTGAATCAGGAGTAATGTCGTTTACGGCAAGAGTAATTTTCTGATACTTATTATAGAAGTAATAATCATTATTTTCAAGATTAGTTCTCCTCTTAGATGCGATAACTTTTTTTATCAGTTCTACAGCCGGATTGTTCTTTCTTGAATATTTCTCTTTTTTAGGTTTTACAATAACTTCGTCAAGCACGAGGTCCGATTTCATACTTACATTCAGTTCCGTAGTCTTTGACGAAACGGTTATTTCCTGTTTCGTATATCCTACCATAGAGAATGTAAGTTTGTTCCAACCATCATAATATGGAATTGAGTACTTTCCGTCGATGTCTGTTATTGTACCAATACCTTTACCGTCATAATATATATTCAAATATGGGATAGGTTCACCGGTTTCAGAATCTATAACAATACCATGAATCTGAGCACGTAAACCTACCGCCCAAATACACAACATGATTATTATAAAAATCCTTCTTACCATACAATTTTTTCTACATGAAATCAAACAGCAGATAAACCTATCAAGATTCCCTCCAATCAAGTCATCATGCTCTATAATTATTCTATTTTCTAATTTAGTATTCTTTATAATGAATATTTTTGCGTTTCAGAAATTATAAGTTCAAATATCCTTAAGTCCTCCGGATAGGTCAATTTAAGATTAAACCTGTTACCCTCAACCAGATACAACGGGGTATAATCCAGTTGCGACATAAGTATATATAGTGATTGTGACAATATACCCTTTTCTTCAGCCTCTTTTAGAGCTTTGTTTATCACTCCAAGCCTAAAAGTCTGTGGAGTCTGTACCATATACATTGACTCCCTCAGAAAATGCTTGTCCGAAGATATTCCATTTTCACTAAACAGATAAGATTCATTTCCACGTATAACAGTTACCGCATTACCCTTTTCCAAACAGGTGGAAATGTTATCCGAGATAATCTTTTCAGTAACAAATGGTCTAACGGACTCATGAACCATTACTATATCATCACCATCGTAGCCATTATCCAACAAGTATCTTATACCGTTTGATATTGACTCCTGACTATTATTTCCACCTTCGACTACAGCAACCAGTTTTGTTATATTGTACTTGACTGCCATCTCCTTCAACTGCTCCACCCATCCACTCAGGCATACTACCAATATAACGTCTATACTGTCACTTTGTTCAAATTTTTTTAGAGTATATACAATTATTGGCACATTATTAAGACAAAGAAACTGCTTAGGAGTCTGCTCATGCATTCTTTCACCATGCCCTCCTGCAGTAATAAAAGCTATTCTCTTATCCATACCTTTATCTTTATAAACAATATTTTTTGCACATTTTCTTACAAAAACTCTCATGCTTATATCTCATATAGAAAAACAAGACATTGAGAACAGTAACTTCGAAAACAAAAAATATCCACGGCTCTTTTACGAGTATAGAAACAAAAAGAACAAAAGCCCTGGTATCGAAAGTCAGAATATTGGTATATTTCATAAGTGGCTTACTATACATTCTATACTCTTCTCTAAATTCAGAAGGTATATCATTTCCTTTATTAAGCCATTTAGCCTCTACCCCACGTAAAAGTTTTTGCAGTGATGGCGACATACTTTCCTGGCTTTTAGTATACTTTATATAGAAAAACAGATATAATTTCTCAAACCAATCAGATTTCCATGAAAGAGACTTCATCTTTTCTGTCTGTCTGGAAGATTTGTCGAATTCAGAGTTTACATTTCCTTTCTGGAAAAACATATGAATATTTCTGTAATAATCGGCCAAAGCACACTGCTTGCTATGACATATAAATCCTGAAAATGCAGCCAGCAACCATATATATATACCCCATTCGTCATTCAACCTTAAACATATGAAGAAATATATGGAGAAGAACCACAAATCTCCGGCAAAACCATCAAGAACACGTCCCAGAAGACTCTTCTTTCCTGTCATTCTAGCCAATTGTCCATCGGCACAGTCATACCAGTTTGCCCATATAAGCAGAAATATACCTAAGATTCCATGTTTCAGATCATCAAAATAAAACATGTATCCGGCAAGCATTCCTAAAATAATTGATATAATAGTCACTACATTAGGATGTACACCTAATTTTTTGAAAAATAAGGCCCATACATACCCGCTGAGACGAGTAACATATATCTCAAAAAAACCTTCAGTATCCTCAGACTTCAAAGTTGACTTTAATCCTCTATTAAATGATTCCAAACTCATATCTCTATTTATTACCTATTTTCATCAACGCTATACCTATAATAACGCATACTACCTCTCTTATTCTTATCAGCAAAGCCATAAAAACACCGTAAGAATACGGAATTGAAAGCAGAGCCACTGACATAACAAATCCACCTTCGCGCGCACCAAGCTGCATAGGAGAAAAGAACATCAGATTGGCAAACAATGATGTAAAAGCCAATATCAAAATACTATCGAAGAAACTTGCATCGGTAGAAAATATCAGCAAGATTATATATACTTCAAGACAAGAAACCACTCTTGCCACAAACTCCAGTGATAAGGAAGTAAAGAAAGTATATTTATTGTTCCTATACAAATCCTTTATCTGATTATCTATCTGGACAAAAGTATCTCCTTTCTTTTCTATCAATCCTGTTATCTTATTCCTTATAAACGGCATACGCTGTAAAAAGCGCATCAGTTTCATAACCATACCGGAACGGTATCCCTTAATGAAAAAATATATACCTATCATGCAGGCCACTACAAAAATACTCATGACCACTACATAAGTTCTGTTTATCTGGCTATAATAGGATAATATATATATCAACAAGGAAAACAGCCAAAAGCAAAAATGGGAGAATATATGCATCATGACATATAATATCACACTGGACGATGCTTTCTCGATACCTACATACGGTTTTAACTCCATAATACGGTATGGTTCACCTCCCATAAGTCCTACCGGCGTAGTTGAATTTAGTGCAAAGCCCGTTATGGTATATTTGAACACTTTCATAAATGGAACCTTAGTACCTTTTAGTCCGTTGCATATAATGGCATACCATGCTCCTGCATTTATGCCATATATAAACATCCACAATAAAAGTAAAACCGGGAACCATATACCTGCTTTCCTGATACACGACACGACATCATCGTATGTCATATCCATACCGAAAAGCATTATAACTACAGCTACTACACCTATTACGAAAAAGATATTCCTGAATTTACTCTTCATATTCCACGTCAAGTTTCAGTTTGTCGCTATCATCACGTTTCTCGTAATACTGTTTTCGAAGCGGATTTGCACTTATCTCCTTCTCCATACATCTGTTACGGAAAACGTCAATAGCCACATAAATGGCCTGACGGAACGAATCTTCCGAAGCAATACCTTGTCCGGCAATATCATATGCTGTACCATGAGCAGGCGAAGTTCTTACGATTGGTAAACCTGCTGTATAATTAACCCCTTCATCCATAGCAAGAGCCTTGAATGGAGCCAATCCCTGATCGTGATACATAGCCATGATACCATCGAAATGAGTAAAATTACCCGATCCCATAAACCCATCTGCCGGGTAAGGGCCAAAGCACTGTATACCTTTAGCCTTCAACTCGTCCATCGCAGGAATGATTATATCCTGTTCTTCTGTACCCAAAAGTCCGTTTTCTCCGGCATGAGGATTTAATGAGAAAATGGCTATTCGTGGACAACCTATACCAAAATCCTGTTTCAATGATTTATTGAAAATCTCCACTTTTTCCACTATAAGTTCCTTTGTCAGGATAGAAGGAATATCTCTCATAGGTACATGTCCTGTCACCAGTGCAACCCTGAAATCATTCTTCATGAGAATCATCAAAGACTTGTTTCCATCACCAACACGTTCTTCGATATATTCAGTATGCCCCGGAAAATGGAATGTATCCGACTGGATAGTATGCTTATTGATAGGAGCAGTAACCAATACATCTATTCCACCATTTCTATAATCCTCCAAAGCTCTTTCCAAAGCATCAAGGGCAGCCTTTCCAGCTTCAGCAGTTGGCTTGCCAACTTCCACTTTCAGTTCTTCGGCCGTACAATTCAATACATTCAGTCTTCCATCCTGTATTTCCTTAGCAGAGTTTATTATACTGAAATTTGCAGATATATCCATTGATTTACGATGATATGCAGCCACTTTTGGAGAACCATACACTACAGGTGTACATAGTTCCATCATTTCAGGTACTGCAAAAGTTTTCAAAATCACTTCATACCCTACTCCGTTGATATCACCGTGGGTGATTCCCACTCTTATTTTACGTCTTTCCATGTCTATACTTTAGATATATGTATGTATACTTATTTTATAGAATCGCCGGTAATTGTAATTTCTGTCACACCTGCACCTATAGGCAATTCAAATACTTCTTTCTGTGCCGGAAGTTTCAGTGTATAAAGAGAAGCTTCAAGCTTGCGCATCAAGTCACGTTTCAATTTTCCAGGATTATAGACAAATGCTTCTACCACTATTACCCTTGCATTGGCCCTGTCTACCCTTACATGCGACACGAACGGACCTCCCATTGCATCATTTTTCATTTCCCACAGTCCTCTTGCCTCGAAAGCATAGTCACCCTTCACTGCTATATTCTTAACATCCACGAACATAGAATCTGCTGTCTCCATATACATGCCTTCCATAGAACCTGGGATATTGATTTTCATTACCGAATCACGCTTATTTATGAAAAACTCTTTAGTAAAAGTATTATTATCTCTAAATGGATAAGAATACATTACGAAGTTCATATCATTAAGATTTGTTGAAGCCCAGAAGAAATCTTTGCCTTCCTTAAAAGAATTCAGTTCATTAGGCAACCATATGTCACAGTCGAAAAGGCTTCCAACTTTTGCCGAAATTGCACCATTATGTTTTTCACGCAAAAGGTTTATCTGGCGGTTCATTTCCGCACGGGTAAAGAAATCCACTATCACTTGTCCATGCTTGCTCACATATTCTGCAAATTCCTCCTGACTTGGCGACTGTATGGTCATTATCATCTGAGGCGAAGCATACGCGTCACGTACATATTTGAATTTGGTCTGTGTATAAATATCCTGAATATCTGCAATTATGATATTCCTGAAGATTCGCATCACACGGTCAAAATGCGCAGGACGGATACGTGAGATTCTGAACGAACGTTCTGGCTGAGGCAATCCGGGAACATCCGTATCAAGTACATGATACAAAGCACTGTCCGGACTCATCCAGCAATTGTCATCTGCTACCACCAAAACCTCATAAGGTCTTCCGCTTGAAACCGGAGTGATAATACTTTTACCTCCGTTGCGGCAAGAACCCAAAAGCGCAGCAATTATCACGAAACTAAAATAAAAAGCAATACGTTTCATATTTCTCATATTTCTTATTGGTTTACACATTTTCTTTATCAGCCTGCTGTTTGGCAGTAGAAAGCATACCACAGGCAGCAAATATATCTTCACCTCTGGATGCTCTTATAGTAGCAAACACGCCATGCTGTGTCAAATAATCACGGAATGCCAACATCGATTCCATATCAGTTCCCTCCAAATCCACATCAGGTATTGCATGGAAACGAATAAGATTCATCCTGCAGTCAAGTCCTTTTAAAATCTTCACCAGCTCCTTTGCATATATCAAGCTATCATTTACACCTTTGAACACAATATATTCAAAAGAAAGGCGCCTCTGCTTACTAAAGTCATAACGCTTCAGTATTTCTATAATATCCATTATTGAGAAAGCCTTTTCGGCCGGCATAAGTTCACGTCTTTGTTCCGGGAAAGGAGAATGCAGACTTACAGCCAAATGGCAATCACTCTCTTCCAGAAATCTTTCCAATCCCTTTTTTAGTCCAACCGTAGATACAGTTATCCTTTTCGGACTCCATGCATATCCGTAATCTGCAGTAAGAATATCCAAGGCACGAAGCACTTCATCCAAATTGTCGAAAGGCTCACCCATACCCATGAAAACCACATTCGTCAATGTCTCTCTTTCAGGGATTGAATAAATCTGGTTAAGTATTTGTGCTGCAGTAAGACTATTGGCATACCCTTGCTTTCCAGTCATACAGAACTTACAGTTCATCTTGCATCCCACCTGCGATGAGACACACAATGTTGCCCTGTCATCATCAGGAATATAAACAGCTTCAATATAGTCATTTTCCGGAGTACGGAATAAATATTTCACAGTTCCATCTACAGAACGCATTTCATGCACAGGCGGTGTAGCACCAATCTCGTATTTCTGTGCCAGTAGTTCACGGTTCTTAACCGACAGGTTTGTCATTTCATCAATAGAAAAAACCTTCTTATCATACAACCATGAAGCAATCTGTTTTGCAGTAAACTTTGGCATACCTAAATCCAATACAATAGATTTAAGTTCATCTAAAGTTTTACCCAAAAGTGGTGATTTTACGTCAGTCATCATTAAGTTATAAACAGTTAGCGTACAAAGGTAGCTAAAAAATAGGATAAAACATCTATTATCCTACAAATAATGACCTTTTAACGACGTAAAGGACAATATATTCCGACGAATTGACCAATAGAACAGACTTAATACGTGAAATAAACAAAGCAACGAGATATTACAACCCCTATGCTATAAAGAAGTATTAAACAGCATTTAAAAACCATTTAAACGCTGTTTAAACACCGTTAGAAACATCTAAATACTTAACTTGAAATCAACTGATCCAATAATTTCTGAATAGCCGTCACACTGATACCAGTCTCCTCTTTCATATCCGCAAGAGTCAGAGTGGGCTGTGTACGCATAGCGTTCAGTTTCTTCAGTCCCTAAAAAGGTTATAACCTTACAACCTTTTTGGCATAATTTTCAAATCTTCTTTCAGCGAACGGCCAGTGAACAATCAACGAACAACTGCTGAACAATCTGTAAACACGTCACCTTATTATCTTTTCCTGATTTTGGCAGACTGTTATAATCAAATCCTGTTCACTCTATGTTCACTAACCGTTCGTTATGCGTTCACTGAGCGTATTGCAAACCTTTTGCAAAAGGTTTAAACAGGTTTGCAAAACATACCTATTCTTTTTACTTATCTGTTCCATCTGTTTTTCATCTATTTTCTATATGTTTTTCATCTATTTTTTCAGCTGTTACTTACTGATTTTCAAATCAATAAATTTACAGAGGAGTTCTATCTCATCTATTTTTCATCTATTTTCCATCTATTTCCATCTAAATAGATGGTATTATCCTTGTTTTTCATTTCAGATAATAAGTTGCCAATGTAACTTGATGGATTCTTTGAAAACTTTGGTACCATATCCAACAACAAATTATCTATATCTTCACGTCCCAAACCTTTCTTGTTCTTAGACAATAATCTAAGAACCATATCCTTATAGTATTTTCTTCCCAACCCTTTCTGTTTTACATAGTCAGGAAGCTGCTTGGTTTCTCTTGCTATATATTCAGAAATAAACCACTCACTTTTAATTTTTTCAATATATCCTTTAGCCTTCAATTTTTTGGCAATATCAGCCTGAATGGGCTTATGCTTCTGAATACAATCCAATGCAATACATTCATTTAGCGACAAATCAGGTATCTGTTTTAATAGCTCTACATACTTTTCATCAATCATCTTTCCATAGATACGTACCTTTACTTCTTTTTTGTCGCAGTCTATAACATAATCAGGCATAGGGAAAAAGCGTTTCTGCTGCTCCGTAAAAATCTTTTTTATTCCACGGCCTATCGTATCTATCATATTAAAATTCACCATTCCCTGACAAAGGCAGAAATTGCGGTAATACTTCTGTGGTCCATCCTGTTCGAGAGCATTTTCAAGAGTCTGTGGCAAAAAAGTTCCTCCATTAGAAAACAATAACGAACCTGGCTGTTCTATCAACGTAATACGTTCTTGCAGTGTATAATCCTGATGTGCTATGCAATTATGTAATGCCTCCCTTATACTATAGTCGTCATATTGCTTCATTGTATCAGGAAATAAGGTATTGCCAGGCATTTCTCTGATAGTCAAATTACGAATAAGGCTTAATATTTTGTCAACTGTCAGTATAAATGGAATGGACTTATGCTCATAATCAATTTTCGTATCATTTTCATCCATTAATATCCAAGTGATTTGTGCCACTGCCGGCCTAATCAGGTGTGCGGATTCCTCTTTTCCAAGAAGTAATATGGCTGCTTTTGTCAACACACCTTTTACAGCCACTCCGGCTCTGTTCAGCAAAGTTATATTATCCCATTTATCTACTTCTTCCGCCAAACGGGGATGACATTTCTTATATTCAAATCGTGCTTTTACCAAAGCCTCTTCATCCAAATCGGCAAGTGTAGCTTCAGGTATCAGTTCACCGCTCCAGTCTATGCGCTGCTCCACTTCATTCAATATAGTAACCAGTCTGGATGAAGTCATTTCTATCAAATGTTCGTCTTGTCTCTGCCATGCTTTACTGTGCGCATAGACCGGCAGACGTAACTGATGTTTAGGCACATGAAGAATCCAAACCGTTTTTTGCGTATCTATGGTTTTAAATTCCTCTAAGCGAAGCCCTTCTGTAGGTAAATTAGCACAGTTATCCAACAAGGCAAGGCATAAATTGTCAACCGTATAAGTATGAAAATCCTGAATACCGACGATATCCAAGGTCTTATCTTTAACTCCCATTACGATGCTTCCGCCTTCCATATTGCTGATTGCGGATACATACGAAATAAGATCCCTTCCTGCATCACCTTTCAGAGTATGTTTCAAAGATTTATATTCCTTCCATTCACAGGCTGCATTTTCATGTCCATAATTTCGAAGAAGAAATTCCTGTAAATCCTTTTCGTTCATACGTATTCCATTTCTTTCCATACTACCTATTTGTTTTTTGTCATTTTCTCATATAATTTGAACAGACATTCCAGTCTTGCTTCATCATTAGCGAACGGATATCCGGGATAACAGCTTTCCATTATATCATCATTAGTAGTTCTCATTTCCAAATCGCATTTTATCACTTCTTCTATTCCCAATTTTGGAAATGAGAATCATCAAAGTAATTTACCAGTTACACTATTTCAACTTTCATCCTTATTTTCAACGCTTTGGCTATTTTGTCAAGTTGTTTTTTCTTATCATTAGTTGAACTATGAGTCAGTATAAGCTACCCTCCATCTACTGGTACTTGTGCTTTTCCATATTTCGCATCCCTTATATTAGATATGATTGGCACTTTACAAAACTTCAAGCCAAGCGGACGAACCCGTTCAATACCTATACGGCATATTACTTCAACAAAAGTATCCTTAGCTTTATCATTCTCTATTACAGTACCATCCGGCATTGTAACACGTAATAATGTCTTTGGAGCAATATCTTCTTTCTTTGCCTTTTGCGGGCCATTTGAACGATGTGTAACAATAGGGTCTGGTTTAATTTCTATCGCATCCGTTAAAATATTATCGATATTGCGTTTACGACTTAAACGCACACTTAACGGTTTTCCAGGCACATAATCAACGACCAATAAAAGTTCTCTCTGTACTGGTTGTAAGGCCGGTTCTATAGTTTTGCTTAACACTGGAAGAATTTCTTTTTTAATTATTTCTTCTTCAAGTTCATTAGCTTTTCTTTCAAGATCTTCATTTACAGGAAGCCCTTCTTTACGGAGGGTTTCCATAGCTTTATATAAGTCGCTTAATCGTGACATTTTCCTTTAAGTTTATTAAGATAAGTCAATACATTGCTTTCAAAAACTTGATATTCTGAATATATATCTAATAAGGCATCATCAATGTTAGTTCCATATTTACTATAATAAAATCTAATAGCATGAATAAGACTACCAGTTATAAATTGTGCCTTATATGCATATAAT
>NZ_JADYTJ010000109.1 GCF_021531075.1 Bacteroides caecigallinarum | reverse complement strand
TAGCTCTTGCATGAGCCAGACAGCAGAGATGCTCTATATCCATAAGCTCATTGTCAAGATACATATATACGTTGTAGCCGTCGCTCTGCAGTGATTTGATTTTTGCATCACCAAGGAACTCCTTCAATACATTTCTGTTCCTGCCTCCATGTTTCTGTACACCTTCATCATCCGTTGTATCCTCGTAGAAGAAGATGACTATACGGGCTTTTCTGTTTACCAGACACCACATATAGGTCTTTCGTTTCTTATTGTATGCGTGATAGCGGAGCCATGTCTCGTCCACATTCACGTTCGCACCGTCCTGAAGGGCAATTTTCTTGAGGGCAGGTATCAGCTTGTTCAGCTGCATGGCACCTTTGTCGGCCCAGTTCAGCAGGTTCTGCACAGAAGTGTTCCAGTCCATATCCGACAGACGGTTTTTAGCTTCCCTGTATGCCGGTGTCGACATCTGGAAGCGGTTGAACATAAGATACGAGAGCATGTTTGCCGTAATGCTTGTACCCGGTACAATCTCATTGTAGATGTCAGCCCGGGCGTCATCTTTCATGGGAAGGAACATGCTTTCAATCCTGCCGTCGGCATGCTTTACCTTAAGCACTTCAAAGTGATGTTCCTCAATATGGCTCACGATATTTCTTATTTTACGATAGCTTGATGATATCACTACAGACCCCTCAGGAAGCATTGTATAATCGGACTTGTGTATTATCGGGGTGCCTACACAGTTCTTGTTGTATCTCATCCCTTTTCTATACGGTCTTTCCTTGGAATGAGGAGTGGCCGGAGTATCCTGCGCGTCACATGATGCGGCAGAGTCTGACTGTGGAACTTCACCAGCCGGAGCAGTGGGAGTTCCGTCAAAGTCATCCTTGTCGTCATGCTTTCCTTTTACGACCTTTTTGCGGTCAATGCCTTTAAGGCTTTTGGATGAAGCGTAAGTCTGGTTATTCATAAGTGAAAGACGCTCGACAAGGGCGTTATGCTTTTTCTCAAGCTTTTTGTATTCCTTGTCGCGGAGCTTGCATTCAATGGCAGCCTTCTCTGCCTTGCTGTTTGCCTTAAGCAGGGCATCTGTAAGGGAATCAATCTTACGGTTGGCTTCCTTCAGGTCTTTTCCTATTTCATCAAGTCGTGCTATCATTTCATCAAGCTGCTTGCTCTTGTTCTGATTCTCCTCAAACAGGAACAGGGCGAACCTCTTTATCTGCTCATTATCCATACCTTCAAGGGGTGTATGCTCCTTTTCAGGCCTGTTCATCATCTCTTCAAGATGCTTGCGTCTGAGTGTATTTTCTATGAGCTCTTCCAGTTCCATGTTCTCTAATATTTTATGTAAAGATACTCATTTTCAATGAGATATACAAATATTTAGAGAGTTTTTATCGCTGATTGTCAGAGTTTTATCTTTAAATTCTTATACTCGTTATTACTGGAGTTTCAAGTATCGTGACCAGGTCTTTCCAGTCTATTTTATATACTGTCACATCGTCCTTGCGCTCTATTTTCATGAACTTATAGCCCTTAATGAAAGACTTCTCATGAAGGTAGTAGGCATTGCGCTCATAGTGTATCATACGAACCTTGCGCTGGTCTTTAGACATGAACATGTAAACATCACCATTCAATGGATCACGGTGGTATCGACCTCGGATTATCTCGCATATACGCTGAGCCTTGCATCTCATATCGTGAAGCTCAGGAAGGTAGTAGAAGTTGTGAAGACCGTTGATGCTCAGCATAAGCCCTCCAGTTTCTCTACCAGTGTTTTCAGCCCCTGATAGTCTAAGCCTTTCTTCTGTATGCACAAGCCCCCACGAGTTCTTATCGTCACCATAATGCTTCCTTTATGGGGAGTTGTACGTTTGAGCTTGTCTTTAGCAACCTCCTGACGTTCTTCATTGCCTGTCCGAATCAGCTCTTCCGGAAGTCCTTCAACTTCTACAGGTACAACCTTTTTCTGTGTCTTCTTGAACCAGTCATAGAATGCCGTGTATGGAATATTGTTGCCAATGCAGAACGAGTTGATGGAAACCCCATTGGGCTCACCCTCGGTTTTGTAGAGGAACCACAGTCTTTCAAAATCTTTTTCGCTAAACATAATCTTTCGAGTTTTAAGTTTAGCACGAAGGTATGCGAAAGAGACATGCTAGTCAATACGCCAATTTTGGAAGCTTACTGATTTAGTCCTGATTATTTTATAATTTAAAACCTACGAATATGCAATAATTTGTACTGATGCTTTCATTATACTTATTGTAATAAATTATTCTCTTTTTGTTAGGGAAATACATATTA
>NZ_JADYTJ010000108.1 GCF_021531075.1 Bacteroides caecigallinarum | reverse complement strand
GAGTATATGGTTGAGTATGGAATGAGAAACTTTTATCTTAAATATATGGCAAAATGCGCATTGTTGAATGAAGAATATACTTTGGCTGAAAAATATTTAAATCTTCTATCAGGTAATTTTTTCTATAAGGAATGGACTGATAGGTATAGGAAATACATAGATAATCCAGATTTGATAAAACAAGACAAGGAAATGCAGTCCATTCCTGTTCAAAGTGAATAAATCATTCAATTGGAGAAATTGGCATTTATCGCATCATTGTCTACTGCATTCTTGAGTTTATTCAATGAATACGAAAAAGGATTTATCATAAATTCAGGTATATTGAACGATTTGAACAGGTTTTTATATGTTTCAGGATTTTTCTGAGGTACAATAAAAGGTTTTCCACAAATACCGTTATTAAAGCTTGCTATGTATGGCCTTGTGTAGGAACCATCATCTCTTCTTGAACTGAATATAATCCATGCTCCATTCGATGACCACGAGTGATAGCTTTCCACATCATTACTGTTAATATTATCGAGTGGATATATTTCGTTTGTATCAAGATTGATCAGATACAGGTCACTGCTTTTGTGCCATATATGGAAATTACCGTAATCTCCTAATGTTACAAGAAGGTATTTACCATCTGAAGATACACGTGGCAGTGTTGCACTTTTTTCGAAGTCTGAAGCCTTATAGATGGTATCAACCTTTTCTTCGAAACGCAGTTTGTTTGTGTCGAATTTTTTTCTCAGAATATTATAATGGATATTTTTATAGTTCGACATCATTTTGCTTTTGTCAGTAATGCATTCTTCCGGATAATCAGCCGACGAATAATATAGATATTTACCGTCAGGACTCCACGAAGGGAATGTTTCCATCTGGCATGTGTCGTTTGCTATATATGAAACTTCATTTTTATCTATATTATACAATACCAGATTAGAACGTGAATCTATCACTTCAACTTTTTCTTTGCTCACTTGATGAAAGAACTGTGATGTCTTATTTATTGAATAAGCTATTATATTCAAATAAGGATGCCATGCAGGATATACACCGCTTGAAATAAGATTGCCTGTTTTCAGGTTTACTTTAGTTATTTTATCAGGTGTTGCAATTAGTGTTCCTCCATGGTATAGACGTATATGAAACTGCGATTTGTTTGTAAGGTTGTAATTCTGAGTAGAATGACAGTTTATACATTGTCCTTCACTGTCTACGTTTGAATAATGGTTTTTGTATATAACTTTTTCTTCAAAGTTTGTCAGATTTCTTTGGTTGATAGACATATTTTCAAACAGTTCGTATGATGGTTCTATTAGTCTGTACGTAATATAGTTGTCTATATTTTTATCTGAAATAAAGTTTTTCAATGTAGAATACTTATTCCACTTATTTCCTTTTTTCAGAAATATGTCTGTAAAAATAGTATCATTCTTGTTTTCGAGAAGTAATTTATGCCATTCATCTATATCCCAATCTACTATTTGTCCGGATGAAATAATGGTATCCCCATTCGAAGAATATGATATGCTTATATATTTCTCGGCTTTATTTTTTATTTGAAAGTTCAAAGGAGCAATATTGTAAGGTATTGTACAACAGTTATAGTCTGGGTAAATCTCTGGAATTTCTTTAGAGATAATAAAATCCTTTGGAATATTGTCATTGCAAGCACATACAAAAAACAGAACGATAGTATATAAAATATTCTTCATAAATTATAAAGTTAATGGTTTAATATCAAAATATCATGGAAATGCTATGATATTATGGAAACAAAAATACTTATTTTTTCAAATAAAGTTATTATCAGTAGTTTAAATAAATATTCTGTGCTTTTCAGTATTATGCAAAAAAAATTCTCAAAATGTTTTAAGTGAAAATATATTCATTGTTAACAAATATGGATAGATTACGCAGATTTATTAAACTGTGTTATAAAACACACGTTTTCGCGCACAAAACTTGCAGATTAGGAAAAAGTCCGTACCTTTGTACTGTGTTTTTCATAGTATTAGATTTTAAGGTTAACAAAGGTTGGAGTACAGCGGTACTCCTTTTTTTATGTCCATACGTTAAGTCATATTTTCATTGTTTAAAAACGACAGTTCATTTTACTTTAAACGACTTGTCGTTTTATGAAAAATGAACTGTCGTTTTATAATACTGTTTGTATGTAATAATAAAAACACTATATTTGTTGGCTGAAAAACGGGGGATATCTTTAAAACTATTTTTTCATGATTGATTTTTGCATCTACTTTTAGGTACACCAATGCATAGAAACTTTTGAAAATAAGAAATGCATAAAATCAGTAATTTCTAAAAATATACAAACGGGAGACATCATAAT
>NZ_JADYTJ010000107.1 GCF_021531075.1 Bacteroides caecigallinarum | reverse complement strand
AAGGAAATATTCTTTATTATAAATATAAACAAGATAAACCTTACAACTTATTATTTATGATTAACTACGAACATAATGAGTTAGTATTAGAGTTTACAGGTAAAATTTTACTTGATAAATATCCAAATCTTATCAACCAAAACAACATAAAAGACTGTCTATCGCAAATAAATAAGTTAGGGCTTTGTTATTTAGATATAGATGCCATAATTCATAATAGCGAGGTTGTTAAATGTGATGTAACAAAAGATGTTGAATTTGATTGCATAGACAGAATATTAAAAAACATAAGACCCAACATTGTAAACCACAATAAATGGAAAGATAAACCCTATCGAGGGAAAGAAGGTATAGTATTGGGGAATATAGCTAAAACGCCAAAACATAAGAAGCGACTGATAATATATGATAAAGCCAAGGAATTAAATTCCGCAGATAACAAAGAATTTTTGTTAGCCTGCACAAATTCAGAAGAAATACTATTATATTTCAAAAATAAAATACGCTTTGAGCTTAATCTTAACACAATGGAGCAAATAAGACTGTTACTAAACATTCCAAATAATAGCCTTATGTCCGTATTAAATTCATGCGGTAATCCTATTTTATCGGTAATTGATGAGGCTCTTGTCTATAGCGACTTTCAGGAGTCACCTATGACTTTAAGAGATTATGAACATAGCCTCCTACTTAAGGAATGTAACTATGATTTGAGTGCCGTTGAGGCTAAAATCAGGACATTAGTGAGTAAGAACACCTGTATAAAACGTGTAATGCAGCCGTACAAGGAGGTATATGCCCAAATACAAGCCTCATCATGCCAACGATTGAATATAAGAGAATTAATAGCATAACTGTATTCAAGTAATATGTGTATTCAAATAAATCAGTAAACCAATAAGAATACACTTATACTATGTATTCATTTTATTCTTTGATTTATTTGCATACAATAAAAGAATTTTTTATCTTTGTATCATAGATAAGATGAGTATATAACAAAAAATCATATAATATGAATGCCGTAATTTATGCAAGAGTTTCAAGTACTACCGACCGTCAAAATACCGAAAGACAAGTTGAGGATTTGAAAAAATATGCCGATTACAAAGGATATGAAGTTATTCATGTTTTTGAAGAAAAAATAAGTGGGGCAAAGAAAAATACAGAGCGTAAAGTTCTTGTTGAGGCTTTAGACTACTGCGAAACACATCATATAGATATCTTATTAGTGTCAGAACTTTCTCGTCTTGGACGTAATGCGTTTGAAGTACTTGAAACAGTCAAACATTTAGTTGACAAAAATATAAATTTATATATGCAAAAGGAACAATTCACATTATTGGACGATAAGGGTGATACATCTATGTTTGCACCGATTATGATTGCAACGCTCAGCACTTGTGCCCAACTTGAACGTGAGAATATCAAATTCAGACTAAATAGTGGTCGCCAACTCTATATTGAGAAAGGCGGTAAACTTGGACGTAAAGAAGGTTCCACAAAATCTACAGAACAAAAAGCTGAAGAATATAGACAAGTAATTAAGGAATTAAAACGAGGTATAAGTGTACGAAAAACCGCTAAACTCTGTGACGTATCACCCTCAACAGTTCAAAGAATTAAAGCAGAATTTAACCTGTAATATTATAAATAAAAGGAGGTTGCATCATTTTGATACACCTCCTTTTATATTAATGTTCTATTGGATTATCAAGTATTTTATATTTAAAAAATATATCTCCATCAATAGTGAACGTTTCATCAGGATTTGATGATGTCGTAAATGTTAAATCATTAAATCCCAATCTTCTACCTTCCGTGTTATAAGGTAATACAGTTATGTCGCCATTTTTAATTTCAGTCCTATTCATACTTACTTTTGAGCCTGATATTTCTCCTTCACCATATACAATAGCAATATGAATAGAAGAATTTTCCAAGTTTTCCCCTGTTATCATATCGCAATATCTTGGATAATATAGGATAAGCATTATAGGCTTTTCTTCACTTTCTGAAATGAATGAAGCTGTAAAACAATAGGCTTCTTCTACGGGGTCTATGAAATAATCAGCTTGTTTAATAGTATATTCAATCCCGTTAAACATAATATCATTTGCAGTAGCGTCTTTATCCGTATCGTCATTACTTTCGCAACTTGTTACACATAATGAAGAGCTAATAGTAATGATTGCAATGAACAAATAACTTATAATTTTTTTCATATCAATTTTAATTATGATTATTTACGTTTAAATACATAGTCCAAAGACGAAAGGAGACAAATAAGAACGTGGACTATTTATCTCTTTACTCAGATTTTTTGTATTAGCTGTTGTTGTCGTTGTTGTTTTTAATTATTATATCAAGAACGGCTGCAAGTTTTTGAGCACTACGAGGATTAGTATTATAT
>NZ_JADYTJ010000106.1 GCF_021531075.1 Bacteroides caecigallinarum | reverse complement strand
ATCTTTGCCATATTAGTTTTGATTATGCTTAAAGATACAAAATCTTTAGGACATAACAAAGCCTCGGCTTGGGAAAGTCGGGGCTTTGTCATAAAAAAAGAGGGCATGCATTTTGACACACCCTCTTCCTGTTATATTATGATTAGTATCGAGAACTCTCTAAAAACAAAGATTCAATACTATTTGACAAAACATCTTTTTAATTGTCAGAATCTAAACCTATAGCTTGCTCCTGCCCTTACCCATATTCCGGGCTGCGGGATATTGCCATGATCATAGTATGTCTTGTTCAGAAGGTTGTTTCCCTCTACATATATCTTATACTGTGGCGCATTCCATGCTAATCGTGCATCCAGAAGAGAATACGGTTCGTACGGTACCATCGCATTTCCTTTCTGGTAATTACCCATACGGTCCTGCCAACGGTAAGACAAGTTCATTTCAAGCAATCTCCATATCCGGAAATTTGCCTGAGCCACAAATTTATGTCTGAGATACTCCAATGCATATTTCGACTGCAGGTTTGGTGTAGTTTCCTTGTCCTGGTCGATATAGCTGTACGATACATTGACTGAACGCACAAAAGCATCGCGCTGCATCAGTTCGCGTATATCAAACATAACAGAAGCCTCAGCACCCATTGTATTGATTACAGCATGGTTAACCGACTGCCAAGGAGCATCTTCACCTTGCGATATATCCTTTATCCAGTCTATCATATCCGTTCCGTGATAGCGGTACAGACTCAGTGTACCACGTATTCCCGGGCGAATATATTTCACTCCCACTTCCACAGCCTGCATTTCCTCAGGTTTCAGATACTTGTCGGCTTTATGACCACCAACGGAATAATACAGTTCTGTAAATGTAGGCATACGTAATGAAGTGTTATACGAGGCATAAACCTTCCAGTCGCGTGCAAATTGATAGCTGGCATCAACACCCGGGTAGAAACGGAACTTCATTTCATTGCCGGTATTCTTTACGGCTATCACTCCCGCCGAAAGAGTAAAACGCCTCAACACGATATTATGCTCCAGATGAAAGCTCAGATTAGTCCTGTTAAGTCCGAGAGTAAAATCGGCATCAGCTCCTGGTACTTTTACCGGAGAATTGAGCGGTTCTCCAAGCGATGTACTCCTTACACCTTCATTCCTGAACTCTGCGCCAAATGCTGTTTTTCCAAGGAATGTCTGGATATAGTTGTTAAGGTTCACACCATAAACATCGGTCTGATGATAATTAAACGGAGATTTATCCGGCATTCCGCGATAAAACTCAAACCTATCGTCAGAACGGTTCCAATAAACTGATGGTTTGAAATGATAAACATCACCCTTGGTTTCCGCCTGAACAGCTGTGTAATACTTTCTTACGTGTTCAAACTGCTCGTCGGAAAGAGTGCTGTAGAAAGTATTCGCGCCATAATCCTTGTTTGTGAAACCCGCATGCCAGCGTACATCTACCTGATCGTTCTCATATCTTCCCTGATAGAACAGTCTTGCATACTCAAAGTCGGCATTAAGATTTCCTGCCTTGCTACGGCTGAATCCGTCACTGCGGCTGTAGCTGCCCGAAACCTGGTTGCTCAAACCATCTTTCACATGGCTTACTATCGCCCCACCTTTGAAATAGCCGTAAGAACCGCCGTCGGCAAACACCTCTGCCCCGCTGTCCTTTGCTGTACGCGTAACGATATTGATGGCTCCCACCAGCGATGATGTGCCATACACACGTCCAGCAGGTCCTTCCAAGACCTCGATACGTTCTATTTCACTTAATTCAACAGGAAAATCGGCCGCATTATGGCCAGTTTGTGGGTCGCAGATATTTATTCCGTTCAGAAGGATAGTAATTTGGTCGAACGTTCCCCCACGAATACTTATGTCCGTTTGTACTCCCATGTCACCGCGTTGTCGGACATCAACGCCGGAGGCATACTTTAACAAGTCGTTAATACTCTGTACAGGGGCGGCGGCAATAGCCTCGCGGTCGAGTACAGTCACGATTCGTGCTGCCTGACTCACTGTGAGCGGCACACGGCTGCCGGTTACCTCCACTTCCTCCAGCTCATAAAGTTTCTCGCCTGCATTGTTGTTCTCGGCAGTCTGGGCTGATACACCCGAAACAGGTGCAGATGCCAGCATAGCTACTGTCATCACCCCGATACTAACCGTAGATTTCAATGTGGAGAACACTGCATACGAGCGGTTGGAATAGCGTCTGAAACGCATAGTCCGGCTGCTTTTCTGAATGTTTTCTTTCATTGGTTAATAATTAAATTGATTAAAAATGCGGGGCAAAGATACAAAAGTCTACATATAAAACAATAGATAGCTATTGAGCAAGTATATTTGGAGAAGACTTAATTAATAAATGGAATTACACTATTAAGTATGGAAAAGTGTAATTTAGCACACAAATCTATACTTAATAGTGTAATTCATTGCAGAATTAAAGAGGATGTAAATTAAAC
>NZ_JADYTJ010000105.1 GCF_021531075.1 Bacteroides caecigallinarum | reverse complement strand
ATTGTGACTTATGTACACGTGTATGAAACTTTTAAATTCTTAGCTGTTGCTATTTATCATCGTATAATAGCCGCATTTGTGTTTTCATGAGTGCTAATCTTTCTTTTGTCAAAACACTCGGTTTTATCAATTTTAGTATAAACCTGTCCTACTTTATGTGTAGGACGCTTAATATTTACGTATGAAAAATACATTTATTACAACAGGTCTATTGGCTTTGTCATTTATAGCAACAAACGCACAGAACAACATACCTGTATATCTGGATGACAAACAGCCTATAGAGTTAAGGATAGAGGACGTATTAAAGCGTATGACTCTTGAAGAAAAAACACGTTTAAGCTACGCACAGGGAAAATTCAGTTCTCCGGGTTGTCCTCGTTTGGGTATTCCTGAACTTTGGATGAGCGATGGCCCTCATGGTGTACGTGCAGAAATAAACTGGAATGACTGGGGTTACGCAGGATGGACAAGCGACAGCTGCACAGCCTTCCCTGCATTGACATGTCTTGCAGCCAGTTGGAATACAACTCTTGCAGCTGACTATGGTAAAGCAATAGGTGAAGAAGCAAGATATCGAGAAAAGGATGTACTGCTCGGTCCTGGAGTAAATATTTATCGTACTCCATTGAACGGACGTAACTTCGAATATCTGGGTGAAGATCCTTATCTGGCAGCTGAATTATGTGTGCCATATATCCAGGGAGTTCAAAAGAACGGTGTGGCAGCTTGCGTAAAGCACTATGCCCTGAATAATCAGGAACTATGGCGCGGACATATCGACGTGCAGTTGAGCGACAGAGCTTTGCGCGAAATATATCTTCCTGCCTTCCAGGCTGCAGTTGAGAGAAGCGGAGTATGGAGCATAATGGGAGCGTACAACAAAGTAAGAGGGACTCACGCTACACACCACAAACTACTCAACAACGACATTCTGAAAGGTGAATGGAATTTCGACGGATGCGTGATTACCGACTGGGGAGCTGCACACGACACATACGAAGCAGCAATGTACGGGCTTGATATAGAAATGGGGTCATATACCAACGGGCTGACTTCAGAATCTGAATTCGGTTACGACGATTACTATCTGGGAAAGAATTACCTGCAGATGGTAAAGGACGGAAAAATTCCAATGGAAGTGGTAAATGAGAAAGCAGCCCGTGTATTAAGACTTATATTCCGCACAGCCATGAACAGAGAAAAGCCTTTCGGTTCAATTACAAGTGAGGAACATTACAAGACTGCATATAACATTGCTACCGAGGGAATAGTACTTCTCAAGAACAAATCATCAAAGAAAGCTCCTGCACTTCTTCCGATAGATATGAACAAATATAATAAGGTACTTGTAGTCGGAGATAATGCTGTGAGAAATCTTATGGCAGGAGGAGGTTCGTCAGAGCTGAAACCAAAACTTGTAGTGACTCCACTTGACGCACTTAAAAAAGAGTTCGGAACAAAAATAGAGTTTGCTCAAGGATACATGGCAGGAAGACCTATGTACGGAAATGAAGAAGTCATTCCACAGGCTACTATGGATTCACTGCGTAATGATGCCGTACAAAAAGCAGGTAAAGCAGATCTGGTGATTTTCATCGGAGGTCTAAACAAGAATCATTTCCAGGATTGTGAAGGTGGAGACAGAAAGACATTCGGTCTCCCATTCGGACAAGATGAATTAATCGAAGAAATAATGAAGGTAAACAAGAATATCGTGGTAGTGATAACAAGCGGTAACGCAGTAGAAATGCCATGGGAAAAAGAAGTACCTTCAATAGTACAATCATGGTATCTTGGTTCTATAGGCGGATCAGCATTGGCCGATGTCCTTACAGGAAAAGTTAATCCAAGTGGAAAACTTCCTTTCTCTTATCCTGTGAAACTGGAAGACTGTCCGGCACACTATTATGGCGAAATGAGTTACCCTGGCGATAGTATCAAACAGGAATATAAGGAAGACATCCTAGTAGGCTACCGTTGGTACGACACTAAAAACATAAAGCCTCTGTACTCATTCGGCCACGGTATCAGCTATACCACTTACGACTATTCAAAACCTTCTATTTCAGGAAAATCAATATCAGAAAACGGAGAACTGACAATATCTGTCAAAGTAAAGAATACAGGTAAAGTTAAAGGTAAAGAAACCGTGCAGTTATATATAGGAGACGAAAAATGCAGTCTTCTACGCCCTGAAAAAGAGCTGAAAGGTTTCTGCAAGGTTGAACTTGCTCCAAACGAAGAAAAAGAAGTCAAATTCACCATTGACGCTAATGACTTGAAGTTCTTTGATGACAGAACCCAGAAATGGACAGTAGAACCAGGAAAATTCAAAGCTTATGTTGCAGCGGCTTCTGATGATGTACGAGGTGTATTGGAGTGTGAATATAAATAAACCAAACATATGATTTTTTTAAATTCTACCAAACAATACAAAAAGGAAATCTACAAAAACATTCATATATATAGCAACTATTATAA
>NZ_JADYTJ010000104.1 GCF_021531075.1 Bacteroides caecigallinarum | reverse complement strand
ATATGTTACTTACCGATGCAGTAATTGCAAGTTTTTGATTATCAAATATTTGGGGCTCTAAAAGGTACAGAAGTCTAATTTTTTGTCATTTTTAGTCATTGTAACTCATTGATTATTAATGAGTTATATATTGTCACATTCTTTTTGTAAGACAAAGATAATTGTATTTTGTTGAATTTCAAAGTTTTCCAGCAAATAAGTTACAAGAACGAGGTGTTTTTTATCCTTTTTTTAGTGATATGCCATTTTTATCAATGGCGTGCAATATCATGCAAATAGAATAAGTATTTTGGGGTTGTATTTAAATCTTTGTGAAGTAAGATAATATGAAGACTGATGTTGATTTGTATCGATTTTTTATATTAATGGATGGACTGATGTTTTGATTTAATGATTATATTGACTACGGGCGCAATAAATTGATAAAAGAGTATCAGTTTTTGATTTTTGCATGAATGATGTAAATATTGAAATCTAATTTGCAAATATAGATATTTAGTTATATATTTGTGGAAAAACAGATTATATGATAGCAGAAATTAGATTTAAGAATATGTTCTCATTCAGAGACGAGGCTATATTAAGTTTTGAAGCTGATAGAAGTAAGGATATGGAGTCATATCATGTTGTCGAATTGGGGGGGGATGTGAGACTATTGAAAGTGGCTGTCATTTATGGAGCAAATGCTTCGGGTAAGAGTAATATTATTAAAGTTTGTGATTTTATCAAGTCATTCATTACTTATACCCCACTTAATAAGGCAGAACAAATTCAAATAGTCCCGTTTCTCCTGAATAAAACAAGTTCGAGGCAGTTATCTGAATATTCGATTTCGTTCTACTTGAAGAATGAGGAAAAAGCAGTTCGTTATGTCTATTCTGTAGCTTTAGACAGGTGGCACGTAGCAAAGGAAAGTCTGATCTATTATCCAAGTCAACAGCCTGCTTCTATATTTGAAAGAAATACTGAGAATAACGTATCAGTTATTAAATTTGGACAGAAGATCAAAATGTCGCAATCTGTCAAAGAGGAAATAACATTGAAGTGTTTGCATAACATGTCAGTTTTTGCTGCTTATATGCAGGTAAATACACATATTGTAGAATTAGAGGCAGTTCTTCAGTATCTAACCAATCAGGTTATGCCGGCAATTGTGCCTGCATCATCTTTAAGTCGTTATGCCGAAGAATCAATCAAGAATGAGTCTGCAAAAGATTATATTTTGAGATATCTACAGGAAGCTGATTTCAATATTTCAAATATTACTTCCAAAGAACAGGAAACACATAAGGGTTTGATTAATTATACTATGTATCAGCATAAAGTTTCATCTGATGATGGTAACAATGATTATTATGAGTTCCCGGAACTGTTTGAATCGGACGGTACTATCCGTACGTTTGGTTTGGCCGCTCAAGTGCAAAAGATTCTTGAAAGAGATGCTTTTCTTGCAGTTGACGAG
Source organism: Bacteroides caecigallinarum (assembly GCF_021531075.1). Taxonomy (GTDB): domain Bacteria; phylum Bacteroidota; class Bacteroidia; order Bacteroidales; family Bacteroidaceae; genus Phocaeicola; species Phocaeicola caecigallinarum_B. Next base: position 1,075 of record NZ_JADYTJ010000104.1, on the reverse strand, counting down.
ATTGAATCCTCTCTTCATCCGAAATTGATAGAATACATCATTGAACGTTTTCTAAAAGAATCAGAGCAAGCCCAGTTGTTGCTCACTACACATTATGATGGACTATTAGGAGAAGAAGATTTGCTTAGGAAAGATAATGTTTGGTTTACTGAAAAGAATCCGGACGGATCAAGTGTGCTGTATCCTCTAACAGATTTCAAAGGATTGAATAGGATTAGTTCTCTCCAAAAGGCATATAAATTTGGTAAATTCGGTGCAGTTCCTAATCTATAATCATGTACTTTTATGAGAAAAGCAAGAAAAAATACAGCAACCAGACAGGTTATTCATATCGTTGGTGAGGGTTTGACTGAATTATTCTATTTCAGTCATTTGAAAAAAATACTTGGTTATAGATATTCTATTTCTCCTCGTTTATTTGAAAACAATAGTATTGAGAAAATAGATAAGAAGATAAAGGAACTTCTAGATGAAGATGTCTTTGTAATATGTGTTTTTGATGCAGATGTTAGCAGGCGTTCTGATGCGGAAAATAAAAAAATGGTGTCGCTCAAAAAGAAATATGAAAATAATCCCAATGTGATTCTCTGTGATAGCTTACAGTCAATAGAATATTGGTTTTTACTACATTTTGAAGATACGTGTCGACATTTTCAAGATTCAGCAGCTACAGAAAGAGCATTAAAGCAATATCTGCCAACATACGATAAAACTCGAAAATACCTTGAGAAGGATAAATGGGTTAAAGAAATGCTTGCTGATTCAAAAATGGATAGGGCATGTGAACTAGCCGAAAAATATAAAGGCAGAGATTCTTATAGTGAGATTTATAAGGCGATTAAAAAAGTTAGTGAATCGTTGTAATAAATATGGATTGATGAAAAAAAAAGATTTATATGCTGTTTGGGGAATCATAGTTAGTGGAATTACTATTGCATTTATTATTAATATGTTGTTGACATATGGTAATATTATCAAAACAAATCTATCAAATGACTCGTGGTTAAATTTTTGGGGAAGTTATAGTAGTGGAATTTTTGCTGTTGTAGGAGGTTATCTTGCTATTATTTATAGT
>NZ_JADYTJ010000103.1 GCF_021531075.1 Bacteroides caecigallinarum | reverse complement strand
ATATAGTACAAACTTCTAAAAACAAAAGTTTTTTGGAAGAAATGCAATCTATAGCTGAGTCTATTAAACAACAAGTATACGTGTTGTCCGGTCCACTTATAGATGGTAAATATCAATACAATGATGACTCGTTAATAATTTTATTATCTTCAAAAAAGAAAATAGCCTTCGTCACAACTAGTAAAATGAATGATAATTTCAATGATTTGTGTGAAGACATAATAGAAGATATTGGTTCAGTCAGCGATAAGTATGGATATAAGGAGAAGATAGGGCGTCCTAGAAAATGGAGAGATAGATTAACTGGTATTTATTCATTAAAAGAAATTGACGATGTACGAGCATGGTTTTGCAATGACATCGTTATAAATGATACTGCTGATTTCAGAACACTAGATTTACTGATATCTCTTTTTATCGGTAGCATTAATGATGTGAAAAACATAACAGCAGAAGAACCAGACAATCTTTTAGATAAGGTCAAACACAAAATCCAGTTGTTTGACGGTCAACAGACCCGTTTTATTTATGAGGAACTAGATGCTGAAGGAAAAAGAATCACCATACAAGGTTTATCTGGTACAGGAAAAACAGAACTATTAATGCATAAACTAAAAGATTTGTATGTAAAGAATGAAGATGCTGTTTTTGGCTTTACCTGTTTTAACAAAATTCTATCTCGAAAATTAAAAGAAAGAATACCTGAGTTCTTTAACTTCATGAAGGTAGAACAGCAAATTGATTGGAACAAATTACTATGTGTTAGTGCATGGGGTAACTATGGAAATGAGTATTCAGGTATCTATAGATATATTTGTAGTTTCTACGATATAAGTTTCTACAGTTTGCGGGAATGTGGTTCTTTTGATGTAGCTTGTCAAAAAGCTATCGAACAAGTTAGAGATAGAATTAAAGCTTATGGACATGCTTTTACCTATATATTTATTGATGAGAGTCAGGATTTTAAAGAATCATTTTTTAAACTATGCGAATTAGTTACTGAGAAAAAATGTTTTATTGCTGGTGATATATTCCAGTCCATTTTTGAAGAAAAGAAAAAAGATACTATTCCTCCTAATTTTTTGTTGAGTAAATGTTATCGTACAGATCCAAAGACATTAATGTTTGCTCAAGCTTTAGGTATGGGACTTTTTGAGAAAGAGAAGCTATGGTGGCTTGACAAAGAACAATGGGAACAATGTGGTTATCATGTAGAAATTGAAGGTAAACAATACACATTAACACGTGATCCACTTAGAAGATTTGAGGATATTGATCCTGATTTTGATAGTTTGAAAATTATTGGTATACAAGATTTAATAAAAGGAATTATAAATCTTATAAAAAAAATATACGATGAATTCCCAACAGTGAAACCTGATGATATAGCTATTATTTTCTTAGATACAGATCAATATATTTATCAATCGGCCAGCAGTATCGAACGAGCTATAGGAATAGAACTTGGTATGGAATGTAACATTGCATATGAATCCAAGAAGACAGAAAAAGGGAAAATACTGATAAGCAATAAAAATAATGTAAAAGGTTTGGAATATCCTTTTGTTATTTGTATAACAAAAAAAATTCTTAAAGAAAAAAGTTATCGTAATACATTGTACACAATGCTCACACGATCATTTATTCGTTCTTATTTGGTATTACCTAAAGGCAATGACAATGGTTTTACCCAAGAAATGTATAGTGGTGGTCAACGTATTATGAAAGAAAAAAAGATAGTAGTAATCGAACCTACAGACAAAGAACAAATAGATATTAAAGCTTGGATAAAAGGAGGAAAGCAAGCATTATCATTGGAGGATAGAATTAACAATGTATTTGAAGAATTAAACATCACAAATCCCAAGATTAAAGAGGCTATCCGAAAATCGTTAGCAGGCATTCCAATGAAAAACAATAATGCTCAATTAAAGGAATTAATACAAGCATTCCTAAATACTATTGATGATGAAGATTATTTTGCGTAAAATAGAATCTTATGAAAACAAGAAGTTTTCACAAACATTGAAACAACATAAGGATTACACAAGAGTATTGCTTGAAATCACAAGAAAAATTCTCTCTAATGATGATTCTATAGACATAAAAGATACATCTTTATCATCACAAGCCTATCTAAAATTAGCTATTGACAAGCAAAGTAGAATTTTTATTTATCTTTCCATTGATAAATTTTACTCTTTGGAGTATCCATGTCAGGTAGAAGTTGATAAATTTACACAACAAGTGAATTCTGTTTATACAACTTCTGGCATTAATTGTACGTTAGAACTCATTTCAAATGCGATTTCTATACTTGACGATGTAAAATGCGATTCTATTATAGATGTGTATGAATCAAGAGATGAAGAGGATACTTTCTTAAATATAGAAGCCTACAAGTTGTTAGAATACTTTTGGGCACATGAACCTTGTTATCTAAGATATGATTATGACCCAAAGAGTTGTAATGGTGCTTTACATCCACTCAACCATCTAGACATAAACATTTCTTTAAAAGGTTCTTACAAACTTGGACTAAAATCAAAGCTTTCTCCATCTGAATTTGAGAATATTGTAAATAAAAACACTGATTGTTATTATTTACTCGATAAATTACCACCACATTTAACGATTTTAAAAGCCAATAAAAGGGCCAAAAACAGTAAAAAGAAATAGAATAAAAAAAGTGTAAACTAATTGAATGCTAATAAA
>NZ_JADYTJ010000102.1 GCF_021531075.1 Bacteroides caecigallinarum | reverse complement strand
ATCAGAGATTTTTTTGATATTACAGTAAATTTCTTTTTCCCTTACATTCTGCTACCAAATCAACAAAATAAGCGACACCAACATTCATCATTTTTCATCATCCGAAGAAGAACAGTTAAGTTTGGCCGAAATATAATCAACAAAAACAGCATTAAATAGAACATAACCTTTAAATCGCATCTAAAAATTAACAGTCTTCAATTAGAAAAACTTAGAGAAAATGACAAGAAATCTTAGGTAAAACGACAAAAAGAATTTTCAAAACGACTTGTCATTTTTTAGGAACATTCCAAACTCTCAAAAATCATTGAAAAATTGATGTTTTCATCTCTATTTAAGGGAAATGCACAGACAACTAAGCACTATCAATATAACAACAAACAAGAATAGCACAATATCATATATCAGCAATACACACGTTTATAAAAGAAAATAATATTTTTTATCCATAAACAAGCATCTTTTATCACTATACAAAACTCTGAGAATTAAATTTTAGTCAGGTATCAACCTTATATCTGTAAAATTCATATTCTAAGATATACAAATTTATCAATTTGTCAAATTGATATTAACAATTGAGTTTGCAAATAAATTATAGTCCGAGACTTCGTAAATTGAGACAGAAACACGTCAGTGACCGACCCCATTAGGTGAAACATAGATATCAAAGATACAGAAGCCATATGTTCTTTGAGACGAAGAAGATATAAATACCTTCCACCTAAAAGGGTAAATATACCAAAGACGAACAGCAATACAAGGCCATACGTAATACCGAGCATGAAAGACTGAGGCATGCAGACACTGTTTTATGTATTTTAGATTCATAAGGGAATGAGATGAGCAATAACACAAAGAAAATTTAGAAGATTGATTTTTGAGGATTGTTTTATTTAAATACCATTTAAACTCCGTTTAAACAGCGTTTAAATGGTATTAAAAGCTGTTAGATTAGAGGAAGTACACTTCCCCCACCTCTGTGTAAATGATGTGAGAGTGAAAATAATCTTGTATTTAATTATTTTTCATTTTGGAATAAAAAGAGTATTTTTGTTGATGAACTGATTATTTTGAAATTTTAGGACTTACGCAAATAGGATGCCATGATTTGTGTCCAGATACAAAGAAATATAATGATTATAAAGAAATAGATCGTGCTTCAGATATTCCAACAGGTCAAAGTGGTGGTAAAACTAATGAGAATGCCGTTCTAAAGGGAAAAGGAAACAAAAAGACATATTATCTTGGTCCTAATGGAGAAATTGTACATTCTTCATATAAGAGAATATTAATCCGTAAAATCAAGAAGTAAACCTATGAAAGCTGAAGAAATAATAGAACTATTCCAGCAATTTGAATCCATCGCAAACGAATACGAAGGAGTGGAATGCTGGAGCGCAAGAGAATTATCGAGTATATTGGGATATACTAAATGGGAAAGATTTAATAATGTAATAGATAAAGCAAAAGAAGCATGTATAAATGCAGGAGAAAATCCAGAAAACCATTTTCCCAACGCCGGGAAAATGGTCATACTAGGTTCAGGTGCTCAGCGTGAAGTTAATGATTATATGCTTACACGATATGCATGTTACTTGATTGCACAAAATGGAGACCCACGCAAACCTCAAGTAGCATTTGCACAAAATTATTTTGCTGTACAAACGCGAAGAGCAGAGCTTGTTCAAAAAAGAATTCTTGATTATGAACGTGTTATTGCACGTAACAAACTTGCTGAAACATAAAGTCGATTATCTGGAATAATATACGAACGAGGGATTGACAATAAAGGTTTTGCCATAATTCGTTCCAAAGGAGATAAAGCTTTATTTCATTTAGACACAGCATTGCTGAAACGCAGATTAGGTGCTCCTGATAACCGTCCTTTAGCTGACTTCCTTCCAACAATCAGTATAAAAGCAAAAGATTTCGCCGCAGAAATGACTTCAGTGAATGTACAACAAAAAGATTTGCACGGCCAAGAACAAATCACTCGTGAGCATGTAGACAACAACGCAGCCGTAAGAAAGATGTTACTTCAACGTGGAATTGTTCCGGAACAACTACCGCCAGGAGAGGACGTAAAAAAGGTGGAGCGGCGATTGAAATCTGAGGGAAAGTCCTTGACAAAGCAACAAAGCACAAACAAAACTTCAAAAAAATGAAATTGCCAGATACTTTGTAAGAATTGCAATAGGATTAAAGGAGGGAAATAGAAATTTGAAAATATGAGAATATACCATTACACAAATTTAGAATCACTTGCTCTTATCCTAAAAAATCAAACAATTCGTTTCAATCGTTTGGATAAAGTAGATGATTTGGAGGAAGGTAATACAGAATCTCTAGGAGTGAAATTCTGTAGATATATTTTTGTATCATGTTGGACTGAAACTACAGAAGAAAGCATTCCATTGTGGAAAATGTATGGCGGTGATAAAGGAGGAATACGAATCGCTCTTGAACAAGAAATGTTTAAAGAGTATTTGATATCTAACCTAGAATTAGGAGATTTGCAATCCCAGGGAGCTATTAAATCCAAAATTCCACCTCAAGATATGATAAATCCGAATTTCTTTTTCATCCCTATATTAGTTTATAAAAATGATTTATTTTATAGACATGTAAAATATGTTGATAATATCCATGTATTTACTAAAGATGCTATCCAAATAACTAATGTTTGAGAGAATCGTGGCGATTTTCATATGGAGATGAGCCGTTTGGTTATTATAAAAAGCCGTATTAAATAAAATAAATATTTAAGGTAATAGCCTATTTCCTTTCTTTCTGTATTAAACAGTATAAACA
>NZ_JADYTJ010000101.1 GCF_021531075.1 Bacteroides caecigallinarum | reverse complement strand
GCAGCAGAACCACCACCTAAGGAGGTAATAAGCTCATAAGAGGGGCTTGTCTGATATGAAAATAACTCCCAACTTATCTATTTCAGCAAGTTGGGAGGGAATTCACGTCTTTAGCGGACAGTAATAAGAAGAAATAAACCTTATGCCTGCTACAGAATCAACATTTAAATCAAATGGCAAGGTTTATTCAGGCGACTATCTGATGAAAGTAGGCCTAGAAGTATTCGGATTCGCACATACTCAGAGTTATGTAATTGAAATTACAGCAGAATAATACAAAAACTAAATACTAGACAAAATTTCTCATTAGTTAGTAATGGTGCAACCGGATTACCGGATTGCACCATTACTTTTATATTTTCATAAAGCCTTTACTGTCTTTTTCAACTTTATATCTTTACTTGAAGCACCGATCATAAACTCAAATTCACCTGGCTCCACAGTCCATCGCATATTACGGTCAAGCAACTGCAAGTCCTCAGGAGTAAGTTCAAATGTAACCTGTTTTGTTTCACCAGGATTTAAAGAAACACGTTCGAAACCACGCAAAACAGAATCGTATGCAACTACACTGCTATACTTATCGCGTACATAAAGCTGAACGATTTCATCTCCCTGACGTTTCCCTGTATTTGTGATATTGAAAGTTATAGTATAATTTCCCTGAGTAGCCTGCTCGAGTGGAGTTACCTTCATATCGGAATACTTGAAACTTGTATAGCTGAGTCCATGACCAAATGGATAAAGCTCACCCAGTACACGAGTAGAGCCAGAGCCATTAGGACCCGATCGTGGCTGATTACCATGTGAACCCGGTTTGAAAGGGAAGTTCAATTCTATCTGACCAATAGACTTAGGAAAAGTAACTGTCAGTTTTCCACCCGGATTATGATCACCAAACAATGTTTCCGCAATTACAGTTCCTCCCTGACAACTTGGGAACCATGTTTCAAGAATAGAAGGTATATATTTATCAGCCCAATTAATGGTCAGTGGTTGTCCATTTATCAATACCAATACTACAGGTTTACCTGTTGCATACAAAGCTTCGAGCAATTCCTGCTGACGTCCCGGAAGATCAAGCGAAGTACGCGAACGGCTTTCACCTGTTCTATATTCGTCTTCTCCCAAAACAGCAATAATAATATCAGAATCTTTTGCTTTATCAACAGCTTTCTGAATATCGGCCTTTTCTGAATCGGAAAGATCTTCTGGCAATATCTCAGTAGAAGGCCATCCTTTATTTATAACATCACATCCTTTAGTATAATCCACTTCCGAAATACCTTTTAGGTAGTTACGCAAACCTTTCAGAACTGTAACTTTCTCCAGTCTGTTAGGACCGTAACGGCTTTCCATAAAATTACTTTCATCGGCAAGCGGACCGGTTACAAGCACTTTTTTTATCTTGTTCTTGTCAAGAGGTAAAAGATTTCCATCATTTTTAAGAAGAACCAAAGACTGCTGCTGAATCTGTTTTACGAAATCCATATTACGGTCTACACCTCCAACTTTATCCGACTCCTTAACTTTCTCTACATAAGGATGGTCAAAAAGTCCGAGACGAAATTTCACACTCAAGACTTCAGCCACTCGCTTCTCTATTGTAGCCATAGATATTTTCTTTTCTTCCAGAAGACTGCGGATAGGCTTAATAAAATCAGAAGGCTGAGTGAAATGAGTCCTTACGTTCAATCCGGCTTCAAGAACCTGACGTACAGCATCATCGTATGTTTCTGCCACACGATGTTTCGTATGAACATACTCTACAGCTTCGCTGTCGCTCACTACATATCCGTCGAAACCATATTCCTCTCTCAAAAGTTCAGTAAGGAAATAATGGCTTGCTGTTACAGGCACACCGTCCCAATCATTATAACTGCTCATTACTCCCATTGGATGTGCTTCCTTTATTACTTTCTTGAAAGGATATAAATGAATCTGATGCATCTCTCTTGGAGAAACATGAGGGTCTGTTCTGCAATTACCGTCTCTTCCACCTTTTGGAACACTATATACAGCAAAATGTTTAAGTGTAGAGCCAATTCCCTGCGACTGTATTCCATCAACCATCTGTATTCCCAACGATGCAACAAGATAAGGATCTTCGCCATAACATTCCAGAGTTCGTCCCCATCTCTGGTCACGAACAACGTCCAGAATAGGAGCATAAACATTTGTATATCCCAAAGCTCTGGCTTCCTGTCCAACTATCTTTCCCGCTTTATATACAAGATCTTTATTCCATGTACTTCCTATAGCAATAGGAGCTGGCAAAGGAGTTGCCTTGGTATGATTAAGACCATGAATACCTTCATTGCTGAAATCAACAGGAATACCAAGTCTTGTCTCTTCGACAAACCATTTCTGAATTTTGTTGATAGCTTCGGCATGATTACTGAATGGATATAGCATCTGTTCCACCAGTCTTGCCTTTCCTCCTACTCCATTCAACATTTCGTCGATATTGGCTATACCATCCTTCCATATTTCATTCTTCCAGTTTTCTGTAGGAAGAGAGTCTTTAAGTACTCGTCCATAGCCATAAAGTGTTGCCAACTGACATGTCTTTTCATTGATGTTCATCTGTTGCAACAGGTTTTCAACCCTCTTTTCAACAGGCTGTGAAGGATCTTCATAAACATCCTTTACACCATTCTTGTTGAAATCTATCCAACCTTTGTGATAGATATCCTTCGCTTGTGTTTCTGAAGGAAAAGCCATCAGTATTCCCCCGAATAATAGATTTAAGAATTTGTTCATAGATAAATCAGTTATTTAATTTTTCATCAATATCAAACATAATGTATAACACAAATAGTATAATTTACTTTCAACTATCCTTCACTATTTATAA
>NZ_JADYTJ010000100.1 GCF_021531075.1 Bacteroides caecigallinarum | reverse complement strand
GATAATGTGCTGGCACACCATCTTGAGACTTACAGTGAAGAGCTTGGCGAGCTGTTTCGCCGAAAAACCCCAAAAACATTCTGAAAATGATGTGGATTGTATTGACTGTTGCCGTATTGGTTTGCGGTCTGCTGTTATGTTGCGTTTATTTACTGTTCAATAAGATTTGTTCACTGAAAAGACAGGTCAGAGAGTTGAATGAGAAAATAGGAATAGCGAACTGTTTTCCCGAATATAGCCGTGTCTATCTGAACGACGCTCCAGTCGGGAAAGGACGCCAGATTCGTATCCGTTGCGGTTTGTATAACAAGGCAAGCCGCCTTATTCCGTTTATGGCTCCCGGCATGAGTGTTTCAGTCTATGTGAGCAATATCGTGGAGGAGCACTTGAAACGCCACAGAGAATTGCTGAAGAATGAACTTGAATGTTTTCTCTATAAGGATTCTTTATGGAAGAACTGATATACTTCTGTGTACGGATTGTCTGTATAGGCTATTTGCTGTACAGCGTGTATGGCTGGAGAAGGCGTATCGAAACTGTTTGTACCCTGCTTTATGGGAAACCTTGCGTGAAGAAGGAAAAGAAAGAAGCTGCCGGAACGGAATCTGCGGTTTCAGATGCAGAAGTGATGGGAAGTACCCGTTATGTCTATCTGGACGAAAATGCCGGAAAGACTGCCGCTCCCTTCATGAGCCAGCCACTTGAAAGGAATTTTATCGGTGAGGAGGAGGATGTGCAGCAGGAAGATGTGGAATGCAACCTTCAGCTGGATAAGATGAAACTCCTGCAGGAAGTCCAGGAAGACCTTGATGCGGAGTCTCCCGAAGTGGAATCCGTATCACCTGTTCTATCCAGCAGGGACATGGAAGTACTCGGCGAATATCTGACACATCAGGATGAAGCCGACCATGAGAAGGCCATGCAGGCAGCGCGTGTCCTGTTCTCCATCAGGCAGACCAGCCTGATTGACGTGTTCCTTTCCAATATGGAGAATTCCGCGATTGTAGAGGAACTGATAGAAAGGTATCTTGACGAGGACGGCAACCCCAAACCTCTTAAAGTAAAGGATGGGAATGAGCCGTCTGACGACTGGCGGAAATATATCTGACACCGATATATTCAGGCATCCCGAAAATCTTTTCGGGATGCTTTTTTTATGTCTGTAAGGCTTCCTGAATGACATCTGATGACATCCGGTGACACCTGATGACGGTGTTGTATCACAGCGGTTTAAGCCTTATATATTTGCAGTCGAATTCAACATTTATGTCAAACCCCAAAATGATTCGACAATGAAGAGAAGAATCCTATTTTCAGTATTGTGTGTGCTGGCAGCGGCAGGTGCCTTCGCACAGGGACAGGGTCTTGCCGGCATCAATGAGGCTACCAGCCTTATGACTTCGTATTTCGATCCGGCCACCAAATTGTGTTATGCCATTGGAGCCGTACTCGGTCTGGTCGGCGGTATCAAGACGTATGGCAAGTTCAGCAGCGGCGATCCCGATACGTCCAAGACTGCAGCGAGCTGGTTCTTCGCCTGCATCTTCCTGATTGTGGCCGCCACCATTCTCCGTTCCTTCTTCCTGTAAGCCATGGATTACCGTATCAACAAAGGAGCAGGCCGTCCGATTGAGTTCAAGGGCTTGAAATCACAGTACCTGTTCTTTTTTGCCGGAGGCCTTGTATCGGTCTTTCTTGCGGTGGTTGTCCTGTATATGGCCGGTGTCAGCCAGCTGGTATGCCTGTCTTTCGGAGCGGTATCCGGTTCCCTGGCCGTATGGCTGACCTTCCGCATGAATGCCCGCTACGGTGAGCACGGGCTGATGAAGATGCTGGCCGAGAAACGCCATCCGCGCTATCTGTCAGCCCGTCGCAGAATATTCAGAGCATTAACCAAAAAGAAGAGAAAGAAATGAGAAGTGTATTGAAGGCCTGTGATCTGGAAGACAGATTCCCGATTCTGGCCGTGGAAAACAACTGCATCGTAAGCAAGGATGCGGACATTACGGTAGCCTTCGAGGTTGAGCTGCCTGAACTGTACACGGTGACGGCGACGGAATACGAAGCCATTCACGGTACCTGGGTAAAGGCCATGAAGGTGCTTCCCAATTATTCGGTCGTGTACAAGCAGGACTGGTTCGTCAAGGAAAACTACCGGAGCGAAGGAGACGGGACGGAAAGTTTCCTGTCCCGCAGCTATGAGCGTCATTTCAACGAACGCCCGTATCTCAGACACCGCTGCTTCCTGTATCTGACAAAGACCAAACGCGAACGTGCCCGTCGCCGCAGTGATTTCAGTACCCTGTGCCGCGGCTATATCCTTCCCAAGGAAATCACGGACTGGGATTCGGTCGTGAAATTCCTGGAGGCGGTGGAGCAGTTCGAGCATATCATGAACGATTCGGGGCATGTCAGGATGAAGCGTCTCAGAACGGAAGAGGTGGTCGGAACGGAAGAATGTCCCGGGCTGATTGAAAGATACCTGACTCTCGGTATGGAGGACACGCACCCCGTATTACAGGACATCTGCCTTGATCCGGAACGTATGCGCATCGGTGACAAACGTCTTTGCCTGCATGTGCTTTCCGATACGGAAGACCTTCCCGGCAGTGTGGGCACGGACATGCGCTATGAGCGCTTATCCACGGACCGTAGCGACTGCCGTCTTTCGTTTGCGGCTCCGGTAGGACTCCTGCTTTCATGCAACCATGTCTATTCGCAGTACGTGTTCATCGATGACGCGCAGGAAATCCTGCAACGCATGGAAAAGACCTCACGCAACATGCTGTCCCTGTCGAAATACAGCCGCAGCAATGCCGTGAACTATGAATGGGCAGAAATGTATCTTGACGAGGCGCATACGAAAGGGCTTGTTCCGGTACGGTGCCACTGTAACGTACTGGCCTGGGCGGAAGACGAGGAAGAGTTAAGGCGTATCAAGAACGATACCGGCAGCCAGCTTGCCCTGATGGGATGCGTACCTCATTACAACACGATAGATACTCCGGTGCTGTACTGGTCTGGTATTCCAGGCAATGCGGGCGATTTTCCGGCTGAGGAAAGTTTCTATACCTTTCTGGAACAGGCTGTCTGCCTGTTTGCTTCGGAAA